>CAJUQO010000004.1 GCA_910588295.1 uncultured Lachnospiraceae bacterium | reverse complement strand
CCTCCACATTCTTTTTTATTTTGAATGTCCGCAAAATCCGTCCTACATCTTTCGGACGGCAGGGTGCAGATACTCGCCTATACCCGTTTCAAAGAAATGATTCGGCTGTCCGCAAAGGCGCAGCTTGTCCACGAATCGGAGCAGGAAGATAAGATCAACACGATTTTTGCAGAGCAGCCCTACATCTCCAATGTTTATTCGGGCGATACACGAAAAATAGGGATCGTTTTCGAGATAAAAGACGCAGAGATTGAATACTTCAATCTTGGAGTAAAGCCGATTTTCAGGGAAATCTATACACTTGGAGCGGGAACGCTTTCCGAAAAGGGATATGTCATTACCGATAGCTGTATCGGTTGCGGGAAATGTCAGCGTGGTTGTCCGCAGCAGTGCATTACGCAGGGCAAGCCTTATTTTATCCGGCAGGAACATTGCCTGCACTGCGGAAACTGTTATGAAAACTGTCCTGTGGGTGCAATCCGGAAACGAGGCGGCAAATGAACCAAACAGAAAGAAGAATTTTCTTAATCAAAGCATTGCTCGCAGAGCAGCCGAAATATGCGGATGTGCAGATTCCAAATGTGTTACAGATATAACGGAGATCAAAGCCAGTGATGGAAAACTGTATGTTTCTGCTGTTTTTGACTGTTTTGATTCCAGCGTGGCCGGTCTGGCAATGGATACCGACAGGAAGGCACCGTTATGTGTTCAGACACTGGAAAATACTTTTAATGCGTACCCCGGTATCCGTGGAGCCATTATCCATAGTGACAGGGGGAGCCAGTACACCAGCCAGCTTTACCGCGATGCGGTCCGGCAGTACGGCATACAGCAAAGTATGAACAGTGCAGGCGGCAGATGCCACGATAATGCCCGCTGTGAAAGTATGTGGGCAAGGATGAAATCAGAACTGCTGTATGGCCGTTATGATACGGAAAAAATGACCACGGAAGAACTCAGGACGATTATCTGGAGATATTTCATCAGCTACTGGAATAACCGAAGAATCTGCTCTGCCAATGGAGGGCTCCCTCCTATGGTTAAACGACAGCAATACTATGATTCCCTGAAAGAAGCAGCATAGGATACAAAACCCTTGAAGAAAATGTGTCAACTAATCTTGACAAAATCACAATTATGTTTTTCACACAGTCGGCCCGATCGTCAAAAGCTGTGTGACAAAAGAAGATGAAAGGCTGCTTGCATCCTGCTACCGTTCCTGTTTGGAGCTTGCCGAACGGAACAGAATAAACAGCATTGCTTTCTGTTGTATTTCCACCGGAGAGTTTCATTTTTCAAACGACCGTGCAGCCGAAATTGCCATACAGACTGTAACGGAATTTATGGCGCAAAAACAAAGCGAAATGAAGGTGATATTTAATGTTTTCAAAGATTTGGACTACGAAATCTACAAAAAGCTGCTCCGAACAAATTAGCCGCCTGAAGGAAGCGCTCTGATCTGCCGACGCCGTTGTGATTGGCGCAGGGGCAGGCCTTTCCACGTCCGCAGGGTTTGTGTATACGGGCGAGAGATTTCATGAGTATTTTTCGGACTTTGAGGAAAAATACGGTTTTCATGATATGTATTCCGGCGGTTTTTATCCATACAAAACGCCGGAGGAGCATTGGGCTTATTGGAGCCGGTATATCTATGTCAATCGCTATATGGACGCACCGAAACCGCTATACCAGGAACTTTTTGGGCTTGTGAAAGACAAAGATTATTTTGTCATCACAACGAATGTAGACCACTGCTTTCAAAAGGCGGGATTTGATAAAAAGAGTTTGTTCTATACACAGGGGGATTACGGGCTGTTTCAATGCAGCATCCCCTGCGGAATAGATACCTATGACAACGAAGAAACCATACGGCGTATGATGGACGAACAAAGGAATATGAAAATTCCCGCGGAGCTGATTCCGAAATGTCCGAAATGTGGGAAACCGCTGACGATGAATCTGCGTTCGGACGATAAATTTGTAGAGGATGAAGGCTGGCATTTGGCAGCAGGGCGATACGAAAATTTCCTGCGGGAAAGGAAAAATCAGAGAATTCTGTTTTTGGAGCTTGGTGTGGGCTACAATACCCTGGGCATAGTAAAATTTTCTTTTTGGAGGATGACAACGGAGAATCCAAAGGCAACCTATGCCTGCGTCAATTCAGGGGAAGCCAGTGCACCAACGGAAATCAGAGACCGCTCCATCTGTATCAATGCAGATATTGGAAAGGTACTCGAACAATTATAAGACAACAGAGTCAGTTATATTGTTCATTTGTGGGTATAATAAAAATATCAGATCAAATCGGGTCAATCGGGTCATTTATATTGACACGATTGCTCCGATTTCCTGTCTTACTTCTGCATTACATAAAATTGTGTAAATACACAAAAAAAGGGAATAACATATTGAAATAAGATTTTGCTTGTAGTAAAATAAGATTACTTAAAAGTATGTATTTGCACAAAAACAGGGAGTGACAGGATGGAAATTGAAAGAAATTGTTACCTTCAGCAGCTTATTCTGAGAAAAGATAATGGAATGATAAAGGTGATTACAGGCATACGAAGATGTGGAAAATCATTTTTGCTGTTTCAAATATTTAAAAAATACTTACTGCAAAATGGCGTAGATGAAGGCCATGTCATTGAGATTGCGCTGGATGGCATTGAAAATGAAGAATTACGGGATCCCAAAATATGTTATCAGTATGTGAAAACTGCAGTAAAAGACGATGAAAGATATTATCTGCTTTTAGATGAAATACAATTTATGCCCCGATTTGAAGAGGTACTGAACAGCCTGCTCCGTATAAGTAATATTGACATCTATGTAACAGGCAGCAATTCCAGATTTTTGTCCAGTGACATTGTGACAGAGTTTCGGGGCAGGGGAGATGAAATCAGGGTTTATCCTCTTTCTTTTGCAGAATTCTATTCTGCCTGCGATGGAGAATATGAGGATGTATGGAACGATTATATGATTTATGGAGGACTGCCGCAGGTTGCCGGATTTCATACGGAACGCCAGAAGGCCGAATATTTGAAAAACATTTTCACAAACGTATATCTGAAGGATGTTGTGGAAAGAAATGGTATTCAAAGTATGGACGATTTGAATACGTTGGTTGATATTCTGGCATCTGTCATCGGGGCGCCGACAAATCCAACCCGGATTTCCAATACCTTTGCAAGTGAGCGCCAGATTAGCTATACGAATAAAACAATATCCAAACATATTGATTACCTTGAGGAAGCATTCCTGATTTCAAAATCCAATCGTTATGATATTAAAGGAAGAAAATATGTTGGTGCGAATTTAAAGTATTATTTTACGGATGTAGGTCTTAGAAATGCAAGATTAAATTTCCGGCAGCAGGAGCCAACACATATTATGGAGAATATCGTTTATAACGAATTGCTGATCCGCGGATATAATGTTGATACAGGCATTGTAGATATGTACGGAAAAAATAAAGAAGGAAAACGCATACGCAGGCAGCTTGAGGTTGATTTTGTAGTGAATCAGGGAAGCCAGAGATATTATATTCAGGCGGCCTATGATTTGGCATCAAAGGAAAAGCAGTCGCAAGAATTTCGTTCTCTGCGTAATATTCCAGATTCCTTTAAGAAAATAGTGATTGTAGGCGGAACGGCAAAACCCTGGAGAAATGAAGAAGGATTTGTCATCATGGGAATGAAGTATTTTCTTTTGAAGC
Source organism: uncultured Lachnospiraceae bacterium (assembly GCA_910588295.1). Classification (GTDB taxonomy): domain Bacteria; phylum Bacillota; class Clostridia; order Lachnospirales; family Lachnospiraceae; genus UBA11957. Next base: position 116,115 of record CAJUQO010000004.1, on the reverse strand, counting down.
CAGACAGCCTGGAATTTTGATATACCAGACAGTATAAAAATGGTGCGCAATAAACATAACTCCCCAGGTATTATTAAATACCCGTTCTGGCAGATGACAGCTAAAAATCCGAGCGCTGTCTATGCCTGTGTCAATTACGGCGAGGCGGTATGCCCGAAAGAAATTGAGACACAATCCATTTGCATTGACGGGGATATTGGAACGGTGCTTTCTGATTTGAGGTGATGCTATGCACGATATATGGAACCCGTGGCATGGATGCGTAAAATGCAGCGAGGGATGTCAGCACTGCTATATGTATTTTCTTGATCGTGTGCGGGAGCGGAACGGCGCTGATATATACCGTACAAAGTCAGGATTTAATTATCCGCTTCATATGCTGCTTCTTTCAGGGAATCATAGTATTGCTGTCGTTTAACCATAGGAGGGAGCCCTCCATTGGCAGAGCAGATTCTTCGGTTATTCCAGTAGCTGATGAAATATCTCCAGATAATCGTCCTGAGTTCTTCCGTGGTCATTTTTTCCGTATCATAACGGTCATACAGCAGTTCTGATTTCATCCTTGCCCACATACTTTCACAGCGGGCATGATCGTGGCATCTGCTGCCTGCACGGTTCATTCATAACCTCCCGGTTATGCCACAATCTCCAAGGTGTTGTTTTTTCTCAAACAGCAATCTCCTTAAAATATAATATTTATAATCAAGCCTTTCGGCAGGATTAACAAAAATGAAACTTCAAATTTTCTTTTTCTTCGAAGTTGGAAGTTCGTCATACATAGCATTAAACAACTCTGTTAAAAATTCTTTATTATCAACATCCTCAACCAACAACATTTCTTTTGCTCCCTTGTAGGGTAATTCATACGAAGTTGTTGGCATATGACTAATCGCTGATTTTATCGGTTTAACAAGCAATCTATCGTCATAGATACCGCCCACAATCTTTCCACGATAATAGATGATGTATTCTCCCATCATTGCCCTGTATGTTATTTCTTCCAATTCAGATAGTTGTTCTAATATAAAATCTAAATACTCTTTACTCGAAGCCATATTATCCTCCACAAATCGGGCTTTATCGCTCTGTATCGTCAAACGACATATCCGTCAGAGCCGCAATCTGATCTCTCCGCCCATAAATCACTGCCGTAATCCATACTGCTTTCTTGTTCTTTCGTATGCCACGGTTCTTCCTCTGTAAGAGGGTAGCGTGATGGCATAAAATCCAGCTTTGCGATTTCACTTTGCAGAGTGTCTGCCCATTTTCGTGCCGTTTCCGGTGCAAACAGCACTTTGGAAATATACTGCACGATTTCTTCAATTTGCTCGATTGCTTGTGAGGTCAGTTTAACTTCGTACCGTTAAATACCCTCACGGGTTTCAGCAAAGGCTTCATCAACAGAAAGTCCCTCGCCTGTCTTTGCCTGATGATATCCTTTTTCCATCATTGCATTAAATTGAGCGTCCGTCATACTGTCCCTTGTAGGCAAGTTCGGAACTGCTAAGGAATACGGAACGCCGCCTGTCATAATGATTTGTCTGTATAAGGTATCAATTAAAACCGAAACAGGCAATCCTATCTTATCCAAAATTGCCTCCGCCTGCCGTTTAATTTCAGGCTGCACACGAGCTGTTACATTTGCACTTTTTGTTGCCATAATAAGCACCATCCTTTCTGTTATTGATTATGGCATATTGTATAGCTAATTGCAATACAATATACGCATATCTTAAAAAGTTTACAAATTTGACGTTACTGTTACTCCGTGACCCAATGTCGTTTACTTAAGCCGTCACACAGCTGACACGTGTGGCATATAAGTTCTGGAAGGGCATTTCAGGGGCGCTTTTAGCGGAGGTGAAATCCACTGCTTACGGAGACTTAGGCGCGAAGGCTCTTCCTGAGCGTCTTACGCCTTAGCGTGCAGAAAAACGTCCAGTGGACGATTTTCTGCAGTCGCAGTTAGCAGTTAGTTCACCGCAGCGTTGCCCCAGCCCGCCCAGGACTTATATGCCACATGTGGCAGCGTCCGGGCTTAAGTTCATGACATTGTCCGTGACCAGTAACAATGATCGGATAACCGTTGCTTCAACAGCCTGAACTTGTTATACTGTAAACAAGCCAGGCTGTTTTTATATGCTTTATGCTGCCGGGGACGGCGTTGGCGTGTTTTGTGGAAGATGTGTGTTTGGCCGCTGTACAGGCAGTTTGGTGAAAGGATGGTGCAGACGTGGCGAGAACTGTAGGGATCGGGATACAGAGTTTTGAAAAGATAAGGGAGAACGGCTGCTTTTACGTGGATAAGACGGGATTTATCAAAGAATGGTGGGAAAACAGAGACGACGTGACGCTGATCACCCGTCCCAGGCGTTTTGGGAAGACGCTGAATATGAGTATGGCGGAGCAGTTTTTTTCTGTGGAGTACGCCGGCAGAGGCGATCTGTTCCAGGGGATGTCTGTTTGGGATGAAGAGAAGTACCGTGATTTACAGGGCACATATCCTGTCATCGCATTAAGTTTTGCCGGTGTGAAGGAGACATCCTATGTAAATGTCAGAAAAAAAATATGCCAGTATATCAAAAACCTGTACAACCGGTTTGATTTTTTGCTGGAAAGCGATTGCATGAATTGCGACGAGAAAGAGCGGTATCGTCTGGTATCGGCGGAAATGGAGGATTATATTGCCTCTGATTCCCTGAAATGCCTGTCGGATTATCTGATGCGTTACTATGGGAAACGGGTAATCATCCTTCTGGACGAGTACGACACGCCGCTGCAGGAAGCCTATGTGGGCGGATATTGGGAGGAACTGGTGTCCTTTATCCGGAATCTGTTTAATGCTACCTTTAAGAGCAATCCGTATGTGGAACGGGCCCTGCTGACGGGGATTACCAGGGTGAGCAAGGAGTCTATTTTCTCGGATCTGAATAATTTAGAGGTGGTGACAACTACGTCTGGGAAATATGAAGACTCTTTTGGCTTTACGCAGCAGGAGGTAGAAGATGTGTTGGATGAGTACGGTTTGTCTGGGCAGCTGGAAAAGGTGAGGGAGTGGTATGACGGCTTTACCTTCGGGACACGACGGGATATGTATAATCCCTGGTCAATTTTAAATTATATCGATAAAAAGCGTTTCTCTCCCTACTGGGCCAACACCAGCAGCAACAGCCTGGCGGGAAAGCTGATCCGCGAGGGGAGCACAAAAGTAAAGACGATCATGGAGGATCTGCTGGAAGGAAAGACGCTCCACACGGAAATTGACGAACAGATCATATTTAACCAGCTTGATGCCAGTGAGAGCGCGATCTGGAGCCTGCTGCTGGCCAGCGGTTATCTCCGGGTGGAAAACTATATGTTTCTGGAAGAGTGGGGACGCGAGGAGTATGACCTGGTTCTGACGAACAAAGAAGTACGCGTCATGTTTGAGAAAATGATCCGGGGCTGGTTTGCGGGAAACGGGTCAGTGTACAATGATTTTGTGGAGGCTCTGCTGCGTGGCAATGAAAAAGAAATGAATATCTATATGAATAAAGTGTCCCTGGCCACGTTCAGTTTCTTTGATACTGGGAATAGACCCTCCGAGGCCGCAGAGCCGGAACGATTTTACCATGGCTTTGTGCTGGGGCTTCTGGCGGAGCTGCGGGGCCGTTACACGGTGACGTCCAATAGGGAGAGCGGTTACGGCCGGTACGACGTGATGCTGGAGCCGCTGAACGGGACGGACGACGCCTTTATTCTGGAATTTAAGGTGCATGACCCGGAGGAGGAGAGCACGCTGGAGGATACGGTGAAGGCGGCGCTGACTCAGATTGAAGAAAAACGGTATGCGGCGGCGCTGGAGGAGAAGGGTATTGCCCCGGAGAGGATCCGGAAGTATGGATTTGCTTTTGAAGGAAAGAAAGTTCTGATCGGGTGAGCTGAAAGCAAAGGATCACGAGCTGACCGGCGATTGGATGGGGCACCGGGAATGTCATATTCAGCCGGACTGGCTTCTCATTTACCGGATTGAGGATGATGTGCTGGTGCTGACGCTGTCCCGTACCGGAACACACAGTGATCTGTTTGGTAAGTAATTTTTACCGCCACAGGAGATAAGACTGTTGCGGCGGTTTTTCTCATAAACCATACGTTTTGAGCACCGATTTTTTCGGTTGAATTTCTCTCTCATCTTATTTGATTATCGTCAAAATGTCAAGAAAAATAACCCCCATACTGTGAAAGTTATACGAAAAATATTACCATGGCAAAAATTCTCAAAACGTATATGTTTTGAGAATTTTTTCTTCTCATCGAAAAAAGTACTGCCGCAGCGCCTTTTACGGAGGTGAAAAGAAAGAAATATGCCGCCGGATAAGATCTGTAAGACCGTCCGCCAATATAATAAGGAACCCATTGCGAAGGAAGATATGCGCAGGCTTTTGGAGGTCGCGGAGGATTGCCGGTGTGTGAAGAACTACGTGTACAGCCGGTTCGGCGGCCCGGGGAGCCTGTCCAAGATCTATCCGGGCTATACGGTGCAGAATGAGATGACGGCCAGCGGCTACAGGGAAAAGCTGGGGCTGCCGTCAGTATATTTCTACCTCGCCGTCTTTGACGCTCTGGGGGATATCAAAGGCCGGTGGACAAAGACAAAGTCGAAACTGGCGAGGCTGGTCGGTGGGAATGAGAATTTTACTGCGGATGAAAAGCACTACCTGCGGTTTGCCCTGAAAGTGAATACTGTGTTTGACGCGGCGCTGAACCGAAAACCGGTAGAGCTGCCGGAGAAGATGAGAAACCGGTACGAGGAGCTGGCCGGGCGGGTGGATACGGAAAGGCTGCATAAATACCTGTGCCGCCAGGCGCGCAGATACCATGGGAAGCTGCACACGGACACGGCGGACGGATTTTCCATAGCCGAGCGGGCCTACCGTTATGGGGATCACGGCATCTATCTGTCCGTAAAAGAAAAGCGTAAGCGGATCTATGTGCCCCTGACGGACAACAACCGGTATGAGAGCCGACTAAAGGTCAGACTGTACCCGGCGGAAGACCGCCTGGAACTGCTCGTTCCCGTGTATGTGACCATCCGGCCCCACGGGGACTATCGGGAGCAGGTGGGCGTGGCGTTTGGATTTCACACCATGCTGACCACGGACGGCGGGCACGGCTATGGGACGGAGCTGGGGCGGCGTCAGCTGGAGTACTCGGACTGGATCAGAGAACAGACGGCCAGCTACAACCGCAACCGGGCCCAGAAGCCGGGGAGGAAAAAGTACAGCGCCGGGAAACGGCGCCGGGAGGAGGGGCTGCACAGCTATATCAACCGGGAACTGAACCGTTTTTTTGCGTCCGAAAAACCGAAGACCGTGTACATGGCGAAGCTGCCTCCGCCGGGGGCCGGGGGAATAGATAAGAGGATCAACTATTCGCTGGGCCAGTGGCAGAGGGGGTATATCCGAAAACGTCTGGAACAAAAGTGCGGGGAACGGGGCGTGGAGCTGATCCGCGTGCTGGGAAAAGATATCGGGAGAGAATGCAGCCGCTGCGGGGCCCGTGGAGAGAAAAGGGACGGAAAATTTCGTTGCCTGGCGTGCGGTTATCAGGAAGAAGAAAAGACCAATGCCGCCCGCAATGTAAAGAAGCGGGGACAGGGATCATAGGAAACGCCTTTATGATAAATACCGGCAGAGGGCCGGGATTTCACCGGGAGGACTAAAAGGCGGGTTCATGATAAGGCGGGTGTAAAAACGCCCGCTATAGAAAAAGGCCGGTGCGCCGGCCTGTGTGCAGGGGAGAAGCCGGAGAGGGGCAGCCAGGTAAAAAGGCGGCGCGTGAGACCGGCCGTATCTGAGAAGAGCCCGGGATGACCGGCGTACACACAGGCCAGCGCATCGGAGACGGCATTAGAAGGCAGGAAGCGTATAGAGCGCAGAATGCGTATTGGGTAGGCCAGGAGCCTGTGAACATGGGAAGGGTTAACCGGGAAACAGACGGTGACGACGTACCGTGACGTAGCAGGAAGCGAAGCGGAGGAATCCGCATCATTCGTCCGTCAGAACGAATGACCAATATGTTTTATTTAATGTATTTTCAGGGAGAAATGCTCATAGGGGGTCATAGATACATGTATTTCATTTCATAATGATCCGGAAAAGCGCGTTTGAAACCATACTCGGAGGTGAAGCGTTGTATGAAAAAACAAAAAGAAATCGTACAGCCGGTCGTTTCGGGTAACCGATTTGAAGTGGGATTTCAGATACTCAATCAATGGCTGTGCCTGAGACAAAAGGGCGGGAGTATGATCTCATTTTTCAAAGACAATTTGATTAAAAACGTTGCCATATACGGAATGGGAGCGCTGGGTGAACGTCTGTATGATGAATTAAAAGGCAGTGAGGTTGCCGTCCTGTATGGTATTGACCGGATGGCGTCTTCCAAGAATATGTCGGGATTAAAAATATACAGTTCCTGCGAAATTGCTTTTCCTGAAACGGAGGTCATTGTTGTCACTCCCGTTCAGGATTACCACACAATTGTAAAGGGGCTGGAAGAAAAAACGAACGCGGTCATTATGTCATTGGAAGATATCCTGGAGTACTGTATAGCTGAGAGGTAGGAATGAGGAGAAAGAAAGGAAGTAAGCCGAAAGCGGCAATTTTAACATGGTGCGATAATAACGGGCCGACGAATTATGGACAGATCTTTCAGTGTTATGCGATGCAGCGTCTGGTAAAGAAAGCAGGTTTTGAGCCTTTGGTCGTGCAATATCGAAGAAAGGATTCCGGAGATATATGCAAATATCATTTTTCCAACCGCACGGTCTGGGGGCGGTTTATTAATGAAAAGTATGAGCAATATTTCAATTGGAAAGTAGTCGAAGGGGAGAAGACGCTTCGTGTCATACGTTTTAAACAGTTTATCAAAAAATATATACCGCTGTCACCGCCCTGTTATACAAAAAGTATGGTGGAAGAAATGACAAAAGACTGCAGGGTGCTGATATGCGGAAGCGATCAGATCTGGAATCCGATTCATTTTGACCCGATCTGGTTTTTAGACTTTGGCACGCCGGCGCAGAAACGAATTGCCTATGCGCCCAGCGGGATATTTTATGAGAAGCCGGAGTTTGAAATGTATTACCGAAAAATGGCGCTGTTGATAGAGAAGCTTGATAAAGTGAGCGTCAGAGAACAGGTCGGGGCGGATATTTTAAGAAAGTATGTAAATAAAGAAATTGCGGTGAAAGAAGATCCGACGCTGCGCCTGAACAGCATGGAGTGGGATCGGGTAGCCGATAAGAAATTGATAGAAGAGCCCTATATTTTCTGCTATCTGCTGGGGAGATTGTCTCCGTATCAGGTGATATTGAGAGAGTTAAAAGTTCAGTATCGGGCGGAAAAAGTGATCTATATTCCCACAAACGTATTTGCGGACGGTGAATACAGAGGATATATGAAATATGAAGATGCGGGGCCGGCACAATTCCTTTCGTTGATTAAATATGCAAAGGCAGTTTGCACGGATTCTTTTCACGGGACGCTTATTGCCATGCAGTATGGAGTTCCCTTTTATAATGTATCCAGAATACATGAAGGATCTGAGAATGTCGGCGGAAGGGAACGGATTGACAATCTTTTGGAAAAAAGGGGGATGGAAAAACGATGGGTAAAAAATGTGAAAGAGGTAAGAAAGCTATATACGGATGAGAGAAAGGATATTTCGTGTGGAAGAGATGAGCTTAGAGTATAAACTGAATCGGATCACCGGAAAAATCATCATATACGGCGCGCATCTTGTCGCGTTGGAATGCTGCCGCTTTCTGATTTCGAACGGAAAAAGAAATCATATTGTCGGTTTTGCGGTTACAGATACGAGGGATAATCCGACGGATCTGGAGGGCTTTCAGGTAAAAGAAATCGGCGAATACGCAGGGCAATATCAGGCCTGTACGGTGATTATGGCCATGCCGGAAAAGTATCACAAGAGTGTGGAATCCCATGCCAGGAGTAAAGGGTTTCAGAATTTTGAAAAGGTGAGCCTGGAAGAAATGTCTGTGTTAAAAGGCAGAGAGCTGATAGGGGAATGGCAAAAAGACGCCGGATATTCTTTTGTTTTGGAGGAAAGCAGTCATGATCCCACCTGGCTGAATGTGAGAGAAACGGCCGGAATGACGGGGCGCTATTATAAGTTTCCCACACTTTTTTATAAAGATACCGGGGATGTCCTGAGAGAGACGGAAAGATGTGATTTACGGGAACAATATCAGAGGTCGCTGGGTCAATATAGAAATTTGCACGAAATGGTAAAGGACAGCCGGGTATCGGCAGCAGGACCGGCCGCCGATATGATGAAGATTTATATGGCGCTGAGCAAAAGGGACAGCGCAAAAATTGTTTTGGATACCTGTCATGCGTGGATATGCCCTTTGCATTTGGGAGAAAGGAACGCGGAGGAGCAGACGTCCTGCCTGTACGATGACGTGGGGGAATCCATTGCGGATAAAAATCGCCTGCTTGCCGAAATGACAGGCGCGTACTGGATCTGGAAAAATGTCAGCGGCATTGCCTATAAAGGGTTATGTCATTACAGGAGGCATTTTGTCATTTCTGAAAAAGAAATCCTGGCCATGGAGCAGAACGGAATCGACGCGGTCCTCACAACGGCCAGATATGCGCCCTATGGGGTGGGGAATATGTTTCTCGCGGAAACGCCTGTGAAGAAAGCCGTATTTGCGTCCCTGTTTCAGGCAATACATAGATGTACGCCGGAGGATGAAGAAAGCTTCCGTGATTATATGAGATCCTGCTTTTATTATCCCAATAACATGGCGGTGGCGAGAAACGATATCTATGATGCCTATTGTCAGTGGATTTTTCCCATATTGTTTCAAATGCTGGACATTGATCTGGAGACAGGCTATGGGCATACCGGCGACAGGCATATTGCTTATGCGGCGGAGCTTTTAACATCCTATTTTTTTGTAAAGCATAAGGATAAATATTGTATTGCCGTGACGGATTATGACTTTTATATGTGAGAAGCAGACAAAAATCATCTGTTTGCTTTTCGATGAAAATGACGGAAGGATGAGGAATCATGAAAACGCCTGTGATACCGATTGTTTTTGCGGCAAATAACAAATATGTTATGTTCTGTTATATGGCCGTCTATACCGTGATTAAGAATGCGAAAAGAGATTATTTTTATCATATATACGTTTTTCAGACCAATATAAGCGATGAAAACTGTAAGCTGCTGGAGTCTCTGAGCGCAGGTCATGCAAGCGTAGAGTGTGTGGATATCTCGAAATACACATCAAACGTGTACTTGAAAGAATCACTGCATTTATCCATAGAAACGTATTATCGGCTGTTCATTCCCTGCATTCTGCCCCAGTATGAGAAAATATTGTATTTGGATTCGGACATGTGCATATTGTCTGATGTGGCGGAATTGTATGCGTGTGATCTTGGCGATTATGCGGTGGGAGCGGCGCCGGATATTCCCTGCTTTCCGTTGGAAATGCATGCGCGGGAACTGGGGGGGCTGGATTGCAAAAAGACATTTAACGCAGGCGTACTGGTAATCAATACGCGGAAATTTGAAGAAAACAGAGTTCGTGAAAAATGTCTTGAGCTCTTGGCGCAGGATTACAAAAGAAAAGACAGAAGGCTCTATTTCGCGGATCAGGACGCGTTGAATATTGTGCTGTATGAAAACTATTACATCCTGGATAAAAGATGGAATTATCAGCCCCAATATCTGTGGCGGGTACAGGAAGTATTTGAAGAGTTTCGCCAGGAATATGTGGCGGATCAGGAGAGCGCTTTTATTATGCATTTTGCGGGGACAAGAAAGCCATGGCATTACCCCGAGCTTCCTCAGTCGGATATTTTCTGGAAAAATGCCAGGGAGATAGCCGAGTTTGACCAGTTGATGTACTGCATTATGGTAGACGTAAGGGAAAGCGAGGGAAAGCTGAAGTGTTTTGAGGAATTCCAGTTTCCCTATGCGCAGATCCCTTTCCGGAGCAGAGTCGTGATATATGCGGCGGGACTGGTGGGAAAGGCGTTTTATGCTCAATTGAAAGAATCAGGGTATGCGGACCTGGTATTGTGGGTCGATCAAAACTGGAAAAATATCGGCGCGGAATTGGGAGTGGAAGCTGTTGAGAGAATCTCGGATATCCCATACGATTATCTGATTATTGCCATTGACAGCAAGAGAATCGCGGATAGTATCAGGAAAGCCTTAATGGGGATGAACGTACCGGAGAAGAAGATTGTATGGGATGAATATAGAAAAAAGCGAAACTGTTTGCGATAGGGACAGGCAGTCACAAAAATGAAAGCAGCAAAAGGAGAACGATCAAATGAAAGCCGGCAAGTTGTACAGGGCGGTAAAAGCGCTCGGGAAGAGTGAGAAAGCCATATGGAGAACCAGGATTTTGTCATCCATGGAAGCAGATTCGGAAGCGATGGCAAAAGTACCGTTTGAAGATCTCGTTTTAATTGTCTATGCATGTTTTGACAAAACATATTATATGCCGGATCGGAAAGCGATCGGCTATGGTGCGGGGAAGATGGCCCACAAATATATTCCCTGCCTGCGCGAACGGCTGGATTTCTATGAGATCTGGGACGCCTATGCCGATGTAGAGAATATTTGCGGCATTCCCGTTGTGAGACCGGAAACAAAAACCAGAAGTTTTGATGTCCCGATCATTGTTTTTATCGACGATAAAATATCCCGATACGATGTGATTGGCCGTTACACCCAAAAAGGATACGATAATATTTTCTATTTCAGAGATTACAGAAAATTATTGAAAAATTTTGCCGTTTTTCCGGAAGTAAAGAAATATGCCGCCGATGCGGCAAAAGAAATCATCGATGAGTTTTACCGTCAATATGAATTGATTGAGGGCCCGTATCTTCCGGTTTTGTTTCCGGTCTTGAAAAAAGATCTGGCAGAGAAAAAAATTCAAAACGATTACCCGGATTTTCATGAGGCCATTTTGAAGGAAAGATTATCGAAAAAAATCACGGTAAACAGAATACCGGAAAATCGTTGGAACGAGGCCATGGACATTCTCGTACAGGCTAAACCGGAAAATATGTTTCAGATGGCATATGATATCGAAATCATACTGCAGAATTTATTGGCGAATGGCGTGAAAACATTAGAGCGGCCGATGCGGATGGCGGACGACAGACCCTATGACGGATTTGCCGTAACGGAAGTAGTCAATGAAGTTTTGGGGTATTTGTTAGAAGATAATGAAAAAGTATTGGACGTGATACATACATTTCGGCGTCTGGCAGAGGACTCGGTTTCGCTTATGGCTTCGGAATGCTGTTTTCAGATGACATGCGGACAATACAGTGAAGCTCTGGACACGGCCAGGCATGCCATGAGAAAAGAACCGAACAGCCTTCTGGCTAATGAAATGTTTTATCGGGCGGCATGTGAGTGTAAACAAAAGGGCATTCATGTGGAAGAACCGGTTCCCGCCTATGATTTGGCAGAACGGTTTTGCTGGTCCGGTCTGAATTTTGTATGGTGCGGGGGATTCGACAGCCAAACAGGATTGGCTGATTTTTCCCCCTGTTTTCGTCCGCTTCAGTGCGCGGCGCGGCCGGAGGGAGAATTCTGGTCCGGGGAGGACTGGAAAGAATTCAGACGGAGCGTGACGGACGGATCGTTCCGGTATTGCCAAAAGAATCAGTGCGCCAATATTGTGGCGGGCTGGTTGCCCAGGAAGAGCGACTATCAGGAAGGCTGGATCAGAAAAATTCTGGACGGTGATTTGTCGGTGATTCCCCCGATAGAAGAACTGCATTTTTCTTATGACGGGCACTGCAATTTAAAATGTCCGTCGTGCCGGTTGGAAATTCAGACGAATACATCTGAACAGAACGCAAAACTGGATGAACTGTATGAAAGAAATTTGAAACCCTATATGGGCCAGGCCAGACATTTGACATTATCCGGTTGCGGGGAGGCCATGATCTCTCCCCACAGTAAAAAGGTATTGCAGTCTTTTTCCAGAAAAGAAAACCCGGAATTGGCGGTCGAATTGAGGACGAATGCAACGACAGTGAATCCTGTATCCTGGAATTCGCTGGGAACCGGTAAAGAGGTGATTCGTCATATAACCGTATCTATTGACGCGGAAACCAAAGAGAGTTTTGAAAAGTTAAGGTGTCCGGCAAAATGGGAGACTGTATTACGGAATCTGAAGTTCATACAATCGCTGCGCAATTCAGGGGAGATTGAACTGTTTGAATTTCATGTGGTCATACAGAAAGAAAATATCAGTCAATTGTGCGACATCGCAAAAATGGCCGTTCATTATGACGCGGACGCCGTTACATACTCCCGGTTAATTAACTGGCGGGAAATGCCGGAGGAAGAATATCATGAGGTGAATCCTTTCTGGTACGACCATCCGCTGCATGATGAATTAGTGCGGGAATTGCGGGCTCTGGAAGAACTGAGAAACGATATTGAGGCCGGGCGGTCTGCCCTGACAAAGGGAAGGAAGAAAATCTATATCAATATACATTTCAGTCCGGATCCTGACGCAAGTTATGATGTGATCCGGAAGGGGAGACTAAAAATAAGATAGCCGGAAAAAACGGGTCAGGAAAAGAGGTGCCTTTTCATGAATGGAAAAACGGATCAGATAAAAATTCTGATTTCTTACCACAAAGACAGTGAAATTGTGGAGAGTGAAATTATGACGCCGATTCAGGTCGGCGCAAAAAACAGTAAAGTTGATTTAAATATCCTGCGTGACGATGAGGGTGTGAATATATCGAATAAAAACGCCAGATATTGTGAGCTTACGGCCCAATACTGGGCGTGGAAAAATATAGAGGCAGATTTTTACGGTTTTATGCATTACCGGCGCCATTTTGTATTTAATGATGCGGCGCACAGTCAGGATAAGAGGGCATTTCTCTGGTATGAAAGGATAAATGAAACATACAAAGAAGAAATCGGTTTACAGGATGACGAGATACGCCGGTGCCTGAAAGATGTGGATATCGTCTTGCCTTTAGTGGAAGATACTTCCGATTGGGGAGCCGTGTCCAATGAGGTGCAGTTTAGCTGTCTGGAGAATCTTCATGCCGCAGATTTTGATATGGTATGCAGGACGGTAATAGAGCTTTATCCGGACTATTTTGACGCTGTGCAGGAATTCAGAACAGGCCATTATGCATACTGGTATAACATGTTTGTGATGAAAAAAGAAATCTTTATTGATTATTGCCGGTGGCTGTTCCCTGTCCTGGAAGTATCTGAGAAGAAAATTGATTTTGCGAAGTATAACCCACAGGAAACACGGACGCTGGCTTTTATGGCCGAGCGTTTACTCAGTATATATTTGATAAAACTATTTAAGGATCAGCCGCTGCTGAGGGTAAAGTTTCTGAAAATGACTTTTATTGAAAATACAGATAAGTTTCCGGGTAAAAAGACAGAAGCGGCCGTAAATGCAGAAAAAGGAAATGCGAAAGAAAGCTATGTGTCTTCCGTAGAAAAGGCATATCGGGAATTGAAAGATCTGTCCCTGCCCTATGATATGGACAATCTGTTAAAGGTAGACGGAAACAAAATAGAAAAGCTGCTGTCAGAAAAGAAAATGATTTTTTATGGCGGCGGAAACTGGTGCAGGCAGCTTCTCTGGTATTTTGACCGGTTAGGGCTGGACTATCCTGTGGAGATATGGGATGAAGCGGCAAATGACGATCAACGGGTCGGGGGAGTGCCCATGAGAAAGCCTGATTTTCTTTCTCTGTCCGGAAGGACGGATGCTTTCTGGGTCATTACGATACGCAACAGGGCGATCAGCGACGGGGTGAAAGAACGGCTGATCAAACAGGGCGCGGTAGACGTGCTGGATAACAGAGAGTTTGTGGGATGGCTGTCTTACAGACTGTGGCTGGACGTAACCGGTCGTATACCGGCAGATCACGGGAGGGGCGCCGGGGAGACCGGAACGGATAAAGAAGCACAGAAAAACGTGAGATCATTGGGATGTGGCAGATGAGAGAGAGGAAAGTATCCGTAATAATACCGGTTTATAACGCGGAAAAATATCTGACCGAGTGCATGGAAAGCATTCTTTCACAGACATATAAACATATGGAGATCATATGTGTGGACGACGGTTCCACCGATGGCAGCGCTGAAATCATACGGCGTTTTCAGAAAAAGGATGCAAGAATCAAACTGATACGGCAGAAAAATCAATATGCCGGAGTCGCAAGAAATAATGGTTTTCGCGTTGCCGAGGGAGAGTATGTCATATTTTTGGACGCCGATGATTATTTTGATCACGGATTGATCGAGAAGATGGCAGCCGCCATGCATGAGAAAAACGCGGATATTGTCATCTGCGGGAGCCGGGGATTTGATGAGACATTAGGAAAAGAGCACGACCTGGATGGCGCGCTGGATATGGATCATTTGCCCCCAAAAGATGTTTTTTCCAAAAGAGATATTCCCGAATCTATTTTTCAGCTGACGGCGGGATGGGCATGGGACAAGATGTACCGGGCCGATTTTATCAGAGAGAAAGACTTGCGATTCCAGGATATAAGGGCCGCGGAGGATGAGCTTTTTGTGGATGTATCGCTGGGTGAGGCGGAGGCTATCACGATCGTGAGAGAAGTGCTGATCACGCACAGGACGAATGTGGTTTCCTCGCTGGCCTATAAGAAAGATCAGTTTTGGTATTGCGGTTACGAAATGCTGTCTGCCGAGAAAGCGGAACTGGAAAGACGCGGATTGTTTCGGATGCTTGAAAAGAGTTTTGTAAACCGGGCGGCCGGGTATATCGCCTGGTATGCGGGCTCGATGACAACGCCGGTATTTTTTTCGGAGTTTTATTCGTTTTACCAAAAGAAAGCGATAAAGGAATTGGGGCTTTCCGACTGTCCGGAAGAACTTTATGACGATCCGCCCATATATGAAACCATAAAGAAAATGGAACAATATGACGAGAAAGAATTCCTGTGCGACCAAATCCGTGTACTGAATCAGGCGATGGTTGAGAAAGACATATGTATACAGGAGTGTACACGGGAATTTCTTCATGTTACGGAATGGCTGAAAGAACGTATGGGATGGATGCAGAGCGGAAAGCGCTGGGTGCTGCCCGACGGTTTTGCGCCGAAGGGTTCAAGGATTATTTTGTACGGTTTTGGCGACGTCGGCAGGGACTGGTATAGGGAGATTCAGAAAAACAGGCATGTAGAGCTTGTGATGGTTGTGGACAGGGATTGCCGGAAGTTTCAGACCAATGCCGTTAACGTCTGCCCCGTGGAGGCGATCGGGACGGCGGAATATGATTATGTCCTGATTGCCATCAATGAAAAAGACGTGGCGAATGCGGTGAAAGAGCATTTAGTCAGGCAAAATGTTCCGCCCAAAAAAATCATATGGCTTGATCCAGCAAAAAGGATCTCGGAATAACGGGAGGGATTACCTGGCGGGGAGAAGATTTTCTATAAAAATATTTCCGGAAAAGGAGGAGGGATATGGCGATTTTAATCTGTGGAGGAGCAGGATATATCGGTTCCCATGTCAATAAGCTATTAAACCGCAAAGGCTATGAGACGATTGTATTGGACAATCTTGTCCATGGGCATCGGGAAGCGGTTAAATGGGGCGCTTTTGTCAAAAGAGATTTGTCAAGGGAGGAGGATATCGAGTCGGTTTTTCAGGCTTACAAGATTGACGCCGTTTTTCATTTTGCCGCCTTTGCCTATGTGGGGGAATCTGTGGAGTTTCCGGAAAAGTATTACTTTAATAATGTGGTCAATACGCTGAATCTTTTGAAAGTAATGAGACGGTACGGGTGCGGTAAAATCATTTTCTCTTCTACCTGCGCCACATATGGAGAACCGGATAGCGTACCGATTACAGAGGAACAGAAACAGAATCCGATTAATCCCTATGGGATGACGAAACTTATGGTTGAAAAAATTTTCCGGGATTATGGAAAAGCGTACGGACTCCATTATGTTGTACTGCGCTATTTCAACGCCGCCGGGGCGGATATAGAAGGTGAGATCGGGGAAAGCCACAGGCCGGAGACCCATCTGATTCCGCTGGTGCTGGACGCGGCGGCGGGAAAGCGGGAGGACGTCAAAGTATTTGGCGCGGACTATGACACGCCGGACGGAAGCTGTGTCCGGGATTATATTCATGTGTTAGATCTGGCAGAGGCACATGTTTTGGCCCTGCGGTATTTGGAACAGGGCGGGCGCAGCGATTTCTTTAATCTTGGCAATGAGCGCGGCACGTCGGTTCTGGAAGTCATTCAGGCCGTAAAGAAGGTCACCGGTAAGGATTTTACGGTTACGTATGCGGACCGCCGTCCGGGTGACCCGGCCATTCTGGTAGGAAGCAGCAAAAAAGCAGAGCGCGTCCTCGGCTGGAAAGCCAATTATCCGGATATAGAAGAAATCGTGGCCCATGCATGGAAGTGGTACGGGCGGGCGACGTATTAAGGAGAAAATGATGTATGATTATTTAATTGTCGGAGCCGGCTTATACGGGGCGGTTTTTGCACAGCAAAAAAGAGCGCAGGGGGCCCGATGTCTTGTCATTGACCGCAGAAATCATATAGCGGGAAATATTTTTTCTGAAAAAGTAGCGGGCATTGAGGTACACCGGTACGGGCCCCATATTTTTCATACGGATAAGAAGAACGTATGGGACTATGTGAACCGGTTCGCCCGGTTTAATCATTTTCGGTATTCTCCTGTCGCATGCTATAAAGGGGAGCTTTATAACCTGCCGTTTAATATGAATACCTTTGTCAGAATGTGGCATATACATACGCCGAAAGAGGCCCGGGATATTATCGAGCGTCAGGTCGCGGGAGCAGGGATTGCACAGCCGCGGAATCTGGAAGAACAGGCGATATCGCTGGTCGGAACAGACGTCTATGAAAAACTGATCAAAGGATATACGCAGAAACAGTGGGGGCGTCCCTGCAGAGAGCTTCCGGCCTTTATCATAAAAAGGCTGCCCGTGCGCATGACCTTCGACAATAATTATTTCAACCATCCCTATCAGGGAATTCCCGGGGAGGGGTATACCGAAATGGTGGCGTCCATGCTGGACGGGACGGAAGTGCGTCTGGGCGTTGATTTTCTGGAGCAGAGAGAAGCGCTCTCGGGCCTGGCAGAAAAGACTGTGTATACCGGGACGATTGACAGCTATTTTGGCTATCGGTTCGGCCAGCTTCAATACCGGAGCCTGCGTTTTGAAACCGAGATTTTGGATCTGCCCAATTATCAGGGCGTCGCGGGTATGAATTTTACGGATGCGGAGATACCGTACACACGGATTATCGAACACAAGCATTTTACCTTTGGCGAGGGCAACCCGGAGAAAACGGTGATTACCAGGGAATATCCCCAATCCTGGTCTCCGGGGGCGGAACCATATTATCCGATTGGGGATGAAGTCAATCATCAACTATATAAAAAATACAGAGAACTGGCTGACAGAGAAACGGACACGATATTTGGCGGGCGGCTGGGATCATATCGCTATATGGATATGGATCAGGTGATCGCACAGGCAATGGAGGACGCGAGATGAGAGTAGCAGTGGTGGGAACAGGGTATGTAGGTCTTGTGACAGGGACCTGTTTTTCGGATATGGGAAACGACGTGTGGTGCGTAGATGTGGATAAAAAGAAGATCGAAAACCTGAAAAAAGGGATTATCCCAATTTACGAGCCGGGGCTTGCCGAGAAAGTTCATAAAAATCATGAGCTGGGAAGCCTGAACTTTACGACTGATATCGAAGAGGCTTTAGATGTGAGCGAGATCTGCTTTATCGCCGTGGGGACGCCCATGGGGGAGGACGGGAGCGCGGATCTGCATTATGTCCTTGGCGTGGCGGAAGAAATTGGCAGAAAAATGAAACATTCTCTGTATGTCGTGGATAAATCGACGGTTCCGGTGGGAACGGCGGGCCGGGTGAGAAGGGCCATACAAAAGGAACTGGACAGGCGCGGGAGCAAACTGACTTTTGAGGTGATTTCCAATCCCGAATTCCTAAAAGAGGGAAATGCGGTGGCGGATTGTATGAAACCGGACAGGATTGTAATCGGGGCGGAAAGCGAGGCGGCCATAGAGGTTATGCGGGAGCTGTACAAGCCCTATGTCATGAATACCGGAAACTTCATCCTGATGGACACGGCCAGCGCGGAGATGACAAAGTATGCGGCTAATTCCATGCTGGCGACAAAGATTTCCTTTATGAATGAAATTTCCAATATCTGTGAGCGGGTCGGGGCGGACGTCAATAAAGTCAGGCAGGGGATCGGAAGCGATCACCGGATCGGGTTCTCTTTTATATATCCGGGCTGCGGATACGGAGGAAGCTGTTTTCCGAAGGATGTGAAAGCGTTGATCAAGACGGCCGGCGAGCAGGGATACCGGACAAGGCTTTTGCAGTCCGTGGAGGATGTAAATAACGATCAGAAGAGTGTACTTGTACATAAAATCAAACAGCGGTTTGGCAATGATCTGGGCGAAAAGACTTTTGCGGTGTGGGGACTGGCGTTTAAGCCGGATACGGATGATATGCGTGAATCGGCGGCGGTTACAGTTATCGGAGAATTGACGAAAGCCGGCGCATCCGTGAAGGCCTATGATCCGAAAGCCGTAAAAGAAGCAAAAGAAGTTTACTTAAACGGCAATGAGAAGGTCAGTTATTGTGACAGTAAATATGAAGCGGTAAAGGATTCGGACGCGCTCATACTTGTTACGGAGTGGAAAGAGTTCCGCAGCCCGGATTTTTATGAAATCCGGAAATTATTGCGGACGCCGGTTATTTTTGACGGAAGAAATCAGTATGAGGCCAAAACGGTGAGAAAATACGGGCTGGATTATTATCAGATCGGTGTGAGACCTATTTTGCAGGAGGAAAACGGCAGATCATGAAACGGGTTTTGGTGACGGGCGGAGCGGGATTTATCGGTTCCCATTTGTGCAGGAAATTGCTGGAAGACGGCGATGAGGTGATATGCGCCGATAATTTATTTACGGGATCGAAGAAAAATATAGAGGATTTGTTTGATTACAGTAATTTTGAGTTCCTCAGGCATGATATTACAAAGGAATTATACGTTGAGGTGGATCAGATTTATAATCTGGCGTGTCCTGCCAGCCCGGTCCATTATCAGTATAATCCGATTAAAACGGTTAAGACGTCGGTCATGGGCGCCATGAATATGCTGGGGCTGGCCAAGCGCGTTCACGGACGCGTTTTACAGGCGAGTACCAGCGAAGTCTATGGAAATCCCCAGGTACATCCCCAGCCGGAGTCCTACTGGGGGAGCGTAAATCCGATAGGGATTCGTTCCTGCTATGATGAAGGAAAGCGGATTGCGGAAACTCTGTTTTTTGATTATCACAGGCAGCAGGACGTGGATATAAAGGTGATCCGCATTTTCAATACATACGGCCCGAATATGGATACGGAGGACGGAAGAGTCGTCTCGAATTTCATTGTCCAGGCATTGAAGGGCGAGGATATTACCATATATGGCAGGGGGGAACAGACCAGGAGTTTTTGCTATGTGGATGATCTGGTCGAGGGGATGTATCGGATGATGAATAGCCGGGACGGATTTACGGGCCCGGTGAATCTGGGGAATCCGGGGGAATTTACGATGCTGGAGCTGGCGGACAAGATCCTTGAACTGACCGGCAGTAAATCAAAGCTTGTGTACAGGCCCCTGCCCCAGGACGACCCCATGCAGAGGAAGCCGGTGATTGATTTGGCAGAAAAAGAGCTGGGGTGGAAGCCGGAAATTATGCTGGAGGAGGGGCTTAAAAGGACGATAGCGTACTTTGAGCGCAGGCTGGCGTAATGGGGAAAAGAGCTGATTTTATAAGCGTTAGAAGGAGCGGTTGAGCCGTATGGATATGCGATACAAATTAAGATGCCTGGGGTACGCGGAAGTGGGCGATGACATCTGGTTCGCCAGTTTATATTTTAACGGGCTGATGAAATTAAATACAGTATCCGGAAAACTTGAGGCAATACATAAATTTCCCCATTATGATGTGGATCAGGGGTGGTTATATTCCACGGTGCGCTATCTGAATGGATACCTGATTTGTGTCCCGAATAACAGCAGTGAAATTGTCTCTTACCACCTGAAATCCGGCAGATTTGTATCCATATCGCTGGATGAAAGGCGGATTGGCGCCAAAAAGACATATTTTGTAAGCGCCTGTGTATACCAAAACTATGTATACATGTTTCCCACCGGCGCTTTGTGCATCGTAAGATATGACGTTACGGATCATACGGTAAAATATCTGGAAAATCCCGTAAGCGATCTGCTGGCCGCATTACCGGATACAAGTTATGGTTTTTATCAGCAATTTGAAATGATCGATAAAAAAATATATCTGCCGTTTCTGGATGTAAATGCCATAGCCGTTTTCGACCTGGAAGATGAAAGCGTCCATATCCGGTATTTAAATATAGAGGGCGGCTGTTCGACGATCAACTATGTAAACGGAAATTTCTACCTGGCGTCCTGGAAACGGCCCGAAATATATTGTTGGAACGAAAAAACGGAAGAAATAAAAACATATCAGTCGTTCCCAAAAGATTTTTCCGGAGAAAGGACTTTTTTTCATGCCTGTTATGCAGACGGGGCCCTTCTTTTCTTCCCGGAAATCAGTAATATGGTCGTATCCTTTTCTATGGAAACAGGCAGGATATGTGAGGAAAAGAGACTAGAAAACAGCGACAAAGAACCGCTGATGACATTTTTTATTCAACGATCAGAGAAAGGGTATTGTACATTGATCACAGATTCGGAATTTGTGAATAGTATTGTCTATGCTGACGGCAGACTGAATCTGATTCCTCGGTGGCGGGTTGATTATACGCACAATAAAGCAGTAGTCGATCGCTATTTTTTCCGATATGGAGGGTATCGATTCTTTTCGGAGACCATCGATACATTCGAGGAATATATGGAAATCGTGTCGGTGGTGAATGAGAGCGGCGGGACAGACAGAAAGAAACGATATGGCGAGATCATATTTAAAGAAGTGAAAGACTGTAACGGATCACACAGAAGCAGTACGGGGGAGAAGAAGCATGCCTGATCAGAAGCCTATTTACTGTACAATAGAAAAATCTGTTCCCAACAAAAGTATGCGGGGGAAAACCGTCGTCATTACAGGCGGTGGAACAGGGATTGGCAAAGCTGTCGCGCAAAAGATGATCGAGACAGGGGCCACAGTGATTATTGTGGGGAGAAGAGAAGAACGGCTGAAAGAGACCGCTATCGAACTGGGCGGAAAAAAATGCCGCTATTTTGTATACGATGTGACGCGGGCGGACGGTTCCCCCCGTATTTTTGAAGAGATGGAGGCGCTGGTTTCGCGTAAGATTACGGGGCTGGTAAATAATGCCGGAATTTATATTGACAAAGGGACGGCCGGATTTTCGGTTGATGATTTTGACGCGGTCATAAGTACCAATTTACGCGCGCCCATATTTCTGACGGTGGGTTTTTTACAGTATTGTAAAGCGAATGACATAAACGGGAATATCATTATGACTGCTTCAAACAGAGGCCTGTTCGGGGATTACGGGCCTTACGGGATTTCCAAGAAAGGATTGATCCATTACACCCAGGGACTGGCCAGGGAGTATATCGGAACCGGTATACGTATCAATGCGGTGGCGCCCGGTATGACGGCGTCTGAGATCAACGGGATAGATGTCTCCGGAGATATGTATACGGCTTCGGCTAAAGGGAAACGAGTCCTTCTGCCGGAGGAGATTGCGGAGGTCGTATGGTTTTTACTCAGCGATTACAGTAAATGTATTCATGGAGCGGTCATCCCCTGTGATGAAGGGGATTATTTAAGGTAGAAAGACAGGGAGATTCGGTGGCGGTACATAAACGTTTGTTGAAGAAGTATCAAGAGTATATCAATCAGAACAGGGATGTAAAATATTATAGTTCATTTGAGTCATTGCCGGAAGTATCGGCCGTTCATAAGTGGGTCGGCGCACAAAGTATAGCGGATCGGCTGTATGGGATTCCCAATGATATGAGCGCCATATTAAAATATCGCAGGGCGTCGGGCGTGTATCTGGGGCAGGTCGGAAACGGATTGTTCAAATGGACGGGGAGCTGTATCTGGAATGGCTGTTTATATGCGTTTCCCCGGACCAGCAACAGTCTTCTGAAAATGTCATTGGATACAGAAACCGTAGAATATGTCCATCTGAAAGAACCGTATGCCAGAGAGCACCACTATGGCGGGATATGTACGAAAGAAGGCGTTGTTTATCAGCCGCCGAGGGATTCCGATCACCTTTTGGTCTGGGACCTGAAAACAGAAAAAGCAGAACGGATTTACCTGGGTTCACGCTCGGGGGATAGGATATTCCGTTATTGTGGAAGTATCCTTCATCCTGACGGGCAGGCATATTTTTTACCGGAGTCCGGCGAAAGAGTCATCAAATTAAACACAAAGACAAGAGAGTGGCATTTCATAGATGAATCGGTGAATGCGATGGTTTTTGACGCAAAAGTTGCGTCAGACGATGACATATATGGCTATAGCGCTTACTGTCCGGGAATTTTGAGGATTGATACGAAAACTGATTCTGTAAAGATGATTCATAAAGAGATTAATCCCGGGGCGTACGGAACCAAGCTGGGAGTAAACGGACACCTTTACAGCATTCCCGGGGATGGAAATGCCATATGGGATTATGATCCGCTTACAGACCGCCTGATAAGCATATATAATTTTTCGGAGAATTTTACGGCGAAGTATGCCGGCGGGGCGTCCATGAGAGACGGGACTATTCTTGCCGTACCGGCCAGAGAGCAAAAAATATTACAATTGACAGCCAATCAAACAAACCTGAACATACCGGAGGATATTTATCGGGAATATTTTGCAGATTGCTATTAAACGGTTGGGGAATGAAAAGTTCAGGACAGACAAAAGTTCACAGAGTAATAAGAAAGGAAAAGCTGATCATGGATATCTGGAAGAGAAAAATTGTTTTGTACGGAAATAAAAAAATACAAAATGATTTTCGGTTTTTATTTGGAAATTTACTTATTGCGGAAAATGAGAAGTGGGATAAGAGTACAATAATAAAAATGATTCGGGAAGATTTTTTGATTGTGATCTGTGAAAAAGAAAGAAACTGTTCTTTTGAAAATGTCCTGAAAGATATGGAGCTGCAGATTTGCAAGAATTACGTATATATAGAAGATTTTTTTCAGTACTATAATCCCATGTTTTTAGAACGTGGAAACCGGAAACTGGCCATATGGGGAACAGGGGAAACCGCCCGCGGATTGTGGGAGATACTGGAGAGCAGAGGCGCCGCTTCCGAGGTGGATTTCTTTATTGATAATGCGCAGAACAAATCCATGTTTATGGGGAAGAAGGTTTTTCTTCCCGCGGAGATCATGGACAAAGAGGATCTGTACATTATTGTCGCGACACACTTGTTCCAGTGGGAAATATACGCACAGATGGAGGCATATGGGCTGTGCGAGAAAAAGGATTACGTTCATTGCGACGATGTAACAAGGGATTATGAAAGTCTGTTGAGAAAGGTTTGCTTTTCCGATCAAACATATGCCTTTCGCTGCGACAGGCCTTTCGGTTATTGCGATGTAATCGGCGACGAGCTGTATCTGTGCTGTCCGGACTTTCTGCCGATATCTGCAGGAAGTATGAGATCGGCGCCGTTTACTGCGTGCTGGCATTCCTATATGGCCAAGATCCTAAGGCTTTCTGTTTTAAACGGTACATACGTGTTTTGCAATAAACAGTATTGTGATTT
Source organism: uncultured Lachnospiraceae bacterium (assembly GCA_910588295.1). Taxonomy (GTDB): domain Bacteria; phylum Bacillota; class Clostridia; order Lachnospirales; family Lachnospiraceae; genus UBA11957. The sequence goes on along the minus strand of CAJUQO010000004.1, from coordinate 92,238 downwards.
GTTTGATTTTGATCAGGAGACTATGGCGCGGCCGGAGGCGAGTCCGGCTTATGACTGCACATGTCCGGAATATCCCCGCACATTAATGGTCGGAATTGATTATAGCTGCAATTTGAGATGCCCTTCTTGCAGGACGGAGATCTGTGTGGCCTCAGGTGAAGAGAGAAAGGAAATGGAGCGGAAAGCAGAAGATTTACTGGAGCATGTGATCCCCCATGTGAACCGCCTCTGGCTGGCGGGAAGCGGCGAGGTATTTTTCAGCCGCGTCTACAGGAAGATTTTAGATGACGAACGCTGTAAAAAAAGAGCGAATATCAGCATATTGTCTAATGGGACTTTGTTTGACGAAAAGAGATGGAAACAGTTAAAAGAATCCTATAAAACTATAGAAATTGCCATATCCATGGATGGAATGAAAGATTCAACCATAGAAAAACTCCGCAGAGGTTCTGATGCCCAGGAATTGAAACGAAACTTAGAACGCCTTGGCGATTTACGAAAAAAAGGTGAAATAGACAAATTGTTTTTGAGCTGTGTATTGCAGGACGCCAATGTTGCTGAAGTATATGAATTATTGGAATACTGTAAGGAAATTGGCGTGGATAAAGTCCAGTTTTTGAAATTGAAAGATAATGGAACGTATATGGACGCGGACAAATTTCAATCGGTTTCTGTTTTTGATGAGGAAGGTATGGTGAAAGAGCAATATCAGCCGTATTTCACAGAAGAATTACGGACTCATCCGCTGGCAGACTGGTTTAATAATTCCCGGGTATTGCATGTGGAAAAAAGACCAAGGCTGGATGCTTACGATACATTTTAAATGGCGGCAGGGATCACATTTGGAGGAAGTAAAGTGCTGGAAAAAAATCATATCATACATACACTGCATGAAGCGGATGTTTCCGTAGAGAGAGTATACAATTCCTTTTGGGAAGCAGAGAGCCGTATTATTTATGTTGTAGACGCCGCAGACAGGCTGACAGGTGTGATTACCAATAAAGATTTTATGCAGCGGGTAAGGACAGGGCAGCCGTTGATCAATAAAGAATACTCTGTCATTCCGGCAGGAGAGGAGACGGCGGTATTTAGAGAAGCAGAAGCGTTGTATGAAAAATATCATATAACAACAGCGATACCCGTTGTAGACGAAGAAAAGAAAATCTGTTATGAAATACGAAGAAAGCGGGATAATGACGATGCTTTTTTTGCGAAATTCCGGCATAAAATTGCACAATACGAAAAGAGCGGCTATTTAGGACAGGAAATAAAATATTTAAGAGAAATATTCCGTCGGCAGACCGTCACTGTCATTGGTACCAGGAAACGATTTGGCGATCTCTGGGGTCAGCTGTTTCCGGATACGGAGCATGTGATTTTTCTCGAAGAGGTCAAGCATGCATTTGAATTTATGAGTGGTCATAGGGGCCTTTTGATTGACGTCTCGGTAACGCCCTGGTCGGGAAGAAATGAACTGTATCATTTCGGGGTTAACGGATACAGCTGTTACTCTTTTGCGGATACGGTCATAAAAATGATTGAGCTGGAGTGTTTCAGCAGGTTTTACAGAGTCACCGGGAATTCGCTGGTCACTTTGAAAGACTACCTTGAAAAATATTCCGACGGAAAGGTTTATATCTCGTCATGGGGGATTTTGACCGCCGCGATGAAAAGGTATTTATCCGACAGCCGTCTTGAGCTTGTAGAGCAAAGAGGAATATGCCGGGAAAAATCTTTTCAGTATTATTACACCGGAAATGGCGTCAGAATTAACCAATTGACCGGGGGAGAATTGCTTGTGATGGAGCAGGCGGACGTCATATTGCAGTATTATCATATCAGTAGAGAGCTTGCCGGCCGTATACCGGTGTTGAATTTTGTTTTTGACGTGAATGTACAGATCCCGGGCCGGGAGACGGAAGAAATTACCGCAGAAAAGCTTTTTTATTTGAACGAGTATGTAGCGGACATAGAGAAGGGGGAAGAAAAGAAATCCTATTACATGTCGGAAACGGATTCTCTTAGCTATCTGAAAGCGATAACGCCGTCTTTCCAGTTACATGTAACGAGAAGGACCGAAAATGACCTGCTGGTATGGAAGAATCATAAAAGCCATTATGTGAATGTGACGAACGGAGTAAGAAACACCTGCGGCCAGCCGGAAGAATATTACGGAACTGTTTATTGTTTTGGCATGTGCACCATGTATGGCGCTCTTGTGGAAGATGCCTATACGATTCCGTCTCTTCTGCAAAAGAAAATAAATGCCTCAGGGAAAAAATACAGGCTTGTCAATATGGGGAATGAAGTTCCGGTAAGCAGCAGGGCTATCTGCAGTGTTATGGATATCCAATCGAATGACATCGTAATTATTCTTTTTCCCTTTGTTACAGAACGTGTCAAAAAGGCAATCCCTTTTATTGAAGTGGGAGAAGATTATAATGAGTTATGGAAAAGGGACTTTTATGGCAAAGACTGTTTCATGGACGCCGTTCAGCATTGCGGCAATTATGGAAATATCCTGTACGCGGAAGTCATGCAGAAGGAATTGGAAAAATATCTTGTCAATACAGAAAACAAACGTTTAAAAAGAAATACGATATATAATATTTTCAAAAATAATACGACGGATCTGGATACCCTGTATGCTTTTGATTCTTTTGTGACTGAATTGCAAAACGAAAAGAAAAAAATCCCTGCGGATGTGAAAAAAGTGGGATGTATCGTAATGAATTGTAATCCTATGACCCTGGGGCACAGATATTTGATAGAATACGCGTATAAATGTGTGGATTATCTTTTTATCTTTGTTGTGGAGGAGAATAGGTCTTTTTTCTCTTTTAAAGACCGGTTTGAAATGGTAAAAAGAGGAACCCGCAGTCTGGAACGTGTGTCCGTGATCAGAAGCGGGAAGTTAGTTATTTCTTCAAATACGTTTCCCACATATTTTGAAAAGGAAGATATAGAGCAGAAAGAAAATATTTGTGTGGAAGAGGATATAAGAGTATTCGCGCAATATATAGCGCCGATATTGGGTATATCTTATCGCTTTATTGGAGAAGAACCCCTCGATTACGTTACCAGACAGTACAATATTGCCATGAAAAGGATTTTACCGTCTATGTTTGGTATACATGTCGTCGAGATTCCCAGGCTTAAAATGGGAAATACGATTATCTCTGCAACCGAAGTGAGAAAATTATATGGCAGGAGGCAGTTTGACAGCATGAAAAAATATGTACCGGATACGACTTTCGATTATCTGGTCGAAGTTTCACAAAATCAGCGGGCCAGTGTAAATTCTGTGGCAGGAGGAGGAAAATGGAAAAATATGTAGTGTGGGGAGCCGGAGAACATACCCGGCTATTGCTGGATAATTTTCTGGGCTTAAAGGATCATGTAGAAGTGTTTCTCGATAAGGATTCCCGAAAAAAAGAGCTGAATGGCATACCGGTCCTGGAGCCTTCAGCGTGGACACAGTATGAGGAGTTTATCATTGTAATATGCGTAAAAAATAATTTCCATGAAATATTTAATGAACTTGTGTGTAAGTATCACTGCCGAAAAACCAATATTGTATCTTCTCACGAGTGGGTATGCAGATTGTTGAAAGAGAAAAAAATCCGGCTTAATCCCCGATGCGTTCGTCTGGAAACGTGTACTTTATGTCAGCTTGATTGTACATACTGCTATATGCGGACCGGAAATTACGGGACAATGGGAAGGGGCTATCTGAAATTCGGCGCTTTTTCAAAATTTGTAGACGAAAATCCCCATGTGCGTAAAATAGAAATATCGAATAACGGAGAGGTTTTCCTGAATCCGGATTTGGGGAAAATACTGCGGCTTGCCCATGAAAAAAATATTGAAATTACCATCGGAAACGGGGTTAATTTTAATACGGTATCCGACGAGATATTAGAATTACTGGTTAAAACACAGGTCTCTTTCATCAATATATCCATTGACGGCGCGTCCCAGGAGATTTATTCCCTCTACAGGCGTAACGGAAATTTTGACGCGGTCATTGCAAATATAAAAAAATTGAATAAATGGAAAGAAAAATACCATTCTGAATTGCCTGTTCTCCAATGGCAGTATATTTTAATGGCCCATAATGAATGTGACCTTGAGAAGGCTTCAGTTATGGCTAAAGAGCTCAACATGCATATTTTTTACAAATTTGAGTGTGTAAAAGGTGAATTTGAGCCGAAAGACAGAGAAAGAATAGAGAAAATTACCGGTTTTGATTGCTTTTCAATGAAAGAGTACAATAGTAAATTTGACTATACGTACGGTTCGGATATGTGTTATCAGACGATATTTTCTCCTCAGATTAATTACGACGGACGTCTTTTGGGCTGCTGTATGTTGTGGAATGAAGATTTGGGCGTGAATGTTTTTGAAGAAGGTCTGGTTAACGCGCTTAATTCAGAAAATTATTTGAAAATGATCCGGCTGTTATTGGGTGTGGAAGAGCCGCTCCATTCCGTGAAGGATATTCCCTGTCTGCATTGCGGACAGTGCGGAAAGAATATTCAGAAAAGAAATTATTTGTATTTGTAACATGGCCGTGAAAAGCAGAGCGAGTGACAGTGATGAATACTTGTATAGATATTTTAAAAAGAGAAATGTGTACAGGCTGCGGTACATGTAAAAATATTTGTCCGGTAGGGGCCGTTTCCATGGAAACAGACGCAGAGGGCTTCTGGTATCCGGTTATAGATCAGTACACGTGTATCCGTTGCGGGAAATGTACACGCGTATGTCCTGTTTCATGCACGGCATATTTGCAGGCCCCTTCCCGACAGAAAGAGCGGATAAAGGTATATGCGGCCTGGTCGCTGGACCGGGACGTCCGGTATCACAGCACGTCAGGCGGTATATTCAGTGAATTTGCCGCAGCCGTTATGAATCGGAACGGGGTTGTCTGCGGGGCCGCCTATGACGGAGAGCAGATGGTCTGTCATAAGATTGTAGACAGGAAAGAAGAACTCGGGCAGATCCGTCAGTCGAAATATGTGCAATCCGATATGGGCGACGTTTATCGGGAAATAGCCAGTCGTTTACGACAGGGCCAGGAGGTCTTGTTTTGCGGGACGCCCTGTCAGTGTGCGGGCGTATACCGCTACTGTGGGGAAGAAAATATAGCCATGGATCAACTGTATTTGATCGATTTCATTTGCAGAGGTTCTAATTCACCGAAGGTTTATCGGAAATTTTTAGATGAATTGGAGGCGCTGCATCAATCGAAGACGAAAAAAGTGTGGTTTAAAAATAAGGCTTATGGCTGGAACTGTTTTAGCACAAGGATTGAATTTGAAAACGGCGCCTGCTATCTGGAGGATCGGTACCACGATCTCTATATTCGCGGGTACATTGAAGAAAATCTGTATATCAGGCCCTCCTGTTCGAACTGTGAATTTAAAGGATTGCGGCGGGTTTCTGACGTTACTCTGGGAGATTTCTGGGGCGTAGATCTGAAGGAGAATATGCGGGAGGGCGACGGCGGCACATCCATGGTAATGCTGCATACCCGGAAAGGACAGGAGCTTTGGCATGCCATACGGCATAATGTATATCAGGTAAAAAAAGAAATAGAGGAAGTGATAGCGGGAAACGTCTGTTTTGAAAATTCTGTAGAACCGGGTAGAGGCAGAGAGGATTTTATGAAAAAGCTGGATTCTATTTCCGTTATTGAAAATATAGAGCGATTTGTACAGTAATAGTAACGGGGAACAAAGATGATATTTGAAGGAGAAAACTATGGCGGAATCCAATCCGGAGGAATTAATTGACAGAAACAGGTATGATATATTGAGGAATACTTATCAACAAAAAAACATCATTCCATACAGAGGTACATATTTTTGCATTGATCCGTCTGTCCGGCTGGATATCGCCGGCAGGCTTCGTTTGAATACCAACTGCTTTCAGGAAAACGGCCGTGTCACAAATCTGAGGCTGGATACAGGGGCAAGACTTACGGTAAACGGAATGTTTGATATTTTTTACGGAGGGGATATCATTTGTTTTTCAGGCGGCGAACTGGAATTGGGAAGCGGTTTTTGCAACAGTAATTTAATCCTGCGGTGCACAAAAAAGATTACGATCGGAGAAGACGCGGCTATTTCCCACAATGTCACGATTATGGATTCGGACGCCCATGAAATTCTGGGAAACCGGCATGCAAAGACACAGCCGGTAAGCATCGGACGCCATGTGTGGATCGGTACGGGCGCAAAAATTTTAAAGGGAGTGACCATTGGGGAAGGGGCGGTCATAGCGGCCGGCGCAGTGGTTACAAAAGATGTGCCGGAGCGGTGTCTGGCTGCCGGAGTACCGGCCAAGGTGGTCCGGAAAGAGATCCAGTGGAAAATCTGACGGAGGCGCGCGGCCTTTCGTGTGAAACCTGAAAAATATCCTGCCGGATAACCGTTGATTCAACAGCCTGAACTTGTTATACTGTAAACAGGTCAGGCTGTTTTTGTGCGCCTCAGAATGCGGAAATTGTATGACCGGCGTATGCGGGTTGCGGGACACTGTATGTGGACAGCCCGGTGAAAGGATGGTGCAGATATGGCAAGAACCGTAGGAATCGGGATACAGAGCTTTGAAAAGATAAGAGAGAACGACTGCTTTTACGTGGATAAGACAGGATTTATCCAAGAATGGTGGGAGAATAGAGATGATGTAACCCTGATCACCCGGCCCAGGCGTTTTGGGAAGACGCTGACCATGAGTATGCTGGAACAGTTTTTTTCTGTGAAGTGTCAGGATAAAAGTTGCCTGTTCGAGGGCTTATCGATTTGGGAGGAGGAGCGGTATCGGAAGCTCCAGGGTACTTACCCGGTGATTTTTCTTTCCTTTGCAGAAGTGAAGGAGAATAAGTATCCGAAGGTATACAGAAGAATCAAATACCTGATAACGGGCTTGTATTCCAGATTTTATTATTTGCTGGACAGCGACGCCCTCACATTGACAGATAAAAATTTTTTCCGGAGTGTCAGTGCGGACATGGAAGAGGCAGAGACAGTAATGGCCATACAGAAATTATCTGAATTTCTTTACCGGCATTACGGGAAACGGGCGATCATTCTTTTGGATGAGTACGACACGCCTCTGCAGGAAGCCTATGTGGGCGGATACTGGGAGGAACTGATATCTTTTATCCGGAATCTGTTCAATGCCACCTTTAAGAGTAACCCGTATGTGGAGCGGGCTCTGCTGACGGGGATTACCAGGGTCAGCAAGGAATCTATTTTCTCGGATCTGAACAATATGGAAGTGGTGACGACGACTTCCCGGAAGTATGCGGATTCCTTTGGGTTCACACAGCAGGAGGTATCGGAGGTTCTGAAAGAGTATGGATTGTCGGGGAAAAAAGAGATGGCCAGGCAATGGTATGACGGATTCAGCTTCGGCGATAAAAAAAATATGTACAATCCCTGGTCGATCACTAATTATTTAGATAAGCGTGTATTCCTGCCTTACTGGGCTAATACCAGCAGTAACAGCCTGGTGGGAAAGCTGATCCGGGAGGGAACCCCGGATATCAAGATGGTTATGGAAGATTTCCTGCTGGGAAAATCTTTTTGTACAAGACTGGATGAACAGGTCGTTTTCAGTCAGCTGGCATATAAAGAAAGTGCGGTTTGGAGTCTGCTGTTGGCCGGCGGCTACCTGAAAATAAAAAATTATACTGTGGAAGGCGGAAAGACCAGATGCGAGCTTGTGCTGACCAATGAGGAAGTCCGCCTGATGTTCGAGGGGATGGTGGAGGAATGGTTTTCTGAGTTTACCCCGGCGTACGGCAGGTTTATAAAGGCGCTGCTGTGCGATGACAAAAAAGCCATGAATATTTACATGAATAAAGTGGCTTTGGAAACTTTTAGTTTCTTTGACGCCGGGAAAAAGCCGTCGGAAGAGGCGGAACCAGAACGTTTTTACCACGGTTTTGTGCTGGGATTATTGGTGGAACTGCGGGGCCGCTACGCGGTGACGTCCAACCGGGAGAGCGGTTACGGCAGATATGACGTGATGCTGGAGCCGCTGAAGGGGACGGACGACGCCATTATTCTGGAATTTAGGGTGCATGACCCGGAGGAGGAGGGCACGCTGGAGGATACGGTGAAGGCGGCGCTGGATCAGATCGAAGAAAAGAGGTACGCGGCGACGCTGGAAGCGAAGGGGATTGCCCCGGAGCGGATCCGGAGGTATGGATTTGCCTTTGAGGGGAAGAAGGTTCTGATCGGGTGAGCGAAACCTTTTGCATGAGCGAAACCTTTTCGCAAAAATACTTGATTTTTCCTCCCGATGTGAGTAAAGTAAGAGTGTATGTCCCGCAGATATTTGTTCGTCCGGCGCGGGGACATGCACTCTTATTTTGTGAAAAATACGCGCAAGCGAAAGGAGCTATATATGAGTCAGGTATACAATCCCAAGGTAATTGAGAGGAAATGGCAGAAGGTCTGGGAGGATGAAAAAGCTTTTGCCGCTGAAAATGATTATACGAAACCGAAATTTTACGCGCTGGTGGAGTTCCCCTACCCTTCGGGCCAGGGGCTCCACGTAGGGCATCCCCGCCCTTATACGGCCCTGGATATCGTATCCAGGAAACGGCGGATGCAGGGATATAACGTGCTGTTCCCCATGGGCTGGGACGCTTTCGGCCTGCCCACGGAGAATTACGCCATCAAAAATAAGATCCATCCGAAGATCGTGACGAAAAACAATGTCCAGCGTTTTAAGGGGCAGCTGAAAGCTCTGGGCTATTCCTTCGACTGGGACAGGGAGGTCAACACCACCGACCCGAACTATTATAAATGGACCCAGTGGATTTTTTTGAAACTGTTCAAAGCGGGCCTGGCTTACAAAAGCGAGATGCCCATCAACTGGTGTACTTCCTGCAAGTGCGGCCTGGCCAACGAGGAAGTGGTGAACGGCGTCTGTGAGCGCTGCGGCAGCGAGGTGGTGCGCCGGGTGAAAAGCCAGTGGATGTTAAAGATCACCAATTACGCCGACAAGCTGATCGACGACCTGGACGGGGTGGACTATATCGAGCGGGTCAAAGTGTCTCAGAAAAACTGGATCGGCCGTTCCAACGGCGCGGAGGTAGAGTTTTCCATTAAGAATAAGGAGGAAAAGCTGCGAATCTATACCACTAGGCCGGATACCCTCTTTGGCGTGACTTACATGGTGGTGTCTCCGGAGCATCCCTATCTGGAAAAGTATAAAGACGAGATCGCCAACTGGGATGAGATTGCGGCCTACCAGGACCAGGCGGCGAAAAAGTCAGATTTTGAGCGCACGGAATTGGCTAAGGATAAGACCGGCGTGCAGATTGAGGGGCTTTCGGCCGTCAATCCGGTGAACGGTGAGGAAATCCCCATCTGGGTATCGGATTATGTACTGATGTCCTACGGCACGGGCGCCATTATGGCTGTGCCGGGTCATGATACCCGGGACTGGGAATTCGCGAAGAAATTTAACCTGCCCATCATCGAGGTGATCGCGGGCGGCGATGTGGAAAAGGAAGCATACACCGATGTGGCCACCGGAACCCTGGTGAATTCCGGATTCCTGACCGGGAAATCCGTGGAGGAGGCCAAGAAAGCCATCATTGACTGGCTGGTGGAAAAGGGACTGGGAACGGCTAAGACCAATTTCAAGCTCCGGGACTGGGTATTTTCCCGCCAGCGTTATTGGGGCGAGCCGATCCCGATTGTAAAATGTGAGAAATGCGGTTTTGTGCCCGTGGATGAGAGCGAGCTGCCCCTGGAGCTGCCCGAGGTGGAGAATTACGAGCCCACCGACAACGGGGAATCCCCCCTGGCAAAGATGAGAAGCTGGGTGGAGACCACCTGCCCCTGTTGCGGCGGCCCGGCGGAGCGGGAGACGGACACCATGCCCCAGTGGGCCGGTTCCTCCTGGTATTTCCTGCGCTATATTGATCCCACGAATGATCAGGCCCTGGCCGGCCCGGAGGCCCTGAAATACTGGATGCCCGTGGACTGGTACAACGGCGGTATGGAGCACACCACGCTCCACCTTCTGTATTCCCGGTTCTGGCATAAGTTTCTCTACGACCAGGGGGTGGTGCCCTGTCCGGAGCCTTATCAGAAACGTACCTCCCACGGCATGATTCTGGGCTCCAACGGCGAGAAGATGTCCAAGTCCAGAGGCAATGTGGTCAATCCCGACGATATCGTGAACGAGTTCGGCGCGGATACGCTGCGTACGTATGAAATGTTTATCGGAGCTTTCGACGCCGCAGCGGCCTGGTCCGACGACGGAGTGAAGGGCTGCCGCCGTTTCCTGGACCGCGTATGGAAGCTGCAGGATCTGGTGACGGAGGAGGACGGCTACAGTAAGGCTTTAGAGACCCGGATGCATCAGACCATCAAGAAGGTGAGTAATGACTTTGAAAACCTGAAATACAATACGGGCATCGCCGCCATGATGGCGCTGATCAACGATTTCTCCAAGGCGGGCAAAGTGACTAGGGACGAGTATAAGACCTTTCTCACACTGCTGAACCCGGTGGCCCCCCATATCACGGAAGAGCTGTGGGAGCTGGGCGGTTTTGACGGCAGGCTATACAATGCCTCCTGGCCGGAATATGACGAGGCTAAGACCGTGGAGGATACGGTGGAAATCGGCGTCCAGATTAACGGCAAGCTCCGGGGGACGGTGCGCCTGGCCAGAAACGCTTCCAAAGAGGAAGCCCTGGCCATGGGGAAAGAGGCGGTGGCCGGGCGCCTGACCGGGAATATCGTCAAGGAAATCTATGTTCCGGGAAAGATTATCAATATTGTGTGCAAATAAACAGGAGGCAAAAGGATGAGGGGAAAATGTAAAGTCTGTTTTTGGGCGGCGGTGTCTTTGCTCATGGCCTTATGGCTGCTGCCGGTATGCGTCAGGGCCGATACGGAGGGAACGTGCGGAAATCTCACATGGGAACTGGACGAAGCGGGTACCATGCGTATCAGCGGAAACGGTCCCCTGATGGATGAAAGGGGCATGCTGGGGGGGCTGGTTTATAATCACTCGAACGTGAAAAAGGTGATCATCGGAGAAGGCGTGACGGCCATTGGAGATCATGCGTTCAAAGATTGCTATCATATGCAGACCGTCTCTCTGCCTTCCACGCTGCAGTCCATAGGGGAGGAGGCATTTCTGAAATGTGAGGAATTGTCCTCTGTTACGCTGCCGGCCGGCCTGCGGGAAATAGGCGAGTCGGCATTCCGGGAATGCAGCAGCCTGCGGAGCATCGTGATTCCCGGCGGGACGGAAAAGATCGGCGAAGGCGCTTTTATGTACTGTACGTCTATGGACAGGGCCGAGCTGCAAAAAGGGCAGACGACGATGGTAGACTTTATGTTCGCGAAATGTTATTCACTGCGAGAGGTGTCTTTACCGGAGGGGCTTAAGACGATCGGCAAACGGGTGTTTGACACCTGCCATAAGCTGTCGGTGGTTTCCATTCCGAGCACGGTATCCGAGATCGGCCAGTCGGCTTTCAGCGATACCGCTATAACCAGTATCGTCATTCCGGACGGTATGAACAAGATTCCGGAAGCGGCCTTTTCCCTGTGCCGCAAACTGAAAAGCGTTAAGATACCGGCCAGTGTAAAAACCATTGAATTCCATGCGTTTTTTGCCTGCGAATCATTAAAGCGTGTGGAGCTTCCGGAAACGTTGCGCGTTTTGGAAAATCAATCTTTCCAGTCATCCGGGCTGACCAGTATTGTGGTGCCGGGAAGTGTAAAGACGGTGGGAGCCTGGGCTTTTACCCAGTGCAGCAAACTGAAAACGGTGATCATTGAAGAGGGCGTAAAGAAAGTCGGCAAGCAGGCGTTTCATCAGTGCAGGAGCCTGAAAGCGATTTTGATCCCCGGGAGCGTGAAGAAGATTGACTATCACGCGGTGGGCTTTAAAAGCCAGTATGTCCGGTACGGCATTACCAAAATTTACGGATATAAAAAGACGGCGGCACAGAAATGGGCAAAGAAAAACAGGATTCCTTTTGTGGCTTTGAAAAAGCTGGGCAAGCCGGGAAAGGGCAGCGTAAAGAATGTAAAGGGCGGAAAGATCGCGGTTAAATGGAAAAAATCGGCAAATGTGGAAGGGTATGAGATTCAGTATGCGGATAATGCCGCGTTTACCGGAAAAAAGACAGTCAAAGCTCCCGGAGCGAAGACGACAAAAAAGACGATAAGCCTGAAGACAGGCAAGACATATTACGTCCGCGTCAGAGGATATAAAAAAGTATCCGGGCTTACCTATTACTCTGCCTGGAGCGGGAAAAAGCAGGTAACAGTGAAAAAATAGTGGAGGGCAAGCCTGCGCAGGATCTGCGCAGGCTTGTAAAAAATGTGGTAAGTATCCGGCGCAGATATACCCGCGAGCACAGAAGTTTGCCAGGTTCATTGGCGCTCGCGGGCATATACGGGCGACGGCGTTGGCATATCACAGCGCTCGCGAGTATAGAAGCGCTTGCCGCCAAAGCTGCAAGAATGTGATGCCGGGATGAAAAAAAGAATGCAGGAGAACTGCCATGCTGGGAATAGGAATAGACACCGGCGGCACCTACACGGATGCCGTGATCTATGATATGGAAACAAAGAAAATCCTCGGTTCGGGGAAAGCCCTGACGACCAAGGGTGAGCTGGAAGTGGGCATAGCAGGGGCGCTGGACAAGCTTCCCCGGGAGCTGGTGCCAAAGGCGGAGCTTCTGGCCCTGTCTACCACCCTGGCCACCAATGCCTGTGTGGAAAATAAGGGCTCCCGGGCAAAGCTTCTGATGATCGGCTTTGATACGGCCATGATCGAGCGGCTGAAAGAGATCTATGCGTCCTACGGATTCCATGACAGGAGCCAGTTCGTGGTTATCGACGGAAAAGTGGAGAATATTTTTTCCCATCCGTATGATCCGGATTGGGAGGATCTGGAAAAACGGCTGGAGGAGTATTTTTCCGACTGCGACGCGGTGGGCATTGTACAGAAGCACCCCCGGGCCAACGGGGGACGCTTTGAAAAAAAGGCGAAAAAAGTGCTGGAAAAGGGGCTTACGGTTCCGGTGACGCTGGCCTATGATATTTCCGATGAGGTGGATATCCTGAAATGCTGCGCTGGGACGATGCTGAACGCACGCCTGATCCCCCTGCTGGCGGAGTTCATCTCCGCGATCAGGCATGTGATGCGCGACCGGGGGCTCCATGTACCCATCGCCATTGTGCGCAGCGACGGAAGTCTGATGTCTGAGGAGATGGCCCGGGAGTGTCCGGTGGAGACACTGCTGTCCGGTCCGGCGGCCAGCGTGGTGGGCGGCGGGGCCCTGGCGGACGAGGACAGCGCCGTGATCGTGGATATGGGCGGCACCACCACCGATGTGGCCATCATGCGGGAGAAGGAGCCGGTGATGGCATCCTCCGGTATCCATATCGGCCAGTGGAAGACCATGGTAAAAGGGCTCTATGTGGATACTTTCGGCCTGGGCGGCGACAGTGCGGTGCGTTTTAAAGACGGGGAACTCTATGTGGATACGGTGCGGGTGATCCCGATTTCGCTGCTGGCCTCCGAACACCCGCAGGTGGTGGGAAAGCTGCGGGATCTGGCGGGGCAGGAGCGTTTTCACGGATGCTGGATCCATGAATTCTATGTGCTTCTGAAAGATATTTCCGGTAAAAACGGCTACAGCGAGGAGGAGCAGAGGATCTGCGGGGCTCTGCGGGACGGCCCCCTGATCACCATGGAGCTGGCGGTTATTATGGATAAAGATCCTCATTTTCTTCGGACGGAGCGTCTGGAAGAGGAGGGGGTCATCATAAAAAGCGGCCTGACTCCCACGGATATGATGGTGTTAAAAGGAGACTTTACGATCTATGATTCCGAGGCGGCCCGCGCGGCGGTGGAGTGCCTGAAAAGGAATGTGTCGATTCTTGTGGGGCAGATTCCCGACGCGGTGTATGACCTGGTGGCTCGGAAAATGTATACGAATCTGGGGCGGATCCTGCTGGGGCAGCGGTATCCGAAACAGGCGGGAACGTTTGCGGGGGCGGAGCGGGAAATGCTGCTGGGATGGTGTTATGAGCAGGCGAAGGCCCGGGTGGACGGTTTGTGCCGGACAAGGACGGAGGAGTGCGGCCTGGCCCTCACCACCTGTCTGCCACTGATCGGTGTGGGCGCGCCTGTCCATGTATTTTTGCCCCGGGTGGCAAAGCTTCTGGGCACCCGGGCTGTTATCCCGGAGTACGCGGGGGTGGCCAACGCCCTGGGCGCGATTTCGGGGCGTATTGTGACACGGGTGCTCGTCCGTGTAAAAGCAGAATACAGGGATGGCTATTGCTATGGCTATTCGGTGTATGAGGACGGGGAGCGCCGCCTGTTCGAAGAATATGAGGAGGCAGAAGCCTTTGCCCGTAATCTGGCCGAGCGCCAGGTGTATGCAAAGGCGGCCCGTCAGGGAACCTCCGGCAAGCCGGATGTAGCTCTCACCGTGGAGAAGATCAAGAGCTCCCACGATGATGCCGGCGTGCTTTTTGAGACTCTGGTGTCGGCGGTGGCCACGGATAAATTCCGGACAGTGAAGCCATAAATTCCATATAGAGTAGAAGGCGGCGGCTTGTTTTCAGTTTCGGCATCGTGTATAATGACGGATAGAAAAAACATTCCGGGAGGAGAATCGTATGAGATACTTAATGGGGATCGATAACGGGGGAACATTTTCCAAAGCGGCCATTTTTGATGAGGACGGCAGACAGATCGCAAAGGCCAGCGTGCCCACGGTGACGATCACACCGAAGCCGGGCTATACGGAGCGTGATATGGACGAGCTGTGGGAGGTGAATGCGAAAGCCATCCGCCAGTCCATCGAAAAGAGCGGCATAGACCCGAAGGATATCGTGGGGGTGTCCTTCTCCGGGCACGGCAAGGGGCTGTACATGGTGGGGGAAGACGGCAGGCCCGCTTACAACGGCATCCTGTCCACAGATGCCCGCGCATGGGAGTACGTGGCGAAGTGGAACAGCGACGGCACGAAGGAGAAGGTGTTTGAGAAGTCCTGCCAGGAGATACTGGCCTGTCAGCCGGTCAGTATTCTTGCATGGTTCAAAGACCATCATCCGGAAGTCCTAGAGAAGACGAAGTACATATTTGCCGTGATTGATTTTATCCGCTATATGCTGACCGGCGAAGCCCACGCGGAGTATTCCAATTTTACCGGAGCCAATCTGGTGAATCTGCATACAAAGGAATACGACAGGGAGCTTTTGGCTTTGTTTGGTCTGGAGGATCTTTACGACAAGCTGCCGCCCCTCCGTTATGCGTCGGATGTCTGCGGCCATATTACGAAAGAAGCCAGTGAAAAAACGCTGCTTCCCGAGGGGATCCCGGTGGCGGCGGGTATGTTTGACGTGGACGCCTGCGGTATTGCTTCAGGCCTGGGCGACGAGGAGCAGATGTGCATGGTGGCGGGAACCTGGAGTATCAACGAGTTTATCGGCAAAGCCCCCGTGACTAACGGTACAGTGGCTCTAAACTCCATGTTTTGTATTCCCGGCTATTTTCTGATTGAGGAGAGCAGCCCCACCTCCGCCGGAAATATGGAGTGGTTTATCCGCAATCTGATGAATTATGAGAAGGAGGAGGCGGATGAGCAGGGCGGCTCCGTCTACGATATCACCAACGACTGGGTGGAGTCCATCGATCCCCGGGACAGCAACGTGATCTTCCTGCCCTTTTTAAATGGTTCCAACGAGGATGCCCTGGCAAAAGGCACCTTTGTGGGCCTGACCGCTTATCATAATAAAAAGCACATGCTGCGGGCCGTGTACGAGGGAATCGTATTCTCCCATCTGACCCATGTTAAAAAGCTTTTGAGAAACAGGGAGGTTCCCAAGACGATCCGGCTTTCCGGCGGAGCAGCTAATTCCGACGTGTGGGTGCAGATTTTCGCGGACGCCCTGCAGATCCCCATCGACACTATCGAGGATAAGGAACTGGGCTGTCAGGGCGCCTGTATGGCCGCGGGAATTGCGGCGGGCGTGTATAAGGATTACGGGGAAGCCATCCGCCGGACGGTTAAAATTACCAATACCGTTTATCCCAGGCCGGAGTATAAAGAGGTCTATGAGGAGAAATATGCTACGTACCGGGCGGTGATCGACGGGCTGAACAGCGCGTGGAACCGGTTTAAAAACTAAGCCGGCGATAGAGAGAAAGGGGCTGCCGAAATTGGGCGGCGCCATATGGCGGGGCAGTGTGGCTGTGGCGGGGCACATTGCCTCGCTATATTTTGCGATAACAACATATGCAGAAAAAACGGCGGTGGGTTCCCTGTAAGAAGGAACAGGAAGAAACCGGTCTAAAGAGCCGGACAGAGAAAGGAAGTTACAGCGAGATGGCACATCCAAGCGGGGCAACAAGGATGACGGACGGTGCGATCTGGAAAAGGATCGTTGTATTTGCCATACCCATTTTTTTGGGTAATCTGTTTCAACAGTTTTATAATATGGCGGACTCCCTGATTGTGGGTAATTTTCTCGGCAGCGATGCCCTGGCGGCTGTAAGTTCCTCCGGTCCGCTGATTTTTCTGCTGGTGGGCTTTTTTAACGGCCTGGCGCTGGGGACAGGGGTGGTCATTGCCCGGCATTATGGAGCGGGAGACCGGGAGCGGCTGCATCTGGCGGTGCATACGACGGCGGCCCTGGGTGTGCTGGCCGGGATTATCCTGACTGTGGCGGGTGTGTTTCTGACTCCCCATCTCCTTGTGTGGATGGGTACGCCCCAGGAGATCCTGACGGAATCTATTCTGTATTTTCGGATTTATTTTTTGGGTTCCATGGGTTTTGTACTCTATAATTTTCTGGTGGGTATCCTGCAGTCCGTGGGAGACAGCCGCCATCCGCTGTACTACCTGATTTTTTCCTCGGCGCTCAATATCCTGCTGGATCTTTTGCTGGTGGGAGGTTTTGGTTACGGTGTGGGCGCGGCGGCTCTGGCGACATGTATATCTCAGTTTGCCAGTGCCCTATGCTGTCTGGTGCGGCTTTGCAGAACCAGGGAGGAATACAGGCTGGAACTCCGGAAAGTCCGTATTCACAGAAAAATGCTCAGGTCTATGCTGAGTAACGGCCTGCCCTCCGGGATGCAGAACGCGATGATCTCCATAGCCAATGTGGTGGTGCAGTCCAGCATCAACGGGTTTGGCAAACTGGCTATGGCGGGATGCGGCGCTTACTCCAAGATTGAGGGTTTTGTTTTTTTACCCATTATGAGCTTTTCTCTGGCGTTATCCACATTTATCAGCCAGAACCTGGGAGCCGGTGAAGCCGTTTCGGATCAGGGGAAAGCGCAGGAAGGAGGAAAAGCCCTGCCTGACGGCTACGGGCGGGCCAGACAGGGGGCTTACTTTGGCGTAGTCTGTACCGTGGCGATATCCGAATTGCTGGGAGCTCTTTATTATGTGTCTGCGCCTGTACTGATAGGCATGTTTTCTAAAGATCCCGCGGTGGTCGCCTTTGGCGTGCGGCAGGCCCGGGTAGAATCCTTTTTTTACATGTTTTTGGGATTTTCTCACTGTATGGCAGGGATCCTGCGGGGAGCAGGGCGCGCAGGCCAGCCCATGGCGATTATGCTGGTCTGCTGGTGTCTGATCCGTGTGCCTTACATTGTCCTGGGACTTAAGGCAGTACCGGAGATCGGCCTGATATTCAGCGCCTATCCTGTGACCTGGATGCTCAGTTCGGCGGTGTTTCTGTATCTGCTTTTGAAAGGGGACTGGGCGAGAGGATTTAAAAAGGACGGAGTATAGTAACTACTGACAAAATACAGCAGAAAATATTAGCAGGTTTGCTACTTGCCAATGAAATAATAATCTGTTACTATTTGAAACATGAAAAACGTGTGCGCACACGAAATTCAAAAAATAAATGGAGTGAAGATGGCAGTTACTATTAAACAAATTGCAGAAGTGGCTCAGGTATCCAGGGGAACGGTGGATCGGGCGCTGAACCACCGCCCCGGCGTGAAAGCGGAAGTGGCGGCCAGAGTCAGGCGGATCGCCGATGATCTGGGGTATAAGCCTGATGTGGCGGCCCGGTCTCTGGCGTCGAAACGGTATGTCCGGAAAAAGATAGGCATTCTGTTGTGTTCGGAGGGAAATCCTTTTTTCGAGGACGTCCTGCAGGGGATCAACAATGCCAGGCAGGAGCTGAACCACCTTGGCGTGGAAAGTGAGGTGAAAAGTATCAAGGGCTTTGACGCCCAGGCCCAGATCGAAAAGATAGAGGAGTTTGTCAGAGAGGGCGTGAACGGCATTGTGCTGACGCCGGTCAATACCCCGGAGGTTGCCGAGGCGCTGAACCGTGTAATCGCTGACGGCATACATATTGTCACCATAAATACGGACATTCCCGGTGTGAAAAAAATGGCCTATGTGGGGTGTGATTATGTTACAGGCGGCTGTGTGGGCGGTGAGTTGTTGGGCATGATGAGTAATGGCTTGACGGAAAAAGTGGTTATCGTCATTGGATCCCGACGGAATCTGGCTCATGAGCAGCGGCTGCGCGGAATCAGGAGGACGCTGAAAAAGGATTTCTCCAACATAACCGTTGAGGCGGTGCTGGAAAACGAAGATGACGACGAGAAATGTTATGATCTTGTGAGCGCCCTGCTGAAAGAGAAGAAGGATCTCACGGGCATTTGCTTCGCCGCCGCCGGTGTAGAAGGCGGCATTCGCGCGGTCAGAGAAGCCGGACTTGAGAGGAAATTGCAGATTGTTGCCTACGATCTGACAGGTGTGATCAAAGAGAACATGAAAAACGGTACGATTGCCGCCACAGTCTGTCAGGAACCGTACCAGCAGGGGTATAACGGCGTGGATATCTTAGGAAAATACCTTCTGTCAGGTCAGAGACCGTCAAAGGCAGTGATCAATACCCATGTCTATATCGCGACAAAATATAATATTTAGTATAGTAACAGTTCAGCCTTCCGGCTTTACTGTTACGGAATCTGCCCATTCCAAGTCGCCTCCGGCGAGGGGCAGATTCCCTCTTGGCCTAATTTACACGTTCTTACGGACTTTGCCGCATGTGCAAAGTCCTGGGCTGAACTGTTACTTAGTATATTCTCTTTACCCGTTTTCAGGTAAAGAGAAAAAAATTACAAAAAACGTGTGCGGACACGAAATAAAAAAATGGAGGAATTACATGGAAAAAAAGAGGGAAGGAACCGAGAAGGCGGGAGGGTACGGCGCCATAGCCAGGATGACCTCGCGGGCAGAATTCAGCGTACTGGCCGGATTGATCCTGTTGATCGTCTGCATGAGCTTTGCCAGCCCGTTCTTTCTATCCGTACAGAACATTTTTAATGTGCTAAGCCAGATCTCCCGCTATGGGATTATCTCTGTGGGAATGGCGCTCATCATTATCACCGGAGGGATTGATCTTTCCGTGGGCTATGCCGTGGGACTCTGCGCGACATCGGCGGCTTATCTGACGACGAATGTGGGTCTGCCCTGGTATCTGGTGCTGATTCTGATCCTGGGATTGGGGGCCGTCATAGGCCTGTCCAACGGCCTGCTGGTGACACGGGTAGGGCTTCCGGCGTTCATTGTGACGCTGGCCGTGGGTAAAATTATTACGGGTTGCACGATGCTTCTGACCAGCGGACGGCCCATTGCCTTTGACTCCCCGCTGTCGATACTGGGCAGCGGGTATATAGGGCCGGTTCCCATGTGTGTGATCCTGATGTTTGCCGTGATCGTGATCGGCACGATATTTGCCCAGTACACGCAGCCGGGAAGAGCTGTCTATGCTATAGGGAACAACGCCAGGGCGGCGGCCCTGTCGGGCATAAAGGTAAAGAAAATGACCTGTATCGTATACATTATCCAGAGTATGCTCTGTGCGTTTTGCGGGATCGTCGTGGCAGGTAATCTCTACAGCGCAGATGCCACGCTGGGAACGGGTTATGATATCGATACCATCGCCGCGGTGGTCATCGGCGGCGTATCCATGACCGGCGGCGAGGGGACGATATGGGGGGCGCTGATCGGTGCGGCCATCATGGGTATTTTGAAAAATGCTTTTGTGCTGCTCAGCGTGTCTTCATACTGGCAGTCCATCGTGATCGGCCTGGTGATCCTGTTTGCCGTAACGATAGACCGCGTGAGGGTGAACCGTAGGAAATAAGTAACAAATAAAAAGTATTAAAGCGCATGATGCGCATAAAATAGGAGGAAAAAATCATGAAAAAACGTGGAGAGAGATTGTTTGCATGTGCGATGGCAGGGATGCTTCTGATGGGAAGTATGGCAGGCTGCGGGTCGGTTCCTGGCTCGTCGTCGGAAACCCCGAAGGAAAGCGCCGTCTCCGGCGCAGCGGAGGCAAGCAGTGCGCCGGCGTCCGCGGCAGAGTCTGAAGCGGCCGAGAGCAGTGCGGTGGAAAGCAGTGCCGCAGAAAGCAGCGCAGTGGAAAGCGCGGCGGCCCCGTCGGAGGCTCCCGCCGGATTCAACTATGAGCCTCTGGAAAATACCGAGGGCAAGGAAATCCGGATCGCTACACTGACCGTATCAAACAATCCGTTCTGGAATACGGTTGTGGAGGGCATCGCGGCGGCAGAGGAATACCTGGCTGGACAGAATGTCACGGTGGATGTGATTGAGTTTGACGATTTTGACGGACAGGCTTTCGCGGACGCGATTGATACCTGTATCGTAAAAGACTATGACGCCATAACGACGGTGGGCGTGGCGGATACAATCGTTCCCGCCATCGATAAAGCGACGGCGGCGGGCATTCCGGTGTACACGTTTAACTCCGATACAGAGAAAGAATCAACCCGTGTGGCTTTTGTCGGTCAGGATCTTTATGCGGCCGGCGGCGTTGCGGCCCAGAAGCTGGCGGAACTGATGGGCGACGCAGGAAAAGTGGGTATCATCACCGGCTATTATAATGTAAACGCCCATGAGCTCAGACGCCAGGGTATTGAGGACGAGCTGAGCGGACATTCCGGTATTGAAGTGGTGGGTTCCGTGGAAAATCATGACTCCGGCGACGAGGCTTACACGGCTGCGAAGGATTTTATCACCGCGAACCCGGATCTGACAGGGCTGATCGTGACGGCGGGCGGTCCCCAGGGTGCGGCAAAAGCCATCGACGAATTAGGCCTTACAGATACGATCTCCCTGGTATGCTTTGATACCACAGATGAGATCGTCGGTTATGTGAAAAAAGGCGTGATCAAGGGTACGGTAACACAGGATCCCTTCGGCCAAGGCTGCGATCCCATTGTGCTGGCCTATAACCAGGTGATCAGCGGAGACGCTGCCGTGACAGGAAAAGCTTTTACAAAGATGGATGTGTATACGCCGGACAATATTGCGGAAGTATTTCCGGACTAATCACAGTCGGGAAAGGATAGGGTATGAAGGAGAAATGCATTTACGCGATCGACCATGTGTCCAAACGGTTTCCGGGAGTCGTGGCCCTGGACGATGTTTCCATGGAAGTACGGGAGGGTGAGATCCTGGCGGTCGTGGGAGAGAATGGGGCGGGGAAATCTACATTGATGAATATTTTGTCGGGCGTCTATGAGGCTACGGAGGGAACGCTGGCCTTTGACGGCCGGATACTGCAGGGCTTTAATCCCATCATGGCCAAAGAACTGGGTATTGCCATGATCCATCAGGAATTATCCCTGTTCAACGCACTGTCCGTGGCGGAGAATATTTTCATGGGACGTCTTCCGAAGACGAAGACGGGGATGCTGGATAAGGCAAAGCTGTATCAGGACACCAGGCTCCTTCTGCAGGAGGTGGGTCTGGAGAAGCTGGATCCAAGGACGCTGGTGCGGGAGATTAATGTCTCCCAGCAGCAGCAAGTGGAGATCGCTAAGGCGTTGTCCCTGGAGGCAAAGCTTCTGATCCTGGACGAGCCTACATCCTCGCTTACGCCCCGGGAGGCCCGGATCCTTCTCCAGATCATGCGTGATCTCCGGAAGAAAGGCATTACGATGCTGTATATTTCCCATAAGCTGGATGAGATCCTGGAGATCAGCGACCGTATTGCCGTATTCCGGGACGGAAAGCTGATCCGGATACTGGATACCGCCGGGACTCAGATAGAGGATATGATTACTCTGATGGTGGGGCGCAAGCTTTCCGGCGGATTTGTCCGCGACCGATATATGGAAGATTATGAGGGGAAAAAGGCTGTTCTGGAGGTGGAGCATCTACAGGTAGGAAATAAAGTAAAGGACGTCAGCTTCCGTCTCTATGAGGGAGAGCTGCTGGGACTGGCCGGCCTGGTCGGCTCCGGAAGAAGCGAGGTTTTACAGGCTCTCTTTGGGGCGGATAGGCGGGACGGGGGAACGATCCGCATTCATGGACGCGAGGTAAAGATGGATGACACCGGGGAGGCCATTCAAAATAAAATGGCCCTGATCCCCGAGGGGAGAAAATCCCAGAGCCTGTTCCTGAAATTTACGGTTAAGGAGAATATATCCATCGTTTTTCTGAAAAAGACATTAAACCGTCTGGGCTTGAATCCCGGCGGAAAGGAAAGGCAGATTGCGCGGGAGTTTGTCTCACGGCTGAATATTAAAACGCCGGGGATAGACCAGAAGATCGTCAATCTGTCGGGGGGCAACCAGCAGAAAGCCGTAATCGCCCGGTGGCTGGTGGAGAAACCGGATATCCTGTTCCTTGACGAACCGACCCAGGGCATTGACGTGGGAGCAAAGGACGAGATTTACGGGATCATCAATGACCTGTCTAAAAACGGTACAAGTATCATCATGGTGTCCAGTGAAATGCAGGAGAATCTGAGCCTGTGCGACCGTGTCATTACCTTGTATGAGGGCCGGGTGACCGGGGAGATCCGGCGCAGCGAGCTGTCCGAGGAGAGGATGATGGCGGGGATGTCCATGGAAAAAGAAACGGAATAAGGAGGAAATATGTCAACAAGTAGAGAACGTTTAGACCAGACTTTAAACCATATAGAGCCGGATCAGGTGGTGGTGGACATGGGATCGACCCCCATTACCGGTATCAACGCCAATGCCCTTGACCGCCTGCGCAGGGCGCTGCATCTGGAAGAGAGAAAAATCAAGATCAACGAGCCGCTGCAGCTTCTGGGGGAAGTGGAAGAAGATGTGCGGCAGGCGCTCCATCTGGACTGTGTGGACGTCACTACAAATATGAATATGTTTGGATTCTCCAATGCGGGCCGAAAGCCCTGGACGATGCAGTCAGGCCTGGATGTAGACGTGCCCACGGAGTTTCAGACCACAGTAGATGAAAAAGGACGTACATTTCTATACCCCCAGGGAGATACCAGCGTGCCTCCCTCCGGGATGATGCCGAAAAACGGATTTTTCTTTGACAATATCGTGCGCAACAGCATGGAGTATGATGAAGATACCCGTGGGGCCAAGATCCATTTTAAGGATGATTTTGCCCTGATCACAGATGAACAGCTCCGGTTTATGGAGAAACAGTGTGAAGATTATTACAATAATACGGAGTATGGTATCGTG
This sequence comes from uncultured Lachnospiraceae bacterium, assembly GCA_910588295.1. GTDB lineage: Bacteria > Bacillota > Clostridia > Lachnospirales > Lachnospiraceae > UBA11957. Next base: position 68,694 of record CAJUQO010000004.1, on the reverse strand, counting down.
GCCAGCGGCGCCTTGGCGTCCCTGGGGGATTTTGCCATCGTACCGGGGCCCAATGTCAAACATCCGGAAGGAATCCGCAATCTGCCGGACTTCATGATGGCCCATTCGATCTGTCCGGACTATATCCACGAACTTTTCGAGATGCACACGGAATATGGGCTGAAAAATGCGGAGATGATCTATCAGGCATGCGGAAATAAGATCCAGGCCATCTATATTTCGGGGACGGATTTTGGTATCCAGACAGGGCCTTTCGTGTCGGTGGATACCTACAGGGAGTTCTATAAGCCCTATTACAAAAAGATTAATGACTGGATCCACAAAAATACGAAATGGAAGACATTCTTCCACACCTGCGGAGCCATCACCACCTTTTTGCAGGATTTCTATGAAGCCGGTGTGGATATACTGAACCCGGTGCAGCTCTCGGCCAGAGGAATGGACGGTAAGATGCTGAAAGAGCAGTGGGGAGATAAGTTTGTCTTCTGGGGAGGCGGTGTGGATACGCAGCGGACGTTGCCCTTCGGTACGCCGGAAGAAGTGTATAAGGAAGTTTCCGAACGTCTGGAACTGTTTTCTAAGGGCGGCGGTTTCGTGTTCAATACCACCCACAATATCCAGAGCCAGATCAGCGCGGAAAATATGCTGGCCATGTTTAAGGCAGTGGAAGATTTTAAAAACAAAAGTAAAGCATAAGGGCGTTTGACCTGTGTGAAAAAAATAACCGTTTTTGCAGAATTTGGATTTTTGCCGTATTCTGAAACAAACGGTTATTTTTTTGCGGAACAGATTTGAAATGGGTGGGTTTTGGTTAAATGTTCAGCAGGTTTGCAATCTCGGAGAAATTAATATACAAATCGTTATAGATACCGGCCTTTACAGAATCGGCAAAGGTATAATCTCCGGTATCCTCCGATTCAAAGTTGTAGACAAGAATACGGTTCTTATCCGGGTCAACAATCCAGTATTCTCTGACGCCTGCAGTGCGGTATTTAAAGAGTTTCGTAAAATAATCCATACGCTTGCTGCTGGGTGATACGATCTCTATAATCCAGTCCGGGGCGCCGAAACATCCCTTGTCAGTGAGTTTGCTGGGATCACAGATAACAGAGATATCCGGCTCGACATAATCTATATCATTCTTGCTTAAAAATACTGCAAATGGGGCGATATCAACTTCACAGGTTCCGCTATTTCGATGGATATACTCCCGGATGGCTGCAAAGAGTTCCCCTATAATGCGTTGATGCTTTCTGGCCGGTGGAGCCATATAGTAAATCCGGCCATCAATCAGTTCCGCCCTGCTGCCTTCTGGCAGACTGTAGATATCATCAATGGTATAAGATTTTTCTTGTGCCCATGCTGGTGCCATGGTATCATTTCCTTTCTTGGTTATTGTATATGGCTGCATGTTTTGCAAATATTTATATTTGCCATATGTTCACTGCCCTTCTTGTGTATGGATAAAAGTGTAGCATACTATTTTAAAAGCTTCAATAGCGGTAAAGCGCATTTGCCTTGTGTGAAAAAAATAACCGTTCTTGCGGAATTCGTATTTTTGACGTATTCTGGAACAGAACAGTTATTTTTTTGCGGAAATTTCGGCGGGAACGGATAAAAGGTATGGCGATGGATACAGGATGTTTGAACGATAAATTCCACAAGACAAAACAGGATAAAGAAAAGCTGCGGATCGCCGTGGAGCTGTGCCTGCATGACGGGCATACAGAGCCGGCCGGGCCGGACGCGGAGCGCTATCTCAGGCTGCGCCAGCGTCCGGCAGCGGAGCTTCTGATACGGCAGGGGGATCTGGCGGGAATGCGCAGACTGGAATCCTGTTCCTGGTTTGAGAGAAAATATCTCCCGGATTATCTTCAGATAGCCCAGGAAACCGGCCGGCCGGAGCTGGTGGCGGAGCTGCTGCGGGAATGGTATGGGATGCGCGGGATGAAAGACGGAGCAGGGAGGGGCAAGGAATATCCTGTTGTCAGGGAAAGACATGGGAGGGAAAAGGGAGCTGCCGGATCCGGCCAGAATGCGGGGAAAGGAATCGGCGATGGCGGCCCAGGTACAGCGGATAGCGGGACAGGACGATTTTTCCAAGAACATACAGCCGCGGAGGGCAGGAAAAAAAAGAAGGATGCGGGGCAGAGGGCCCGGGAGATCATGCAGCTGACAATCCAGAGCCTGATGCAGCGTTTTCCGTTTCTCGGAGGGGCGCTGCTGGCGTTGGAACCCGTGCAGATGGGGAGAACGCTGCCGGAACATGCGCGGAGGGCAGAAAGGCCGGAGGGAAAAGGAACTGCAGGGCAGGAGGTGAGAGATGAATGCCAAACGGACAAAATGCCGGCTGCATTTGGCACGGACGGGGAGAAGTTGTATTATGATCCCCCTGCCGTCTGCCGCCTGTTCCGGCGGGATCCCCGTATCTTGGAATACCTGACGCTGCACAGCTTGTTTCACTGTCTGCTCTGCCATATCTTTCTGCCCTGTGGGGACGGGGAACGGGAAATGGCAGATATGGCGGCGGATCGGATGGTGGATGAGCAGCTTGCCCGCATAGAGAAGGAGCGGGGGAAATATGCAGCCGGGAACAGGGACGGCAGTTTTGTAGTTGTCCGTGACTGCCACGATTTCTGGCCGTCCCGCCGGGGCGGATGTACAGGGGGCGATTCGGGACGCATGGAATTTCTGAAGCGGCGCTGGCAGCGGTTGGCCGCCGGAGGGGGCGCCGGCGGTATGGGCCTGATACACGGACGAAACAGCGGCGGGCTGTATCAGGATTATGGGCGCAAGAAGCGGAAAGCCCTTGATTATCGCCGTTTTCTGGAGCAGTTTATGGTGCGCCGGGAGGAACGGCTGCTGGATATGGAGAATTTTGACCCGGTCTGGTATCATTATAGCCGCAGCCAATATGAAGGGCTGGTGCTTTTAGAACCCCTGGAGACCCGGGAAGTGACTCGGCTGGAGGAGATCCTGATCGCCATTGACACCTCCGCCTCCTGCTCGGGAGAGGTGGTGGAACGTTTTCTGGACGAAACTTTCGCCATCCTGGAGCGTCAGGAACATTTTTTCCACAGGATGCATGTGCATATTGTCCAGTGCGACTGTATGATCCAGGATCATGTGCGGATCACCTGCGAGCGGGAGTGGCGGGAATACCGGGAACATCTGAAGATCCGGGGCCTGGGCGATACGGATTTTACGCCGGTCTTTGCCCTGGCCGGGGAGCTGGAGCGCACCGGCCAGGTGAAGGATCTGAAAGGAATTCTGTATTTTACTGACGGAGACGGTATCTTTCCCCGAAAAGCGCCGCCCTGGCCGTCGGCTTTTGTGTTTTTGGACCATGAGCTGGAGAAACATGAACTGCCGGAGTGGGCGATACGGCTGAACCTGGCGGAATGCTGAAATGGCCGGGGAACCGATGGGAAAAAGTGCGTCATACGCCGTCATGATGATAAACAAAGACAGTGAAGGATAGGCTATCAGATATGAATATTCAACAAGCAAAAGAAGAAATCATACACACAATCCATGCCTACACGGCAAAGGATGAGGCGGGCAGCTACCGGATCCCTCCGCTGCGCCAGCGGCCCATTCTGCTGATCGGGCCGCCGGGGGTGGGCAAGACGGCCATTGTAGAGCAGGCTGCGGCGGAGTGCGGGATCGGCCTTGTGGCTTACACGATCACCCATCACACCCGCCAGAGCGCGGTGGGACTGCCGGTGATCAGCCATAAGGTCTGGCAGGGCCGGGAGTACACGGTGACGGAGTATACCATGAGTGAGATCATAGGTTCTGTCTATGATACGATGGAGCAGACCGGGTGCAGGGAGGGGATCCTGTTCATCGACGAAATCAACTGCGTCTCCGAAACGCTGACGCCGACCATGCTGCAGCTTCTCCAGGCCAAACGTTTCGGCGAATACCGGGTGCCTGCCGGGTGGGTCATCGTGACGGCGGGGAACCCCAGGGAGTATAACGCCTCGGTCCATGAGTTTGATATGGTGACATTGGACAGGGTGAAAAAGATCACAGTGGAAGCGGATTATGACGCCTGGCTGCCCTATGCCTGCGGTCATGATATCCATGGTTCTATATTATTTTATCTGGACGGAAACCGTGAGAATTTTTATCATATCAGTGGCGCGGGGGAAAACAGGCAGTTTCTGACGGCCAGGGGCTGGGAAGATCTCTCGGTGTTGATCCGGGAATACGAGCGGGAAGATATTCCCGTGATGCCGGAACTCGTTGAACAATACCTGCAATGTCCTGAAATTGCCGCGGATTATTACGGCTGGTATCAGCTGTACGTCAGATGCGGCGAGAAGCTGTGCCTGAAAGCGTTATGGGAGGAGCAACTTGCCGGGGAAGAGCGGGAAACACAAAAAGAGGCTATCCGCCGTTCCGGCTGGGAGGAGCGCCTCTGTGTCAGCCGCTATTTTGCCGGAAAACTGACGGGTATGCTGGAGGAATCAGAAAGAGAGGAGGCGCTGTGCCGGGAAACAGAAGGGTTATGGCAACGCTTTCTGGGACAGATATCCGATACGGACGGCGTCCCGGAGCAGCTTCGCGGCTGGATCAGGCAGGAAAACCATGCCCTGGAAATCAAGGGTGAGCAGGGTCTCGTGGACGAAGCGGGGGAGAGGAGAGAAAGGCGGGCCCTGCACGCGCTCCGCGGACTTTATCTGGAGCTGGCCGGACGGCAGGAGGAAAGCAAAGAAGCGTGGGACGCCCATGCCGCCGCCTGGCTGCAAAAGCGGCGGGAGGATCATCGGGAACGGGATCAGAAACGGCAGGGAAAGCTGACGGATACGCTTCATGAACTGGCGGATGCCCTGGGGACAGGGACAGAATTTGTCAGTCTTCTGTCGGCCATGGCGGTCAACCGGGATTGTGTGTGTTTTCTGGTACGGCATCCCTGCGAGGCATTTGCCGGGTACGCCTCCCTTCTGCAGCTGGATGACAGACGAAGGCGACTGCATTGCGTTGGATGCGGGGACGACGATCTATGAAGTCGCAAAGATACTTGAAGGCTTTAAAAAATTAATGGTGGTCACGTATGACCTGAATATTGCCAGTTATCTGGACAATCACACCGATGTATCACTGTTTGTGGCCGGCGGAGAAGTGAGAAAAGGACACCACTATATGATCGGGAATACAGCTATCGAGGCCATCGCAAAGTTGAATGTGGATACATTTTTTATTGGAGCCAACGGTATTAATATGAAGAAAGGGATAACAACGCCGCAGCTGGATACGGCGTTGATGAAAGAACGTATTATTGAAAATTCCAGACAGTGTATTCTGCTGGCGGACAGTTCCAAACTGGATAATATCTCTTTTGCCAAATTCGCGGATCTTTCGGAGTTAGATGTATTCATAACGGATGAATATGCGGATCCGGAGATTCTGGAGAGGATCCGGAGTGAGGGGATCAAAGTAGATATAGCAAAGATTGCGAAATAGTGTCATACAATTTGTCAACAAGGATTCCTCTTTTCTTAAGATTGACTTTTTTTGCATACTGATATATAATTTTTTGTATAAAATGATGCTCTTTTAGTGATAAAAGAGCATTTTTTGAGTTCTGTGGTTAACAAAATGATTGCGGAGGCCGTTTCTTTTTGTGTATCCGGTGTACAAAAGGAGATGGGATGGCAGGATTTTTGTGATGGTTTTACGAAAATGAGGGGGAAAATATGCTAAAGACGGGCGACTATGTGGTGCATTCCATGGAGGGCGTGTGTGAGGTACGGGATGTTGTAGAGATGAAAAAAGGTAGGGAAATGGTTCCCTACTATCAGCTTTGCTCGTGGCCGGATAAACGCACGACAGTGTATGTGCCGGTGAATCAGGAGAATGGCCGTGTGCGCCTGCGGGCGCTGTTGTCGCGGGATGAGGTGCGGGATATCTGCCTGGAGCTGCAGGAGTCGGAGGTGGAATGGGTTTCCGATATCGGCAAAAGGCAGGAGCAGATGCTGGAGATCCTGCGGGAAGGCAATCCGGGCCGGATGGCCCGCATGACGAAGATGCTGATGATCAAAGATCTGGAAAAACCGTTGGGAAGCCGTGATAAGTCCACGCTCCTGACGGCCCAGAAAGTGTTGTTTTCTGAGATTGCCATGGCCACAGGGATGGACTTCCAGTCTGTCCAGCGGGCTGTCAAACAGAATCTGAAGGATCCCAGCGAGCCGCTGCCCTTCGTATAGTAACAATTTGATCTGGCAACAACTTTGCTTTCGCTATTTACATTCAGGCGCGAAGATGATAGAATTTATGAGGATTTTTGGTAACAGTTCAGCTTTTGAGTATTACCTGAAATAAATAGACGGAGGGAAGTATGAAGAAAGTAGTTAAGTTCGGCGGCAGCTCTCTGGCCAGCGCTGAACAGTTTCAGAAGGTAGGGAGTATCATCCGCTCTGATCCCACCAGAAAATATGTGGTGCCGTCCGCCCCTGGCAAGCGATTTGCGGGGGATGCGAAGGTTACAGATATGTTATATAAATGCTATGAAGCTGCGGAGACGGGCGAGGATTTTTCCGGGCAGCTTGCCGCGATACGGGAGAGATACCAGGAGATCATTGACGGACTGGGGATTGCGCTGTCTCTGGAGGAAGAGTTTGCCGCCATCGGGCAGCATTTCCGCGATCGGGCAGGCGTGCAGTATGCGGCTTCCCGCGGCGAGTATCTGAACGGTATCATCATGTCCCGTTATCTGGATTTCCCTTTTGTAGACGCAGCGGACGGTATCGTGTTCAGTGAAGACGGTACTCTGGATAGTTTTGCGACGAACCAGAAACTGGGCGGGCTTCTGAAAGATCTGGAGTATGCCGTGATCCCGGGATTTTACGGAGCGTCGGAAGACGGGACGGTGCACACCTTTTCCCGCGGCGGATCGGATATCACGGGTTCTCTGGTGGCCAGGGCCATGAAGGCGGATCTCTATGAGAACTGGACCGATGTATCGGGCTGTCTAGTGACGGATCCGCGGGTGGTGGAGAATCCGGTGCCCATCGATATCATTACCTATAAAGAGCTGCGGGAGCTGTCCTATATGGGAGCTACCGTATTGCATGAAGACGCGATCTTCCCGGTGCGTACTGTGGGGATCCCCATCAATATCCGCAATACGAACCGTCCCCAGGACAGGGGAACCATGATCGTGCGGGATACTTGCAGCCGGTCTGAGTATACGATCACCGGCATTGCCGGAAAGAAAGGATTTGCTTCGATCACGATTGAAAAAGGTATGATGAACTCCGAGATCGGGTTTGGCAGGAAAGTACTTCAGATATTTGAAGAGAATGGCATTTCCTTTGAACATATGCCCTCCGGGATAGACACGATGACGATTCTGGCGCACCAGACGGAATTTGCCGAGCATGAGCAGAAGGTGCTGACGGGCATCCAGAAGGCCGTACATCCCGACAGCGTATCCCTGGAGGCGGATTTGGCTTTAATCGCTGTCGTAGGAAGAGGAATGAAGTCCACCCGGGGTACGGCGGGGCGGATTTTCTCCGCACTGGCCCATGCCCATGTCAATGTCAAGATGATCGACCAGGGCTCCAGCGAGCTGAATATCATTATCGGTGTAGCGAATGACGATTTTGAGACGGCGATCCGGGCCATTTACAATATTTTTGTGCTTTGCAGGATTTAAGGGAGGCAGTTATGAAACGTGTATTGTTAAAACTGAGCGGCGAGGCCCTGGCCGGTGAGAAAAAGACCGGTTTTGACGAGCCCACGGTCACGGTGGTGGCAAAGCAGGTAAAGCAGCTGGTGGATGAAGGCATCCAGGTGGGCATCGTCATCGGCGGCGGCAATTTCTGGCGGGGACGTACCAGCGAGACTATTGACAGGCCCAAGGCGGATCAAATCGGTATGCTGGCAACTGTTATGAATTGTATCTATGTGTCGGAGATTTTCCGTTCCGTGGGAATCGGCACGGAGATCATGACGCCGTTTTTATGCAGCTCCTTTACCACGCTGTTTTCCAAAGACGGGGCTGTAGCGGCCCTGGAGGCGGGAAAGGTGGTATTTTTCGCCGGAGGCACAGGCCATCCCTATTTTTCCACGGATACGGCTACGGTGCTCCGGGCGGTGGAGATCGAGGCGGAGACGATCCTTTTGGCCAAGGCGGTGGACGGAATTTATGACAGCGATCCCAAGGTAAATCCGGATGCCGTCAGGTTTGATGAGATCACGATCCAGGAGGTCATCGACCGCAGACTGGCGGCCATGGATTTGTCGGCATCTATTATGTGTATGGAGAATCACATGCCCATGCTGGTATTTCTGCTGAACGGGGAGGACAGTATTATCAATGCCGCCAGGGGCAAGAGCGGCGGAACCAGGGTTACGGTGTAGTAAAGACAGGGAGAAAGCGGGGATGTATGCTTTCTGCCGCGAGCAATATATGACTACAGGAGGGTTTTTTATGAACGAGAAGATTCAGGCTTATGAGACGAAGATGGGGAAGACACTGGCAAATCTGGAGTCCGAATTTGGCGCTATCCGCGCTGGGCGCGCCAATCCTCACGTGCTGGACAGGTTATACGTGGATTATTACGGCACACCGTCGCCGATCCAGCAGGTAGCCAATGTGTCCGTGCCGGATCCCCGGGTGATCCAGATCCAGCCCTGGGAAAATAAGATGATCAAGGTCATCGAGAAAGCGATCATGACCTCCGATCTTGGCATCAATCCTACCAATGACGGCAAGTCCATCCGTCTGGTATTCCCGGAGCTTACTGAGGAGAGGCGTAAGGATCTGGTGAAGGATATCCGAAAAAAAGGAGAGGCCGCCAAGGTGGCTGTCCGCAATATCCGCCGTGACGCTAATGATATGCTGAAAAAGCTGGGCAAGAACGAGGATGTTTCCGAGGACGAGATCAAGGATATGCAGGATGAGGTTCAGAAGTTGACAGACAAATTCATCATGGAAGTGGATAAAGCCGTGGAGGCCAAGTCCAAGGAGATCTTAACTGTATAAAGACTGTGATTCCGGCAGACATCGGCGATGTTTGCCGGAAGTTGTATACATGCGGCGTTTTGCGGGAACGCTGCGGAAAGGGTGGCAGACGGGGATCTGCGTGTGGAATATGAATATACCGAATCATGTGGCTATCATTCTTGACGGGAACGGGCGCTGGGCAAAGGCGAAAGGGATGCCACGTACCTACGGGCACACAAAGGGATGTGACAATCTGGAGAAGATTTGTTACGTGGCCAGGGATGTGGGCATTAAATATCTGACCGTATACGCCTTCTCTACAGAAAACTGGAAACGCTCCCCTGATGAGGTGAACGCTCTGCTGCGGCTGTTCCGCAGATATCTGAAAAAATGTATTAAATCTTCTGAGGAGAATCAGATGAGAGTGAAGGTGATCGGGGATACGACGGCCTTTGAGCCGGATCTGCAGGAGAGTATTCGCAGGTTGGAGGATTTTTCGAAGGATTATGACAGACTGTATTTTCAGATCGCCTTAAATTACGGCAGCCGGGATGAGATGACGCGGGCGGTGGGCCGTCTGGCCCGGGACATGAAGGACGGGCGGATTGAAGGCCCGGTGACGGAGGAGATGATCGGCTCCTATCTGGATACGGCGGGGGTACCGGATCCGGATCTCTTGATCCGCACCAGCGGAGAACAGCGGCTGTCAAATTTTCTGCTCTGGCAGTTGGCCTACACGGAATTCTATTTTACGCCGGTGGCCTGGCCGGATTTTCACAAGAAGGAATTGCTGGAGGCTATCCGGCAATATAATGACAGAGACAGACGCTACGGCGGCGTGAAGGAATAACAACGGGAGGCGCTATGTTTAAGACGAGACTGATAAGCGGGATCGTGTTGGTGGCGGTGGCCCTGCTCACGATCTACACAGGGCATCTGGTACTTTTTATGACGCTGCTGGGGGTGTCCGTGATCGGTATGCAGGAGTTGTATAAAGCCATGAAGGTGAGGGAGGATCGTTTTACCGGCCTTGAGCTGGCCGGATACGCCGGAGTGGCCGGGTACTATCTGGTGATCGGTTTGGCAGAGCAGTATGCTCTGATGGAATTGATCGCCGTGCTGGTGCTGCTGATGTGCGTATATGTATTCGCCTATCCGAAATACAGGGCGGAGCAGGTCATGGCGGCCATGTTCGGCGTGATCTATGTGGGTGTGATGCTGTCCTTTATTTATCAGACCAGAAGCCTGTATGGCGGCGAATATCATGTGTGGCTGATCTTTCTGTCCTCCTGGGGATGTGATACCTGTGCGTACTGCGTGGGTATGCTGATCGGTAAACACAAGATGGCGCCTGTCCTGAGCCCCAAGAAATCCATGGAGGGAGCTGTGGGCGGCGTGGCCGGAGCGGCCATATTGGGCGCCGTTTACGCTGCGGCTACGGGCAGTATCCCCATGGCCTACGCGGTGATCTGCGGTGTGGGGGCTTTGATTTCCATGGTGGGGGATCTGGCTGCTTCGGCAATCAAAAGGAATCAGGGGATCAAGGATTACGGGACGCTGATTCCCGGACACGGAGGGATACTGGACCGTTTCGACAGTGTGATCTTTACGGCTCCGGCGATTTATTTCCTGTGCACGCTGCTGCTCTCTCAGAAATTTTAGCGTCCGCGGCCGGTCGGAAATAACAAAATACTTCCGTTATTTTTAAGAAAATGGACACAGGAAGGTCACAGGGGAGAAGTAAGGTATGAGGAGTGCTATGAAAAAAATTGCTGTATTAGGTTCTACGGGCTCCATCGGAACTCAGACCTTGGAGGTGGTCAGGGAGAACGGGGATATCCGGGTGACGGGGCTGGCGGCAGGAAGGAATATCGGGTTGCTGGAAGAACAGATCCGGGAGTTTTCGCCTGCCCTGGCGGTGGTATGGGATGAGGAAAAAGCGAAAGAGCTGGCCGTCCGGGTGGCGGATCTGCAGGTGAAGGTTCTGGCCGGCATGAAGGGGCTTCTGGAGCTGGCGGTGATGCCGGAGGCGGAAGTTCTGGTAACGGCCATCGTGGGTATGATCGGCATACGTCCCACCGTAGCGGCCATAGAGGCCGGCAAGGATATCGCCCTGGCCAATAAGGAGACACTGGTGACGGCGGGGCATCTGATCATGCCGCTGGCAAAGAAGTACGGCGTGCGGATTCTCCCGGTGGACAGTGAGCACAGCGCCATTTTCCAGGCTCTTACCGGGGAGACGGGGAATGAGGTCAGCAAACTGCTGATTACCGCGTCAGGCGGTCCCTTCCGCGGCAGGGATCGGGCTTTTCTGGAGCATGTGCAGGTGGAGGATGCCCTGAAGCATCCGAACTGGGCCATGGGGCAAAAGATCACCATTGATTCGGCCACTCTGGTCAACAAAGGGCTGGAGGTGATGGAAGCCAAATGGCTGTTTGGCGTGGATCTGGACAGAATACAGGTGGTGGTGCAGCCTAAGAGTATCATCCACTCCATGGTGGAATTTGCGGACGGGGCGGTGATGGCCCAGATGGGCACGCCGGACATGAAGCTGCCGATCCAGTACGCGCTGTATTATCCCGAGAGACGCCATCTGCCCGGGGAACGGCTGGATTTCTGGCGTCTGGGGCAGATCGTCTTTGAGAAACCGGATATGGAGACTTTCCGGGGACTTCCTCTGGCTATGGAGGCGGCCCGCGCCGGCGGCTCCATGCCTACTGTGTTTAACGCGGCCAACGAGATGGCGGTGGCTGCGTTTCTGAAACGAAAGATAAGCTTTCTTGACATATATGAGATCATTGCAGATGCCATGGCATCTCACAGGAAAGTGGCCGATCCGGATCTGGAACAGATCCTGGCGGCGGAGCAGGAGACCTATGAGCATATCAGAAGGAGGCATGCGGCAGATTGAGTATTCTATTAGCATTGCTGATATTCAGCGTATTAGTATTGTTCCACGAGTTTGGGCATTTCCTTTTTGCAAAGCTGAATCATATCACAGTACTGGAATTTTCCCTGGGTATGGGGCCGAAGCTGTTCAGCTTTGAAAGGGGGGGCACGCTGTACTGTTTGAAGCTTCTTCCCTTTGGCGGTTCCTGCATGATGCAGGGCGAAGACGGCGAGGACGAATCGGAAGGTTCCTTTAACGCGGCGCCGGTATGGGGCCGGATCTCCGTGGTGGCGGCCGGGCCGATTTTTAATTTTATCCTGGCGTTTATCTTTGCCATGGTGGTGGTGGGAATCTCCGGTTTTGACCGGCCTACAGTTACGATGGTGGAGGAGGGATCCGCTGCGGAGGCTGCCGGCCTGCGGACCGGCGACCAGATCACCAAATTTGACGGTTACGGTGTGTCTCTGGGCCGTGATCTTTATATGTATATAAATTTGGTAGGGGCGCCGGATGACCAGGTGCAGGTGGAGTATCTCCGCGACGGTGTGAAACAGTCCCTGTCCTATGTACCGGACAGTGAAGAGCGTTACATGCTGGGATTTAATTACTATGCGGATGACCAAGAACCCCTGGTGGCGTCGGTGAGCCTGGGCGGTGCCATGGCAAAGGCGGGGGTGAAGTCCGGGGATGTGATCCTGGAGCTGGACGGCACGGTAATAGATACCGGCACAGAGCTGGAAAAATATATGGCGGATCATCCTATGGACGGCAGCGTGATCCATATAGTCTATAAGCAGGGGAATAAAATAAAGGAAGCGGACGTGACCCCTTCGGTGCAGGAGGCCGTCAATATAGGATTCAGCTACAATATGGCTTATGAGAAGGCGGCGGCTTTAGGTATACTCCGCTATGGATTTGAGGAAGTCAAATACTGGGTCAAGACGACAGTTCTGAGCCTGCGGATGCTGGTGACAGGAAAAGTGGGCATCAACGACATGTCTGGTCCGGTGGGCATTGTAAGCACCATCGGCGATACCTATGAGGAGAGCAAGTCCTATGGGGCGGCGGTGACGCTGGCTACCATGCTGGAGTTGGTAATCCTGTTGTCGGCCAATCTGGGCGTCATGAACCTGCTGCCCATTCCCGCCCTGGACGGGGGGCGTTTGATCTTTCTGCTGGTGGAAGCCGTGCGCCGCAAGCCGGTGAACCGGGAATTGGAGGGAAAGATCCATTTTGCGGGATTTGCTCTTCTGATGCTGCTGATCGTATATGTGAGTGTTCATGATATCGTAAAACTGTTTTAAATTTTCCTAAAAGGAGTGTTTTATGGACGAACAACAGATTTTCAGAAACCGTCTGGCTTCCATCGGCGCTTTTGCGGAGGAAAGGCATGGAGTGCTGACGGAGCAGGAGATCCGTAATTATTTTAAGGGTGTGACTCTGGCCGATGAACAGTGGGATATGGTGTACCGTTACCTGGAGACCTTGAAGATCCGTATTGCGGGGCGCAGGGAGACTTCGGACTTTATTCTGATGCCTGAGATATCCTCCGACGGGGGCGGGGCCGTTTCAGAAGAGAGCGGAGACGAAGCGGATGATGTGCTGGAAATGTATCTGGAGGATATGAAACAGGTGATTCCGGCGGCGCCCGGTGAGGAGGAGGCTCTGGTGGAGGCAGCCATGGAAGGAAAGGACGCTGCGGTCAAACGGCTGGCAGAGCTGTACTTGTACCATGTAATTGCTATCGCCAGGGAATATGCCGGGAAGGGAACCCTTCCCGTGGGGGATCTGATCCAGGAGGGGAATGTGGGTCTGCTCACCGGTATTTCCATGCTGGCAGACCGGCCCGCGGACACCTCGGCGGCGGATTATCTGATCGGTTCTATCCGGGAATCCATGGAGCTGTATATTCTTGAGCTGGGAGACCAGAGCAATATCGGCAGACGGGTGGAGGAGAAGGTGAATCATCTCCATCAGGCCATCCAGGAGCTGGAACGGGATCTGGAACATAAGGTCACGAAGGAGGAGGTCTCTGCTTTTCTCAACATGCCCCTCGCTGAAATCGAGGATGTACTTCGTATGGCCGGGGACGGACTGGAGCTGGAGTAAGCTGTCCGAAGCCTGTGCTTTTTGCAGGGGCATCCCGGAAAAACAGAACTGTACAGACAGAATAGCGGAGCTGGCCTTTCAGGTCAGCTCCGCTATTCTTGTCACGCCCACATAGATATCCTGGATTCGATACCAGGTGGGATAGTCCACGATACCGGTCTGGGGCAGCCCGAAGACCCGCTGGAAGGTACGCACGGCATTCTGCGTGCCCTCCCCGTAGATACCGTCCACGGACACGGCGGGAATGGCGGGATAGCCTCTGCGGATGGCATTGAGCTGTTCCTGCAGCTGGCGCACCTTTGCTCCCGTAGCGCCGATATTCAGGTTGTAGCCCGGCCAGGAAGAGGGAACGCCGGAGATCTCCTCAGCAATGTTGATGTACATGTTTTCGCCGTAATAGTAGCGCAGGATCTGGATGGCGGAGTAGTTCCGGTCGCCGAGGTATTTGGAGCCCCACTGGCTCAACCATGTAGCAAGGACATTCAAATACCGAAAAAGCCTGTTTATCAGGGGCTCCGACATCCGGGCGATTAACCGGAGTAGTAATAATAGACATCTACAATGCTTTCGTCCTTTCGGCAGACGATCTTTGGGACAATGCTTTTCAAGGCCGTGTTCTTCTGGGTATCCGTGAAATTCTCTGAAGTGAGGATGTCATAAACGCCGTGGATCCGCCGGGAAACGGCGACGGCCAAATCTTCCGTATCATCTTTTACGGGAGTGCAGGCATCGATCCGGGCTTGCAGGAGTTTCCGTTCTTTGTTGATCAGCTCTTTATTCTGCCTGTATTCCTCCAATGTATCAATACCGTTGCGGTACGCCTCTTTGATCCTGGCTTCTTTGTCCGGGATCCGTCCAAGCTGCTCCCGGAGGGGCTGCAGTTCGTTGGTCTCTCCCGCGTCGGCCTGGCTCCTTAGCTCAAAGGACAGGTTCCGGGAAGTCATGGCCTCCCGGATGGCGGCCAGCACGATTGGCTCCAGCTTTTTGGAACTGACGGTGCGTTTGGCCGTACATTTGCCCTTGGAGTAGCCGTAACAGGTGAAATAGCAGTAACTGCGCCCATAACGTTTATCCTTCATGTGCTTGGCGATCATTGTACGTCCGCAGACCGGGCATTTCACGATGCCGCCAAGCCAGTGCCGGTAAGTGGAGGAGGGCCGGGTTCCGGAAGGCCGGTAAGTCTGCTTCCGGCGTTCCTGGGCCCGGTCGAAAAGTTCTTTCGGGATGATCGGCTCGTGGTGTCCGTCGGTGAGGATCCATTCTTCTTTGGCCTTGATCTGCTGGGTCTCGCTGGCTTTTACGTTCCAGCGCACCATGCCGCAGTATATCGGATTCTGCAGGATATACTCCACGCCGCGCCGCTCGAAAGGTTTCTGTTCGCGGGTCTTTAGTCCCAGAGCATTCAGATATCGGGCGATATCAAAGATACCCATGCTTTCCTCCACATATTTATGGAAGATGATACGGACAGTCGCGGCCTCCCCGGGGACGATGACAGGGGGTTCTCCCCTGCGCTCGATACGGTAGCCCAGAGGGGGCCGGGCCAGATAGCCGCCCCGCATGGCCTTCTCGGACATGCCCCGGAAGACTTCGCCGGAGAGGCGGACGGAGTAATATTCGTCCATCCACTCAATGATCCGCTCGATCAGGGAACCGAAGGGGCCGTCAATGATCGGCTCGGAGACGCTGACCACCTCCACATGGCATTGTTTCCTTAACAGGGATTTATAGACGATGCTTTCCTCCTGGTTGCGGGCAAAACGGCTGAACTTCCACACCAGGATCACGGAGAATGGCGCGGGCTTTTCTTTTGCCAGGGAGATCATCCGCATGAATGCCGGCCTTTTGTCGGCTTTCTTTCCGGATATGCCGCCGTCCTGGAAAATGTAATCCTGGGTTATCACGATGTTGTGCGCCTTGGCGTAGTCCAGGAGGATACGTTTCTGGGCGTCGGGGGAGAGCTCCTCCTGCATATGGGTGCTCACCCGTATGTAGGCAGCCCCTGTCCGCAGGGGTGTGAGGGTCTTGTCTGGGTTCATCATACCACCAGCTTATGTAAAAAAGTATAAAAAATATGCCTGTACAGGCACGGGTGGTATGTGGCATACTTGTCTTGTTGAGGAAATCCCTATACCGGCCCCGCGGCCTGTATAGGGATTCTGTGTAGGACCGTCCGGCGTTGGTAACGCCGGGCGGTTTTGCTGTTATGCGGCATTGTAATCCACGACGGCAATTTCTGTCAACAGACTTTTCAGCCTCTTGAGGATAGATTCGATTTTTTGCAATGTGACGCCGTTTAAACATTCTTCGCCGCATTGGCTGCATTTGGAACAAGGTATGTTTTTGATGATAATGTAGCAGCCGTTATATTCGGCCATATAGGTTGTTGTAGAATCTACAACGTCCCCCTTACAGGTAAAACAGCTCATTGTCTGGCCTCCCTTCTGGTCTTAAAATCGTTTTCCCATTTTTGTGCGTCAGGATAATATGCAGTTACAATCCATAAAATGTTTAAATCACTTCCTACCACGATATGCATAGGTCTTTAGGCGGATGATTATCCGGATAAATGTCAAGTGGTACAACCAGCGCCACATACCATATACGGGGGTGATGTGCTTGACATATCGTAACATAGTGATTATCAACGGTGAGGAGCGGCAGCTCAGGGAGCTAACCGCCGAGGAACAAAGGCAGTTTGCCGACGCAGGGAACCGGAGGGCTGCGGAGGCGGTGAATTACCAGGAAGTGAAGACGTCCTGATAAGGTGTGCCCCGGATGAGCAAAGAGGGAAAATGAAAGCCGGGGCTGCGGATCCAGGGGCAAAAGCAACACAAAACAGGTCTTAGCCACAGCGGGCACATAATACACTAAAAAATACAGCAGTACGCCTCAGTGAATATAAAATTAATTTATCGATTAATGTCGTAGATCGTCGCAGATGGAAAAATATGTCATATTCTATACTTACTAAAAATAAAAGGAGGAATTTTCGATATGAAGGAAATAACAGAAGAGACCGCCCTAATTCTTGAAATATTCGGGCCAGGGAGAAAGGGAATTCAGGCGCTGGCATCTGCGGTCTGCGAGGCGAGAAATCTGCTTTTTGAGGAAAGGGTGGCTATGGATGACATTCTGGTGACAAAAGACATCTATCCGGAGGTAGCCAAACGGATGGGGAGGGACAGCCGGAATGTTGCCCGACAGGTTGAGCGGCTGGCCAATCAGTGCTGGGACGGTATGGACGGAGCGCAAAAGAAAAAATATATAGGGAAAGAATTGAAAGACATACGCGCACCCAAGGACATGATTTTTTACCTGGCGTTTTACGCGCATTTTCGCCAAGGCTTTTACAGAGTTTTGGAAAAAGAGCCGGGACTGCTTTTCGGGAAAAAGGATTTTTGATCAGGCGGTTCGGAAACAGTCTGACAGTTGGGTGGCAAGAGTATTCTTGCCACCCCAAATACGAATGATGTTTGTATGTTCTTGCTATATGGTCATCCAGTTCGGGCAGGTCACCCGTTCTCCGTCGCAGTACTGTGTGAGAATGGGCTGTTTCACGTTTGGCCGGGACAGATAATTGCCGAACAGCTCATCGACGATCTGGCTCACATTGGCAAACAGGTTTCGGCCGTTGATCCATTTGTGGTCGTAGGCAGTGGATGAGGTGATCGTAAAATCATAGCCCTTGTTTCGATACCACTCTGTATAGACACGGTTTAAGGTGAAAGACATGATGGCCAGCACGTTGGCCCGTATAGTGCTGTCGGGCCAGGTGGAGTAGATTTCGCTGCAGGCCACGTTTTTGATATAATCCCGATACCGTACATAGTAGTTGGCGGCGGTGCTGTCCGAGGGTACGCCGTCGTGGACGACCACATATTCCGGCACTACGACCCGGCTTAGAACGATCTCACCGGTTTCGTCCATGGGCTTTATTTCGTCTTCGGGAATTTTTTCGGGATAATCCCCGAACAAGGTGTGGGCGGGGATCACGATCCGCTCGAAGTCCTCGCCCTCGGTCAGCGGTATCATCCGCACGGGCTGAATGCTGGTTTCATTGGCTAAAAGTTCTGAGCCGCTTACATTGACAGATTCGAAGCCGGGCACGTCTACATGGATATTGTATTCCGAGTAGGGCTGGTATTCCGACGGCTCCAGACTGTATTCGATGGGCGGCGTCATCAGCTCTACGGGTTCGGTCTGGCCGGATTCGTCTGTGGTAAGCTCTTCAAGCACCTGATCCGGTTCTCCCGTGTAGGATATGGACACTTTAGCTCCCTCTAATGGGGTGTTTTCCAGCATGGATGTCACATCCACCCGAAGCCGTCCCCGGTCTGTGCTTTCTGTCTGCATTGCTCTCCAAAAACTTTTTTCCTGCATGGCAGTATGCTCCTATATGCCTTTAGCATATTTTATGAATGAAAAGAAAAGATGTGAATGCGCAGAGAGATAAAGAAATCCCCGCAGGGAGATCTTTCCGATGATTTGCGCGGCGAGGAGTCCATGGTATATGAATGGGTAAAATGTCAACTACAATTTAAAATATGTGGGGAAAATGTATAAAGAAAGGTGCGGAAAAAACGAATAGCATAGAAAAAAATACAAAAAAAGATTGACAAGTAATTGTCAATTGCCGGCGTATGGTTTATTATAGTAAAATACTTAAAGCGAGGAGGAAAAAGAAATGGATAACACTTTAGCGTTAGTTGCGCTGGGCGGTTCTGTTCTGGCTCTGCTGTTTGCCGTAATAAAGGCAAAAGGGGTGCTGGCCTTTGATGAGGGCAGCGACCATATGAAGAAGCTTTCCCGGTCTATCCGCACCGGCGCCATGGCCTATTTAAGTCGCCAGTACAAAATACTGGTGATCTTTTTTGTGGCTATGTTTGTCGTACTGGGAGCCATGGCGGCCTTTGGCCTTTTGACCTGGTTTGTGCCCGTGGCCTTTGTGGTGGGCGGCGTGCTGTCCGGCCTGTCCGGTTATGTGGGCATGTCCATTGCCACAAGGGCGAATGCGCGGACGGCCAACGCCTGTCAGACAGGGCTGAACAGGGGATTGCAGATTGCTTTCTCCGCCGGTTCCGTCATGGGATTTACGGTGGTGGGCCTGGGTCTGCTGTATATCTCCATATGGTATCTGGTATTGAAAATAGGTTTTGGCCTGAGTGTGGAGCAGATCACCAGCGCTATGCTGACCTTCGGCATGGGCGCTTCGGCCATGGCATTGTTTGCCCGTGTGGGCGGCGGTATCTACACTAAGGCCGCCGATGTGGGCGCTGACCTGGTGGGTAAGGTGGAGGCCGGTATCCCCGAGGACGATCCGAGGAATCCCGCCGTTATCGCCGATAACGTGGGTGACAACGTGGGTGATGTGGCCGGTATGGGCGCCGACCTCTATGAGTCCTATGTGGGTTCCATCATTTCTGCCTGTGCCCTGGGCTTTACCGCTTTTAACGGCCATGCTTCCATTGCGCCGGAGGCGGCGGTGGCTTTCCCGATGCTTCTGGCGGCCATCGGTATCGTCTGTTCCATGATCTGTACTTTTCTGGTAAAGACCGGGGAGAGCACGGAGCAGACCATGCTCTTAAAGGCGTTGAGCCGCGGTACAAATACCAGCGCCATCGTGATCGCCGTCGTGGCGTTCCCGCTGGTCTATATGGTGTTCGGCATGGAAAATATCGGTATTTATCTGGCTATCATCTCCGGTCTGCTGGCCGGTGTGCTGATCGGCCATTTTACCGAGTACTATACTTCTGATACTTATAAACCCACCCGTGACCTGGCGGCGGAGTCCCAGACGGGATCAGCCACCATCATCATCGGCGGGATCGGCCTGGGCATGCTTTCCACCATGGCCCCGATTATTATTATCGCCATCTGTATCATGTGCTCCTTCGGCTTTACCGGCGGCTTTGCCAATGCCAATATGGGCTTGTACGGTATAGCTATCGCAGCGGTGGGTATGCTTTCCACCCTGGGTATCACACTGGCCACAGACGCCTATGGCCCGATCGCCGACAATGCGGGCGGTATCGCGGAGATGGCCGGCCTGGCCCCGGAGGTCAGGGAGAGGACGGATGCCCTGGATTCCCTGGGAAATACCACGGCGGCAACGGGCAAAGGCTTTGCCATCGGTTCGGCGGCGCTGACAGCTTTGGCTTTGATCGCCTCCTATGTGCAGAAGATCCAGGAGGTGGGCGGCGAGGCCGTGGCTCTGGATCTGAGCGTTATGAATCCGCCCGTGCTGGTGGGTATTTTCATCGGCGCCTGTCTGCCCTTTATCTTTGCAGCCCTGACCATGAATTCCGTGGGCCGCGCAGCCCAGAGTATTGTTATGGAGGTGCGCCGCCAGTTCAAAGAGATCAAAGGTATCATGGAAGGAAAGGCCGACCCGGATTACGCCACCTGTGTAGACCTGTGTACCAAGGCTAGTCTTCACGAGATGGTCATGCCGACAGTATTGGCTATTATCACCCCCGTGGCGGTGGGGCTGATCCTGGGATACAACGGCGTGATCGGTATGCTGACCGGTTCCACGGCCACCGGCTTCCTGCTGGCGATCTTTATGTCCAATTCCGGCGGAGCCTGGGACAATGCGAAGAAATATATTGAGGCCGGGAATTTTGGCGGAAAAGGCAGCGACTGCCACAAGGCGGCGGTGGTCGGCGACACGGTTGGAGATCCCTTTAAGGATACCTCCGGCCCGTCGATCAACATCCTGATCAAGCTGCTCTCCATGGTTTCCATCGTGTTCGCGGCTCTGGTGGTCAATTTCCATATTTTCTGATCCATATACAACATACCGGGTATACAAAAGGGGCCGTCCTGAAGATGTTTCAGGGCGGCCTTTTTGGGTATGATGGTATAAGGGAGGATTCGGGGAAAGGTGAACCTGTTCACCCGCCCCAGAAGATTCGGAAAATCCTTGAATATGAGTATGCTGGAAGAATTCTTCTCACCGGAGGGCGATCAAGGCATTTTTGACGGACTGGAAATATCCGGAGAGACAGCGCTTTGTGAGAAATATATGGGGAAATATCCGGTCATTTCCGTCTCGCTGAAAGGGATTGACGCCCGGACGTATGAAACGGCGTTTCAAATGGCAATTCAGGTCGTCGCGGAAGCGGCCGCAAAGTTCTATTTTCTGCTGGACAGTGAAAAACTGAATGAGCATGACAAATCGGTGTATCAAAAACTGCTGAGTGATGATATGAATGAAGGCTGGCTTGGCAATAGTCTGAAGCTGTTGTCGGGGCTGCTGGAAAAGTACTATGATAAAAAAGTGATCCTCCTGATCGATGAATACGATGTCCCTTTGGCAAAAGCATTTGCGAACGGGTATTATGATCAGATGATTTCCCTTATACGCAATCTGCTTGGGCAGGTTCTCAAGACGAACAGCAGCCTGAAATTTGTGGTACTGACCGGCTGTCTGCGTATATCAAAGGAGAGTATATTTACCGGGCTTAATAATCTGAAAGTATTGACCATTGCGGATGAACGCTTTGATGAATATTTCGGATTTACGGACGAAGAAGTGAGAGAACTTCTGGAATACTATGATCTGGCGGATTATTACGATACGGTCAAGGAGTGGTATGACGGTTATCTATTTGGCAATGTGGAGGTGTACTGTCCATGGGATGTGCTGAACTATTGTGACAGGGTCAGAAGCGGTCCGTATGCGCAGCCGGAGAATTACTGGATCAATACCAGCAGCAATGATGCCGTGAAACGGTTTATCCGAGAATCGGCAAACGCGACGACAAAGCGGGAGATCGAGCGTCTGGTGGCGGGAGAAGTCATCACAAAAGAGATCCATCAGGAGCTAATTTTTCCGGAAATGTACAAAACAGTTGAGAATATCTGGAGTCTGCTCTTTACAACGGGGTACCTGACGCAGCGCGGAAAAGCGGAGGGCAGGCAGATGAAGCTGGCTATTCCCAACATGGCAGTCCGGGATATTTTTGTGACGCAGATCATGGATTATTTTAAGGAGAATGTCCGGGGGGACGCAGATACGCTGAACCGTTTCTGTGACGCGCTGCAAAAAGGCGACGCAGAGGGCGTGGAAAGCATTTTCAACGAGTATTTGAGGAGATCGATCAGTATCCGGGATACCTTCATAAAGAGCGGCATGAAAGAGAATTTTTACCATGGCATCCTGCTGGGGATCCTGGGAGTCAAAGACCGCTGGGGCGTTTCTTCCGACCGGGAAATGGGCGAAGGTTATGCGGATATCCTCGTAGAACCGGATAGCGAAGTTATGGGGATTATTATTGAAATAAAATATGCCCATGACGGCAATCTGGACGCTGCGTGCGGGGAGGCGCTGAAACAGATAGCGTATACAAAGTATGAAGACGATCTTTTAGACGATGGGGTAGAGCATATCCTGAAATACGGGATCGCGTGTTATAAAAAAAGGTGCAGGGTTATGCTGGCATAACCCTGCACCTTAGCATGTGTCTGCCGTTATTCAACATAGATCAATGTGCCCTGGTTTGCGGGAAGCTGAACCTCGAGCCTGCCGTCCTGGATATGGAGCTGGGGCCCTTCGATCTCTTTGGGCGGCGCCTGCATGGCCAGAGGCATACGGAATTCGCGGGCATAGCCGTCGATAAGAGAGATGAGCCCGTCGGCATCGCTGTGGAGCTGCTCGATGGTGCAGGTGTCCTCCCCGGAGCCGTTCAGCGTGTCGGCAGCCGACTGCAGGCGCTGGAGAGCCGTGCGGATATCGGCGGCCATAAACTGCAGTTTTTTCGCTTTCTCCGCCTCGCGGTGCTCTTTTTCCGCCTGTTCCGCCAGGGGATCCTGTTTATTTTCTCCGGCGTCGATCAGTATATCGGTGGCCCGGGTGGCGGCAATGGGCAACGGAATGGAGATGACGGCGTAGCGGTCGTCATTATTCAACGCCACGATGACGGCCCGCCCGTCAAGGACGCGGGCAAAGGCATACTGACGATTCTGCAGATACAGCTCACGGTATTCGCCGTAGGTCAGTTCGGGATACTGTTGTTTACAGCGGCCCAGCTGCGTGATCAGGTGGGTCAGCTCGTTATCTTCATAAGCATTCTGATAATCGGACAATTCCAGGCAGGGACGCAGGCTCCAGTCAGAGCCCCATTCCTTCTTTCCCTCAATGCCGAACTCCGTACCATAGTACAGGGAGGGAATGCCGGGCAGAGTGTAATTCAAGATCATGACCGGACACAGATGGGCTTTGTTAATTAACTTCGTGGCCAGACGCTCCACATCATGGTTGTCCACGAAAGTGTAAAGGCGTGTGTTGCCGCAGATACCCAGCAGACGGCGCACGGAGTGGGCGATCTCGAAATAATTGTGGTCGTTGTGGCCGGAGTACAGTCCCTTGTGGAGCTCGTAATTGGTGACAGAGTGGAGCATTTCACCATTGGCCCAGCGGCTGTAGTCGCCGTGGATCACCTCGCCCATCAGCCAGAATTCCGGCTTCAGGCTGTCGGTCAGTTTCCGGAGCTGGCGCATGAAATTGTGATCCAGCACATCGGCGGCGTCCAGGCGGATGCCGTCAACGTCAAATTCCGATACCCAGAAACGGACGGAATCGAACAGATAGTTCTGCACCTCGGGATTCCACTGGTTCAGTTTAACCAGCAGATTGTAGCCGCCCCAGTTGTCGTAGGAGAAGCCGTCGTTGTACTCGTTGTTCCCGTAAAAATTCACATTGCAGTACCAGTCTTTGTAGCGGGAGTTTTCCCGGTGTTCTTTTAAATCCTGGAAAGCGAAGAAACTTCTGCCCGTATGGTTGAATACGCCGTCCACGATGACATGGAGGCCGATACTGTGGCAGTAGCTGACATAATCTTTGAATTCCCCGTTGGTTCCCAGGCGCCTGTCCACTTTCCGGTAATCGGTGGTTTCGTAGCCGTGCCCCTCGGACTCAAAGAGGGGGCCGATGTAGATAGCCGTACAGCCCAGTTTTCTGGCGTGGTCGGCCCAGGCTTTCAGCTTTCCGAAATGATGTCCCTCCTCTCCGTGGTTCTCATGAGGGCATCCGCAGAGCCCCAGAGGATAAATGTGATAAAATACCGAGTTGTCATACCAGGCCATAGAATAATCTCCTTTTCATAATTATACAGGCATGATGAAAAAAGCTGCCGCAGGCAGTCTTTTCACTCATGGAAATGATATTTGTATACATGCTTTTTGATGGCTTCAAAGCTTTCCGGACTGACCACATGCTCCATGCGGCAGGCGTCCTCGGCGGCTGTCCGGGGATCTACGCCCAGATCAATCAGCCAGCGGGACAGCAGCGTGTGCCGTTCGTAAATCATGGAGGCGATCTCGTTTCCTTTTTCCGTCAATGAGATGAATCCGTTCTCATCCGTAACAATGTAACCGCCGGTACGCAGATTTTTCATGGCTACGCTGACACTGGGTTTGGAAAAGCCCAGTTCGGTGGCGATGTCTGTGGAACGTACGTATCCTTTTCTGTTGTGCAGAATCAGGATGGTTTCCAGATAGTTTTCAGCGGATTCCTGAATTTTCATAGGTTCCTCCCATATTTGCATGGGCTCATCGGGGGATGGCCCGCGTCAATACAACATAGGTATTATAGCATTAACCGGGATAATAGGCAACCTTTGGATGTCGCAGCATACAGAAAAGCTGTTACAACGAAAGCGCGCCGTTACTCCTCACAGCCGAGCCGCGCACTTCTTAAGGGACGCCTTCGGTGTGCTGCGTGGCTGCGGGAGAACATGATTCAGGCGGCAGCTTGGGCATGGTTTGCGGATTTTATCGGATTGTCAATTGGGGACGGTTCTGTTATAATTGGCACAGAGATGATCAGGGGGGGACAGGATATTATGAGAAATATTGTATTGATTGGTATGCCGGGAGTGGGGAAGAGCACCATCGGCGTGATCCTGGCTAAAGAGATTGGATATCAGTTTGTGGATTCAGACCTGCTGATCCAGAAGACGGAAGGGAAGCTGCTCAAGGAGATCATAGCCGAGAGAGGCGTGGACGGATTTCTGGCGGTGGAGGACAGGGTAAACGCTGCTATTGAGACGGACAGGAGCGTGATCGCCACCGGGGGCAGCGTAGTATACGGAGAGGCGGCTATGAAGCATTTTAAGGAGACGGCCCTGGTGGTTTATCTGAGCTGTCCCTTTGCCAGACTGGAAAAAAGGCTGAGTGACCTGAAAGGGCGCGGCGTGGTGGTTAAGGACGGGCAGACCCTCCGGGATATTTATGAGGAGCGATGCAGGCTGTATGAGCGGTATGCGGATGTGACGGTGGATGAGGGGGATCGTGGGATAGAGGAAACGCTGG
Source organism: uncultured Lachnospiraceae bacterium (assembly GCA_910588295.1). GTDB lineage: Bacteria > Bacillota > Clostridia > Lachnospirales > Lachnospiraceae > UBA11957. Next base: position 43,420 of record CAJUQO010000004.1, on the reverse strand, counting down.
AATTGCTGGTCAGGCAGATAGGGGCATTGATCTGAGGCGGCTTGGCATGGCTTTCTGAATGATATTTGAGAATTGAATGGCTGATTGCGCTGACAATGCGTTTTTGGCAGGAATTTTACAGGAGTGATAAAGATGGACGAAAAGAGACCAGGGAGGAGACGGCCGAGACAGATTTCTGTTTTCCCGTTTTTTGTGTATGCGGCGGTGCTGATCTTCCTGCTGGGAGCGGCGGTAACGCGGGCCCAGGACGGAGAAACAATTTCCCGCCGGGAGCAGAAGAAAAATGCGGAAGCCCAGGCGACGCCGGTCGGAGGAAACAGTATAGGGCAGAATATAGGAGAGGGACAGCCCGTATCGGGTGAAGCGGCTCAAACCGCGGGTGCGTCCGATCCAATGGGGACGCAGAGCGCCGGCGGGGCAGGGGAAAGCGCGCCGGGGCGGGCTGCCGGTTCACTGGCCGGATCCGGCCAGGTACAGGTGACCATAAGCGCCGCCGGGGACTGTACGCTGGGCACGGACGAGCATTTTGATGCTGCCACCAGCCTGCCGGCCATGTATCAGGCGAAAGGAGCGGACTGGTTTTTTGCCGGGGTGAAAGATATTTTTGCGGCGGATGATCTGACTCTTGTGAATCTGGAGGGGACATTTACCACATCCACCACCCGGGCGGATAAGACCTATGCTTTCAAGGCAGATCCGGAATACGCGGGTATCCTGACGGCGGGGAGCGTGGAGGCCGTCAATGTGGCGAACAACCACAGTCGGGATTACGGTGAACAGAGCTACACGGATACAGTGAGCACCGTGGAGGCGGCAGGGATTGCCGTGTCGGGTTATGATAAAGTGGCGGTGGTGGAAAAAAACGGTGTTAAGATCGGCATGACGGGATTAAGTACACTGTCCGGCATGGAGGGGAAGGAGGAGCAGCTAAAGACGAATATCGAAAGCCTCCGGGCCCAGGGAGCGAATCTGATCATCACCAGCTTTCACTGGGGGATCGAGAAGGAAAACACGCCTACCTCCGATCAGATCGCCATGGCCCATGCGGCCATTGACGCCGGTTCGGATTTGGTGCTCGGGCACCATCCCCATGTCCTACAGGGTATCGAGGTGTACAAAGGAAAATACATATGCTACAGCCTGGGGAATTTCTGCTTTGGAGGGAACAAAAATCCCAAGGATAAAGATACGATGATCTTCCAGCAGACATTCACCTTTGTTGACGGGGTATTGCAGACGGACGGGAATGTAAAGATCATTCCCTGCAGCCTGTCTTCCGTGTCAGACCGGAATGACTATCAGCCCACGCCTGTCTCCGGCAGCGAGGCGGAGAGGATCAACACGAGGATCGAGGAATTCAGCAGCAGACTGCAGTGATCCAACATATAAAAAAAGAACAGGAGGATTTATGCTATGAGAAAAAATGTTACCATTCCGGGAACCGACCTGTCCCTGTCCCCTATGGGGCTGGGAGCGGTGAATGCGGGGCTTCGCTGGGACGGGCCCGATGCGGACAGGATTTTTGATGCGTTTCTTGATCTGGGCGGCAATGTGATTGATACGGCGCGGGTGTATTCGGACTGGATACCGCCGGAGATCGGCCGTTCCGAGAGGGCAGTCGGCGACTGGCTTGAACGGAGCGGTAAGAGGAACCAGGTGGTGCTGGTCACAAAGGGCGGCCATCCGGTGATGACAGGCCCGAATCCGGATACCCATATCAACCGCGTGACCCGCGCTGATATGGAGCAGGATATTGACCTGTCCTTAAAAGCGCTGCGGACGGACTGTATCGACCTGTATTTCTATCACCGCGACGATCAGACGATCCCGGTGGAGACCCTGGTCGATACCATGGAAAGCTTTGTGAAGGCCGGGAAGATCCGCTATTACGGCTGTTCCAACTGGGCCACGGATCGCATGAAAGCGGCGGACGCCTATGCTAAAAAGATGGGATACCGAGGCTTCGCGGCGAATCAGGCCCTGCTGAACCTGGGCTCCAAATACATGAATCCTCTGGAGGATGATACACTGGTTTATGTGAAGGAGGAAATGTACCGGTACCATGACGAGAACAGAGGAAATCTGCTGATGCCTTACATGGGCGTGTGCGGCGGCTTTTTCTCCGCCTATGCGGCCAAAGGGGAGGATGCCGTGAAGGACAGCCCCTATGCCACACCGGAGAATCTGGCTTTTGCGAGGAGGATCGGTGAGCTTCAGGAAAAATACCATGCTTCCCCTATCCAGCTGGCCCTCGGGTATTTTACTCTGCAGAAATTCCCCTGTATCCCGCTGTACGGGCCCCGCGATGTAGCCTCCCTGGAGGATGCCGCCGGGACATTTGATATTGCGTTTGAGCGTGGGGATTACGAAAAATATCTGTATTAAAATGTAACGCAAGTGTGCAAAAACCATGAATAATATAACCTATGCTTTTCCAAAGCTCAAAGGGGTGGATCCCTCCTGTTATATAGACGCCTATTCCCTGGTTCTGCTGTGCAGCCAGGCCCATACGCCAAGAAGCTTTACGATGAAGCTTCTGGAAAAACTGAAAAAGCTGTGTCCCTACGATGAGGCTATGGTATTTTTTCTCAATGAGAACAAGAAGATCACGGGGCAGTACGGCGTCGGTGTCAAGGAAGAATGGATAAACAGTTATCTGGAATACTATATGGATGAGGTTCCCAAAACCAATCCTTCCTTTGCTCTCCGGCAGGATCTCCGGGAGACAGACTGGGAAAAGACGGCGACAATTATTGACTGGAGCCAGTATTCCGGCACAGAGTTCATTCAGAACTATATAAACGGCAGAGGATTGAAATATTCCTGGGGCTTTACCTTTTTCGATATGAACGGAAACTACCGGGTGACGATTTCCTTGGACAGAAAGACGGAATCCCCATTCACGAAGCGGGAGCAGACCTGCTTTCGCCTCGCCCTGCCGATCCTCAATAACATGTATCGGAACTTTTTTTACTCGGGCATTGACACGTCTAGTAAAAAGAAACAATCCCAGTGGGAAAGGTACAATTTTACGGCAAGGGAGGCTGAGATCGCCAATCTGCTCTGCCAGGGGACCACGGTGAAAAATATCAGCTCCATCCTGTATATAGAGGTATCGACCACCTATAAGCATATGGCCCACATTTATAAAAAAGCGGGAGTGTCCTCGAAACAGGAGCTCCTGGTGGAATTGCTGCAGGGTAAGGATACATAGGAGTGCCAGCAATACTCAGTATTAGGTATTTTCGGAATAAATCCGAAAGATACATAATACTGAGTATTTTTTTGCGTATTGTTCAAATATACTAAAAACTGGGTATATTGAGAAGAAAAATAAGATAGTATGATGATTCTGTCAAATAAATCATTATGCGCCGCATTGGTGCATCGCCACAAGTGAAAGCTGGAACTGGCGCGTTTGGCATCCCTGGATAAATGTCGCCTGCGGCGGCGGGATTTTAAAGTAAAGATGGCTGCCTGGCCGGCATGTCTCACAAACAGGAGGAAAAAAATGTCTGAGAAAAAAATGTCTATGTCAACCGTTCACAGAGGGAGAAAAAATCTTGCATATCTCCAGAAAATGAAAGAAAAGGGAGAGAAGATCGTACAGATGTGTCCGGCCGAGCTCGGGCCGGTATTTGGCCTGGCGGCAGAGATGGTGGGATGCGATATCCTTCGTACCCCCGGTCTTTTGTCCATGCGTACGGGACAGGATCAGAATTATGACCAGGCGATCAGCAGACTGTCGGTCATGAAGTACCGTGAATACGTGCAGAATATCCATATCAATTTCTTTATTCCCATCAGTCTGTATGCGGACAAGGTGGACGCGGTAAAATACGGCGCGGAGATGGTCTTCGCCGGTGCGGATTCCATCCTTGCCATGGGAGTAACCAATGACACGCTGAAATTCATGTCGGACAACTATGTGCCCACCTACGGCCATATCGGCGCCGTTTCCGGCTGGCAGACCAATGCGACCGGTTATGCTAAAGTGGGAAGGACTGCGGAGGATGCTTTCCGGATCTTTAAGTGGGGATACGAATACCAGGAGAATGGCATGGGCGGCATGACTATAGAGCTGACGCCTATGGAGGTTTCCCAGGCGATCGCGGAAAAACTGAGGGTGCCTGTAGTGGCGATTGCCGCAGGCGCGCCCTGTGATGGTTCCGAGATGGTCGATATGGATACTTTCGGTATGATGCCGAAGCCGGCCGGACACGCAAAGGTATACGCGGAGCTGCTGCCGTTCCTGTGCGAAGCCTATATGGCCTGGGCGGAGGATGTCCGGAGCGGGGCTTATCCGGAGGAGAAACACGGCTATCATATGGATCAGGAAGAGCTGGAGAAATTTAATGAAATGATGGACAAGTTTGAGGCATAGACCGGAAATACACAGGGAGGTATGAGTATGGCTGTCAGTTCAAAAAGTAAACTGCGGGAAATCGTTGCAATGAGAGGGCTGTGAATATTATTGATGAATATGTTCCGGGATTTATGGAGCAGTCAGAGGTTATGGGCCGGTGTTGACCAATATCGTATCCGGAATGGCGGAGTTTGATCCGGAGGGGGTTGGGCTGCACAATAAGAGCAGTTATAATAGTGGTGCGTGGAAGTGGACAGGCGGCGTGCTCGGCATGCCGGAGGATATTTCCCCGCTGGCCGTATATCTGGCCAGGGACGAGTCAAAGTATATGAACGGAAATTCCTGCGTGATCGATTCCGGCGTATGTCTTTCCAGGTGAGATAAAGAAAAAGGATGAGACAGGAAATACATGAAAGCAGTCTTTAGTGAAGAAATAAAACGTAAAATGTTAAAAGGCGTAGACGTCCTGGCTGATTCGGTTGAATCGACGCTGGGGCCTTTGGGGAGGAATACGGCCATGTACCAGAAGGAAAACCTCCGGGACGCGGAATACTCCGATCCCCGCAAGGCTGGCGCCCACGTACTGGTCACCAATGACGGCGCGACGATTGCCCGGGGCATCGTTCTGGAGGATCCCCTGGAAAATATGGGGGTACAGCTTTTAAAAGACGCGGCTGTCCGCGCGAATGAAACGGTGGGAGACGGGACAACGACGACGATCGTCCTGACCCGGCGTATGCTCCACGAAGCCATGGCCGGTATTGCGGCCGGGGCCAGCCCCGTCCAGGTTCGGAGGGGGATGCATGCGGCGGAAGAGGCTGCCAAGAAAAGTATCCGGGAAAGCGTGGTTCCGGTCTCATCCAGAGAAGAGTACATAAAGGTGGCATCCGTGTCCTGCCATGATCCGGAGCTGGGAGAAATGATCGGAGAGGCCTTTGAACGCGTAGGCCTGGAAGGCGTGATCCGCCTGGATGACGCGGGAAAACCGGAAACCTGCCTGGAAGTGCAGGAGGGAATTGTTCTTGAACGGGGATTTATCCACGCGGAGATGGCGACGGATACGGAGCGATCCTGCGCCCAGCTGCACCATCCGTATATTCTGCTGTGCGATACCAAATTTACCGATCCCCAGGATCTGCTGCCGGTGATGATCATGGCGGCGGAGGATGACAGGCCCCTGCTGGTTATCTCCGAAGGCGTGGAAGCGGAGGCCCTGGGGCTGGTTCTCAGCAATAAACGGCAGGGTTCCCTGGAGGTCGTCTGCATACAGGCGCCGGAGTACGGCGACGGACGCCGCTGGAGAATGGAGGATATGGCCGTCCAGACAGGCGGTATATTTATATCCGGGGAAAAGGGGCTGGCGATCCGAGATGTCACCCGGGATATGCTGGGGTCTGCGGATTATGTCAAGGTTACCCGAAAGCAGACGGTGATCACCGGCGGGCATGGGGATCCGGCCCTGGTACAGATGCGGACGGCGGAATTGCGGGAGCTGATCCGCATCACGGATTATGAATTTAACAGAAAAAGATACGAAGAGCGGCTGGCGAAATTTGTCTCCGGCGTCGCGGTGCTGTATGTCGGCGGGGCCACAGAACCGGAACAGTGGGAGCGGAAAATGCGGGCGGAAGGCGCGGTAAACGCCGTGAGGGCAGCCAGAGAGGAGGGAGTCGTTCCGGGAGGCGGCACGGCGCTGCTGCCCGTATTGCCCGAGCTGCAAAAGCTGGAGGATTCCCTGGAGGGCGATGCAAAGATCGGCGTCCGGGCCGTGAGACGCGCGCTGAAAGCCCCGGCAGCGCAGATCGCCTACAATGCGGGGCAGAATGGCGACGCCATTGTAAACAGGCTGTTACGGGAGAAAAAGGGGATCGGGTACGACGCGGAAAAGGATCGCTATGTGGATATGCTGCAGGAAGGCATAATCGAACCTTTGAAAGTAACCTGTACGGCGCTTTCCTGCGCCGTATCCGTAGCATCTACAATCCTTACCACAGAAGCTGCGGTAGTCACTTCCGGAGGAAAGGGGAATAAGCAATGAGTGTAAAAGAGGACGCTTTCCGAAAATACGTGGAAACATATGATATCCCTGTCCCGGAGGAACGGGTTCAGAACGAATTGAATCTCATCATCCAGCAGGAAAACCACCGGATGCAGTACGATACATTGACCACAGGCAGGCTGCATCTGAACCGCGGGAAAGAGCTGGCGGAGCAGATGGATGAGATGAAACAGGCGGCCTACGACGAAGTGAGGTCTGAGCTGGTCATGAAAAAAATACTCACACAGATGAATTTTTCTGTTTCCCGTGAGGAGCTTAAGGCGAAGGCTGCTGCCATAGCAGAGAGCCAGGATTCTTCGCTGGAAATGGTAAAACGTTTCTTTGGCGAAGATCTGTCCGGCCTGGAGAGATCTGTGAAAGAGGAAAAAGCAATCGACTGGGTTTATGAGCAGATGCGCAATAGCTGAGCTGCTGGCCGGTATGAGTTACCCGGGTCAGCGCCATACGCAGCCATAAAGGAATTTAAAAATGCCGCCCCCCCCCGGAAAACTAAAAAGAGGGGGCGGCTATTTTTATGATAAAGAAAAATAAGAAGGTATTACCGTCAGATATGTACGGATTCGCTCCAGTCGTCTTCGTCAAAGGCGGTGTCCACACTGCTCATGATCATGCCGTCAGCCATCATGCGGTATTGCTCTTCCAGCTCTTCTTCCTCATTGTCGTCGGGCAGAGGATTGGAGGTCAGGTTGGAGCCAAGACGTTTCAGGGGAGCCCACCAGTTGGTTGTCGCCCTCTCTTCCAGCGGCGTGTCGCGGCGTCTCTTGGAAACCAGGATATTGTTGGCGGCCAGTACAACGGTCAGGGCTTCCATATCTTTCTTGAAATTCTCGCCATGGTACTCAAAGGTATAGAGGATCGTGTCGCCCATCTCAAAAAAGAACTGTCGGCGGATGCCGTGGAGCCACATGAGCTGCTGGGTTTTCTTGCTGGGAGTGATCAGGTTTTTCAAAAACTCTTCTCTTTCCTCCGGTACGATGTGGATGATTTCTGCTACTCTTCGTCTCATACTGTCTATCTCCTATAATGGTTTACTATGAAAGTACCGGATATGCCGGGCTTTCATGCATGAAAAAAATCCGTGCGGCGCATTTTTTACGGCTGCCGCAGCTGTGTGTATGCCTTCTGTTCCCCATACAGGGCATGTCAAATACGAGATACCCATGGGGTATAGTTATATTATACAAAAATATCAGAAAAGTGCAAGCGGAAATAGACGAAAGTTCCACAAATGAATATGGTAAAATAAGTACAGTTTATGACAAGGAGAAAACTGATGGAAACATATACAAAAGACGGGTACGCGGCGCTGCGGGACAGGCTGCGGGGAATGGCGGATGAGAAATACCGGGATTTTCATGGGAAGCTGATCCCCGGCGTCTCTCAGGAATTCTGGGGCATCCGTGTACCGGAGCTACGGAAGGTGGCAAAGGAGATCATCCGGGGAGACTGGCGGGAGTTTCTTACAGAGGCGGGAGAGGAGACGGTCTATGAGCTGACCATGCTCTCCGGGATGGTGGCCGCCGGGGCGAAATGCGATTTTGAGGAAACGCTGGAGTGGCTGGCCGGGTTTATACCCCGGATCGACAACTGGGCCGTCTGTGATGTGGTCTGCGGAGAATTGAAGGCAGTGAAGAAAAACAGAGAGCGGATGTATGAATTCCTGCAGCCGTATCTCCTTTCGGAGGAGGAATACGAGCGGAGATTTGCGCTGGTAATCCTGATGCAGCATTACCTGGTGGACGAATGGATTGACCGGGTGATCGCCGTATACGGTTCTGTGCGCCTGGAGGATTATTATGTGAAGATGGCGGTGGCCTGGGGGCTCTCGGTCTGTTATGTGAAGTATCGGGAGAAGACCCTTGCTTTTTTCCAGGAAACGGATATGGATGCCTGGACGTATAACAAAGCTCTTCAGAAAACCCGGGAATCCTATCGGGTTACGCCGGAGGATAAAGAAATGCTAAAAGGGATGAAACGGTGAACAGCCGTTTCATCCCTTTGGGACATTTTTACAGTGTAATAACCTTCGTGGCGATTGTTTCCCGGAACCGGGCGTCATGTTCCACGAAAAGCATGGTGGGCTGATACTCCAACAGCAGTTTTTCTATCTGCATTCGGGAAAACACGTCGATATAATTGAGAGGCTCATCCCACACATACAGGTGGGCCGGTGTGAGCAGGCTGGCGGCGATCAGCAGTTTCTTTTTCTGCCCTTCGGAATATTCCTCCACGTTTTTGGAGAGCTGAGCCTGTTCCAGGCCGAGCTGCCGGAGTATGGAGCCAAGCAGGCTGATAGCCAGGCGGCGTTCCAGGCAAAAGTCAGAGAGGCTTCCTGCCAGCCGAGAGGTATCCTGATCAACATAGGACAGGATAAGCCCCGATGCCGTCTCACAGCTTCCGTTCTCGATGACGGACAGACGGAGATCGGTGAAACCGGATTTTTGCAGGAGCATTTTGATAAGTGTGGATTTTCCGCAGCCGTTTTCTCCGTGCAGGGCGACCCGCTCTCCCTGGCTGATAGTAAAAGTCAGGCCGGTCAAGACCGGCTGGTCAGTGCCTGTGTATGTGATCCCGTAATCCCGAAGGGATACCAGCGTTTTTTTGTGGTGAAGGAGGGGCGCAAGCTTTAGATCCACCGGCTGCTCCAGATCTATCAGGAGCCCCTCCTTTTCCTGTATTTCCTGGTTGATCCGGTTCTGCATTTGTCTGACCCGGCTCTGCATCTTTTTTGTTTTTGTGCCGATGTAGGGCCTTGTACCGCTGCCCCGGTCATGATCCTTGATGGGATCATAGCCGATCTTCGTGCCCTCGTTTTTGGCGGCCCAGCGGGAAGCGCGGTCTGCCGCTGCCTTTAGCTTTCCGATCTCTCTGCGGTGTTTTTCGTTTTCTGCCAGGGCGAACTGATCCTTTCGCCTTTTGTTTTCCCACCAGCTCGAAAAATTCCCGTTCTGGACTTCGATGGTCTGCCGATTCAGCACCAGGACATGGTCCACACAGGCGTCCAGCAGATCCCGGTCGTGGGAAACCAGGATAAATCCCTTTTTGGAGGACAGGTATTTTTTGACATTTTCCCGGGATGACTGATCCAGATGATTGGTGGGTTCGTCGATCAGCAGGAAATCATTTTCGCCGGAAAATAGGACGGCCAGCAGGATTTTGGTGCGTTCCCCGGGGCTTAAGGTTCCGAAGGGTCGGTACAGGATCTCTGCGTCCCCGCACAGTTGATCCAGCTCCCGCAGGATGCGCCACTGTTCACAGGCAGTTTTCAGTTCCTTTGCGAATGCCGTCGCGGGCAGCAGCATCTGTTCGCGGGTGATGACATAGGGAAAATAGTCAAAAGCCGTGGAGGCCGTGATTGTCCCCGTATAGGGATATTTTCCCAGCAGAAGATTCAGGAAGGTGGTCTTTCCCTTTCCGTTGCGTCCGATGAATCCCAGCTTCCAGTCGGTGTCCAGGGAAAAGGATACCTGGTCAAAGATATTGTCAAAGCTTCCCTCATAGGAGAAGGTCAGGTTATTCACATTGATCTGTGCCATATCATCGCTCCTTTCCGGGCTCTGATATGTTTTATCATGTAAAAGAAAGGACACAGCGCAGCTTACGTCTGCTCTTTTGCGTTTTTGCACACAAAAAGAGAGGGCGTGAGAATATAATCCACTCTTGGTAACATGACAAAACAGCATACAAAGCCTGTAAAATACTGATAAAAGTTCATGTAATCAAAAGCAGGTTATTTTCTCACTTTTTCACCCCTCTCTTCTGGAATGATGCTATCCTACCATCCGCGGCCCGGTTTGTCAAGATGGGAATTCTGTTTGAGATCTACAGGTAAAGACGCTCCATGCAGCCGCAAAATGCAAAAGCCTCAGATCAGCGGTTTCCCTTTAATCTGAGGCTTCTATCAATAAAATCGGGGTAACAGGATTCGAACCTGCGACCTCACGGCCCCCAGCCGTGCGCTCTAGCCAAACTGAGCCATACCCCGGTATGAAAACCATGCGGAAGATGGGACTTGAACCCACACGTCGTTGCCGACACTAGATCCTTAGTCTAGCCTGTCTGCCAATTCCAGCACTTCCGCATGCCAGTCAGGAGAATTCTCCCGAACGACAGTAACTACTATACCATTCCAGCCAAAAACTGTCAAGAGAAAATTTCAATATCTATTCGGAAAAATCCTGCGGTGCCTTTTCCTGGTTCCGGCGGATGGTGCGCACATTCATACCGTTGATCTCCACATGATCATCCACGGTGATGACCAGGCACTGGCGGCCGTCGATGATGCGGGTCTCGATCAGATCCGTGCAGGTCGGATCTACTTTGATCTGGATGTTGGGGGTGGATATCTCGAAGCTTTTGGGATTTGTGATATTGGTGGCTTGGAGGGCGGTCTGCTCGCCGGCCATCTCATCGTAGGTCTTATCGAAGCTCTCTACCTGTTCTTCTGAGGCGCCGCTGTTTTCGAGAAGCTGCCGCATCTCCGGTTTGGTCAGCTGCAGGGGATCGGGGGCCTCCTTTGTCTCTTCTACCAGATCGGCGATGTTCTCATACAGATCCCGTACCAGCTCATAGTCGGCGTCTTCACCCAGGCTGCTCTCGATGATGCTTTGAAAGGTTTCCTGCTGGGTCTTGGGCGTCAGCGGGATCGTACTGCCGAAAACATTCTCGATCAGCAGATCCTGGGCATCTTCGGGCTTTTTGGCAAAAAAGAGCAGACTGTGCAGGTCGGCGCCGCGGTCATTGAAAGCGGGAAACAGAAAACCGTTGACGGGCATCTCCACCAGCCAGTCCCGGATATGGTCTTCCATGCAATTTTCTTCCTGATTGTAGGAAAGGCAGGCTTTGGACATTTTTACCGGGCAGATACTGCAGAGCAGATAGCTGTATACCTCGTCGGAGGCGTCGAACATTTCCAGATTATCCGAAGTCTTTCCGGGGATATCGTAAGAGGCATAGACCAGGATGATGTAGTAATTCTCGTCGTAAATATAGTTTTCGATGATCTTGTCGTAAAAGGCGCTGACCAGCTCGTCGTCCTGCAATTCTGTATTGCGCAGCTTCAGCAGAAATTCCTGGGTGCCGCCGGGCATTTCCTGTTCCAGGGGGAATTCCATGTTGACGAGATGCTTGCCCAGGGTGCCTCCCAGAGTGTGCTTGAAAATATCAAAATACTTGAATTCTTCTTCTTCGGGGAGGGTGAGAAACGCGCTTTTCGTCTCGAATTTTTTGTTTTTTTCATGATCCACATAACAGCCGCAGATGCGGGAGATCGCACAGTTGGCGGGGGTGAATTGCTTGCGGATTTCAGATATTTCTTTTTTGTTCATATGTAAAAAACCTCCTTCATGCCGGATATGGATGGTACAGTATACGGGTTTGGTTCTGTATAAAGCTTTGATACGATTCTCCGGCAACAGTGAAGGTATTATACAACGAAACAGGGGAGAGTGTCCAGCAAAGGTTGGAGGCAAAGACCGGGTGGCGGCAGGTCAATCAGGGGGTTGGCATTTTCCGGTTTTCAGGTATAATGATGGTACAAGATATAAAGAAGTGCGAAGGAGGAAGCATATGGCTCAGATGAAAATTAACTTTATGTCCTACACGCTGGGGCATCCGGTGGATATTGAACTGGTCCTGCCTACGATCAGCGCCTGTGACCTGGATCCGGGGAAAGACCACAGCCACAGGGTCAGGGCAAAATATCCCGTATTATATTTGCTGCATGGACACGGGAACGATGCGGAATGCTGGATGCGCTATACATCCGCGCAGAGATACGCGGAGGAACACAGGATTGCGGCGGTTTCCATGTCCGTGGGTAATATCTGCTATCTGAACGCGGACGCCTACGGAGAAAACTTTTATGCGTTTATCCAAGAAGAGCTTCCGGAATTTCTCTGTGAGAATTTTCCTATCTCCGGGCGTCGGGAGGATACCTACATATGCGGCTATTCCATGGGCGGCTACGGCACGCTGCTCCATGCTCTGTCCACGCCGGAACAGTACCAGGCGGCCGGGATCTTCTCTCCGGCGGCCCATATCGGCGGTATCCGGGAGCGCCACGGCATCCCGGAACCCGTCGAGCCCGAAGAGCTGATCGCGAAAGCCCGGGGGAAAGAAGTCCCGGATATTTTTCTCTGTGTAGGGAAAGAAGACTTTTTACATGAGGATGTGGAATGGCTGCATCAGGCGTTGGATGAAGCAAAAATCCCCCATCTGTATGATGACTTGCCGGGTTATGGCCATGAATTCGCCCTGTGGGACATGGAATTGGAAAAATTCATAGAATGGCTGCCCAGAACAGATTATTATGCAGATAAGGGGATACACGGGATCTGATGATAAATGGGGCGGGAAATATAGATCCGGGGAAGCGGGGTTACGACATGCTGTCGTTCTCAATCATATCCCGGATATCCTGCATCTGTGAATCAAGGATAGAACTTAACTGGGCGCATTCGTTGAGCTGCCTGGTGGTTCTGGCGATGATTTTCGGGGAAAGATCTTTTTTATAGCGGAGCTGGTGCTCCAGATTGGCCCAGAATTCCATGGCAATGGTACGGAGCTGCACCTCAACTCTCATGAGTTTCTTTTCTTTTTGGAGAAAGATAGGGACTTCCACGATGAGATGTAAGCTCCGGTAACCATTTTCTTTGGGGTTCTTGATATAATCTTTCCGCCTGATCAGCGTGATGTCGTCCTGACGTAGGAGGCAGTCTGCCAGCATATAGATATCATCGACGAAAGAGCAGACGACGCGCACGCCGGCAATATCAAACAGGTTTTCTTCAACGGCTTCCAGCGTAAGGGGAAGATTTTTCCGGATCAGTTTCTCGTGGATGCTTTCGGGGGATTTCAAACGGGTCTGGATATTGTCGATGGGGTTGCGGTCATGGGTGAGAGAGAAACGTTCGTTCAGAACACGAAATTTCGTCTCGATTTCCATGATCGCGCAGCGATAGCAGGACATCAGATCCTTGGATGAGGTGAAAAACTTCTGGAAAGTCCGGATGGAGTCTTCATCCATGAGATTCTGAAAGGTGGTCTGAGAGGCTTGGGGTGATTTTTGTTCTTTCATAATATATATTCCTCTGATCTGTAATGATGAGCCAGGTGTTTAAATGTTACACGGCTCATTTCTTTTGCGCCGGTCTCTGTTTTTCCTGTGGCGCGTTTCCGTTATTGCTTTCATATGGACAAGCGTATCTATAATATCATATTTTTCCCCGCTGCGCGAACGGAATTACAACTATAGTTTGTTTTCATTTTTTTCAGCAGAGAAATCTGGTGTTTTTTTCCGGGCATGGATTTTTTTGGGCAAAAAAATAAAAACTAGTTGACTAGTAGGAAAAATAGGAATATAATCATCACAGTCAAATAAAATAAAGTCTATAAGAATAGTGTGAAAGGAGAGGGATATGGCTAATATTTATAAAGGAACTCTTGAGTTGATCGGAAATACCCCTTTGGTGGAGGTGGCCAATCTGGAGAAAGAGCTGGGGTTGGAGGCAACGCTGCTGGTGAAGCTGGAATATTTTAATCCGGCGGGCAGCGTGAAAGACCGGATCGCCAAAGCCATGATCGAGGACGCCGAGGAGAAAGGACTTCTGAAAGAAGGGTCGGTGATCATTGAACCCACATCGGGAAATACGGGTATCGGCCTGGCGGCCATCGCCGCCGCCAAGGGATACCGCATTGTCCTGACCATGCCGGAGACCATGAGTGTGGAGAGACGGAATATCCTGAAAGCCTACGGTGCGGAGCTGGTGCTGACCGAGGGCGCCAGAGGGATGAAAGGCGCCATCGAGAAGGCAAAGGAGCTGGAAAAGGAGATTCCGGGCGGCTTTATCCCCGGGCAGTTTGTCAATCCTGCGAATCCGGCCGTCCACAGAGCTGCCACCGGGCCGGAGATCTGGAAAGATACGGACGGAAGAGTAGACTATTTTGTAGCCGGTGTGGGAACGGGCGGTACGCTGACGGGCGTGGGAGAATATTTGAAATCCCGGAATCCGGAAGTGAAGATTATAGCTGTGGAACCGGCGGGTTCACCGGTGCTCTCGGAGGGAAAGAGCGGCGCTCACAAGATTCAGGGGATCGGCGCGGGTTTTGTGCCGGAGGTGCTGAATACGGAGATCTATGATGAGATCATCAAGGTGGAGAATGAGGATGCCTTTACCCTGGGCAAATTGCTGGCGAAAAAGGAAGGCGTGCTGGTGGGTATATCTTCCGGCGCTGCGCTTTGCGCGGCTGTCCAGCTGGCTAAAAGGCCGGAGAATAAGGGGAAAACCATCGTGGCCCTTTTGCCGGATACCGGCGACAGATATTATTCGACGCCTCTGTTTACAGAGTTGGAAACAGCGGATTCGGACAGTCCGCACAACAATATAAAATATGTAGAAAGAGGATAAACAATCATGGGACAGAAGATTACGAGAGAAAACAGAAAATTCAAATTTGAGACTTTGCAGCTTCATGTGGGACAGGAGAAACCGGATCCGGTGACGGATGCCCGGGCGGTGCCGATCTATCAGACATCCTCCTATGTGTTCCGGAACAGCGACCACGCGGCGGCCCGTTTCGGCCTGGCGGACGCGGGCAATATATACGGGCGTCTCACCAATCCCACCGAGGACGTGTTTGAACAGAGGATAGCGGCCCTAGAGGGCGGTGTGGCAGCCCTGGCCGTCGCCTCCGGCGCGGCGGCCATCACCTACACCTTTGAGAACCTGGCTCAGAACGGGGATCACATTGTGTCCGCGAAAAATATTTACGGCGGCACCTACAATTTGCTGGCGCACACCCTTCCCCAGTATGGCATCCAGACCACATTCGTGGATGTCTTTAATTACGAAGAGGTGGAGGCGGCTATTCAGGAAAATACCAAAGCCGTATTTATCGAGACGCTGGGGAATCCAAATTCCGATGTGGTGGATATTGAGGCCGTAGCGGCTATCGCCCACAGGCATCAGATCCCCCTGGTCATAGACAATACCTTTGCGACACCCTATCTGGTGCGCCCCATTGAGTACGGCGCGGATATCGTGGTACATTCGGCCACTAAATTCATCGGCGGCCACGGCACCACCATCGGCGGCGTGATCGTGGACAGCGGAAAGTTTGGCTGGGAGGCATCGGGGAAATTCCCGTCTCTGACGGAGCCCAATCCCAGCTATCATGGTATCAGTTTCACAAAAGCGGTGGGCGCCGCGGCCTTTGTGACGAAGATCCGCGCGATCCTGCTGCGGGATACAGGGGCTACGCTCTCTCCATTCCATGCCTTTTTCTTCCTGCAGGGTCTGGAGACGCTGTCCCTCCGTGTGGAGCGTCATGTGGAGAACGCCCTGAAGGTGGTAGAATATCTGAAAAATCATCCCCAGGTGGAGGCGGTGCACCATCCGTCGGTGACAGAGGACGAGAGCCAGAAAGCCCTGTATAAGAAATATTTCCCCAATGGCGGCGGCTCCATCTTTACCTTTGAGATCAAAGGCGACGCCCAGAGGGCGAAGGATTTTATTGACAACCTGGAGCTGTTCTCCCTGCTGGCCAATGTGGCGGATGTGAAATCCCTGGTGATCCATCCCGCCACCACCACCCACAGCCAGTGCACGGAGGAGGAGCTTCTGGATCAGGGTATCCGTCCGAATACGATCCGTCTTTCCATCGGTACGGAGAATATCGACGATATCATTCAGGATCTGGATGAGGCGTTCAAAGCGGTGGAGTAAACCTGCATGTTGCCGGCGTCAATCGCACGGATATAGACGAGATCAAGGAATAAGACAAGCTGCCACACCCGGGGCATACCCTGGAAAGTGGCAGCTTTTTTACATTTACGCGATACCTACATAGGTATATCCGGCCTCCTCGACGGCCTTTTTCAGCGTGTCCTCCGGCACCTCTTTTGCCAGTGTCAGTACGGCGGTTCCGGCCTCGTGGCTGGTCTCAGCCTTTACGCCTTCGATGGCCTCCAGGGCTTTTTTTACATGGGCCTCACAGTGGGCGCACATCATACCTTCGATTTTGATCGTCTTTGTCATTGTTCCTTTTACCTCCTCGGGAATCAGATTTACAGCCAGAGCTGCCTTTTTTATTGCTTTATCTCTATGCGCGTCGTAGAGCCTGCACAGGTTCAGGCGAAGCGCATTGGATACGACACAGAAGCTGGACAGGCTCATGGCCGCAGCTCCGAACATGGGATTCAGCTTAAGGCCAAAGACCGGATACCAGATACCGGCGGCCAGAGGAATCCCGATCACATTATAGATGAACGCCCAGAATAGGTTCTCGTGGATGTTGCGCACCACGGCGCGGCTCAGGCGGATAGCGGCGGGAACGTCCAGAAGATCGCTCTTCATCAGCACCACGTCGGCGGCGTCCACGGCCACGTCGGCCCCGGCCCCGATGGCAATCCCCGTATCGGCCCGTGTCAGGGCCGGGGCATCGTTGATCCCGTCCCCCACCATGGCTGCTTTCAGGCTGCCGTTTTCGAGCTCCTGTAAGGAACGGATCACGCTTTCCTTGCCGTCCGGCAGCACGCCTGCCACTACCTGGTCGGCGCCTACCTGGCCGGCGATGGCTCTGGCCGTGCGTTCGTTGTCTCCGGTCAGCATCACTACCTGGATGCCCATGCCCTGAAGCTCCTGTACGGCCTGGCGGCTGGTTTCCTTGACCACGTCGGCCACGGCTATGATCCCCAGCAGAGCGCCGTCCAGGGCAAAGTACAGGGGTGTTTTGCCCTGGGAGGACAGATTTTCCGCCAGTGTCTGCAGCTTAGCGGGAATGTCGGCCTTATCTTTCATGTAGGCGGCGTTGCCGCCGTAGCAGTCTTTACCATCCAGCGTGGCAGAAAGACCGTTGCCGGGGGCGATCCGGAAATTGTCCGCGGGTGCGGGAGTGAGCCCGTGCTCCGCGGCATAATCCATGACGGCTCTTGCCAGCGGATGCTCGCTGCGGGCCTCCAGGGCACAGGCGGCCCGCAGGAGTTCATCCTCGTCCCGGGAATCGGCGGGGCAGATATCCGTGACCCGGGGCTGCCCCTCCGTGATGGTGCCGGTCTTGTCGAGTACGACGTACTGGGTACGGCCCGTGGCTTCCAGGGCGGCGGCGGTTTTAAACAGAATGCCGTTTTTGGCGCCTTTGCCGTTGCCTACCATGATGGCCACCGGCGTGGCCAGGCCCAGGGCGCAGGGGCAGCTGATGACCAGCACGGAGATGCCTCTGGCGATGGCGAAGCCGAAGGTCTGGCCGGCGATCAGCCAGAAGATGAAGGTGAGCAGGGCCAGCCCGATGACTACGGGGACAAATACGCCGGATACTTTGTCGGCGATCTTGGCGATGGGGGCCTTGGTGGCGGCGGCGTCGCTGACCATCCGTATGATCTGGGAGAGGGTGGTGTCCTCGCCCACCCGGGTAGCCCGGCAGGTCAGAAAGCCGGACTGGTTCAGGGTGGCCGAGGAGACGCGGCTGCCCGGTTCCTTATCCACCGGCAGGCTTTCGCCGGTCAGGGCGGCCTCGTTGACGGCGCTCATTCCCTCCACGACTACGCCGTCCACAGGAATATTTTCTCCGGGGCGCACCACGAATACGTCTCCGATGGCTACTTCGCTTATGGGAACTTCTGTTTCCCGGCCGTTTCGCAGCAGCACGGCCGTCTGGGGAGCCAGCTTCATCAGGCTTTTCAGGGCATCGGTGGTCTTTCCCTTGGAATGGGCTTCCAGCATCTTGCCCACGGTGATGAGGGTCAGGATCATGGCGGCGGACTCAAAGTACAGGTCGTGCATGTAGGCCATGGCGGCATCCCTGTTGCCGTTTTCCAGATGGTAGGCCAGGAGCATCACCACCGCGGCGCTGTAAGCATAGGCAGCGCCCGCGCCCAGGGCCACCAGGGTATCCATGTTCGGCGCCCGATGAATCATACCCGTAAAACCGTTTATGAAAAATTTCTGGTTGATAACCATGATGATGGTGGTAAAGAGTAATTGAAAGATGCCCATATTGATATGGCTGTCCGCAATAAACGCGGGAGCGGGCCAGCCCCACATCATATGCCCCATGGAAACATACATGAGCGGGACTAAAAAAATCAGGGAAGCGATAAGGCGTCTTTTCATTTTCGGCGTCTCATGATCCTCCAGGGCGTCGGCGGGGGCCGCTTCGGTTTTGGCCCCTTTGACGGAGGCTCCGTATCCCGCGTGTTCTACGGCGGTTATGACTGCCCCGGGGGCGGCGTTCCCCTCCACCTGCATGGAATTGGTCAGCAGGCTCACCGTAACATCGGTGACGCCTGCCACGCCGCGGACGGCTTTTTCGACATGGCTGCTGCAGGCGGCGCAGGTCATGCCGGTGACAAGATATTGTTTCATGCGATCTCTCCTGTTCATGTAGCTGTTTTATTTCATCAGCTTTTGCATGGTGCGTACCAGCTCATCCATCTTCTCGTTCTGGCCGTCCCGTATATCCTCGGTGACGCAGGTGCGGATGTGTTCGGAGAGCAGGAGTTTATTGAAGCTGTTTAAGGCGGCGTTGGCCGCTGCCACCTGGTTTATAATGTCGATGCAGTAGGCATCCTGCTCCACCATGCCCCGAATGCCCCGGATCTGCCCCTCGACGCGGTTCAGACGGTGGATCAGATCCTTGCTTTCTTTTTCGCTGCGAGGCTTTGTGCGGCAGCAGCAATTTTGCTCTTTTTCCATAGTATATCCGTTCCTCTCTGTGCTATATACCCTGGGTGGGTATGCGTTTTCTATATTATATACCGGAGGGGGGTATATGTCAAGGCAAACAATGTTTTCTTTTCCGTACATAGGTGAGTTGGAGGTAACAGTTCAGCCGGCAGCTGAACTGTTACAGTTGAATATTTCTATGCATATTTAGTAAATAATGAATAAAAAGAACGGTTCTTTTCAATTTCTTCATTATTATGCGGAAAAAAATACAAAAATTAAGTATTACATATTTACAATCCGACATTTTGCGGTTATAATTTCGCGGTGTAAACAGAGATGGCAGTTCTGCTGGCTTGAACTGCTATAAATAAAGGAAGGTTCCCCAAGGGGAATACACGGCGCGGAGTGCGCATACAGGAGGTTTTAGTTATGAAAAAATTGACGGCAGTAGTATTGGCTGGTGTGTTGGCGGCCGCGGCTTTGACAGGCTGTGGCGGTTCAGGTTCATCTTCCGCCGCGCCGGAGGCAAGTTCCGCGGCAGGAAACTCCGCAGCGTCGGAGGCCGGTTCCGCAGCGGGAAGTTCTGCGGCATCAGAGACAGGCTCTGCGGCATCAGAGACAGGCTCTGCGGCATCAGAGACAGGCTCTGCGGCGTCAGAGACAGGCTCTGCGGCGTCAGCAGAGGCAGGCTCCTTTACCACTGTGGAGGACGGTGTGCTGATTATGGCTACAAACGCTTATTTCCCGCCTTATGAATATTATGAGGGCGAGGAAGTGGTCGGTATCGACGTGGAGATCGCCCAGGCCATCGCGGACAAGCTGGGCCTGACCCTCAAGGTGGAGGATATGGAGTTCGATTCCATCATCACAGCCGTGCAGGGCGGCAAGGCGGATATGGGGCTGGCCGGTATGACGGTTACGCCGGACAGACAGGAGAATGTAAATTTCTCCGACAGCTATGCCAACGGCGTACAGGTAGTTATTGTAAAAGAGGATTCTGAGATCGCCACGCCGGATGATCTGGCGGACGGCAAGAAGATTGGCGTGCAGCTGGGAACCACCGGCGACACCTATGCCTCCGACACACCGGAAAACGGCGGTTACGGCGAGGAGAATGTGGAGAAATACAGCAAGGGCGCGGATGCCGTCATGGCTCTGGCCCAGGGCAAAGTAGACGCTGTGATCATCGACAATGAGCCGGCTAAATCCTTTGTGGAGAGCACGGAAGGCCTGAAGATCCTGGATACAGAGTATACCAACGAGGATTATGCGGCGGCTATCTCCAAAGATAATGAAGCGCTGCTGAACGCCGTGAACGGTGCGCTGACGGAACTGAAAGCTGACGGTACGATCCAGTCCATTTTGGATAAGTATATTACTGCAAACTAAACAGATTGTGTGATGGTACTGATGGACAGGCAGGGGCGGTGCGATACCGCCCTGTTTTTTGAAAGACAGGAAAAGGGATTTCCTGTCTTTCGAAAAGCATAAAAGAAAAGGGGGAAGACATGTTTAACGATCTGCCACGGAAATTCGTCCAGGATTTCATTGAGAAGGAACGCTGGAAATACATTACCAGCGGATTAAAGACAACACTTTTGATCACTGTGCTGGCAGTGGTCGTAGGCATTGTGATTGGCGCTGTCATTGCCATTGTCCGCACCTCCCACGATCAGATGGAAGGGAGAAAACAGGGGCCGGGGATGGTGCTGCTCGGCATAGCGGACGGCTTTTGCCGCCTGTACCTGACCATTATCCGGGGCACGCCGGTGCTGGTGCAGTTACTGCTTCTGTATTTTGTATTTATGGTCAACTGTCCCAGCAAGATTGTGGTGGCAGTCACGGCTTTCGGTATTAATTCCGGCGCTTATGTGGCCGAGATCATCCGGTCAGGCATCATGTCTGTGGATATCGGGCAGATGGAGGCGGGGCGTTCCCTGGGCCTGAGCTATGTGTGTACCATGCGGCTGATTGTGCTGCCCCAGGCCTTTAAAAACTGTCTGCCGTCGTTGGTCAACGAGCTGATTACCCTGTTGAAGGAGACTTCGATCTGCGGTTATATAGGCTTAAACGAGCTGACACGGGGCGGCGATATCATCCGAAGCACGACCTTTGACGCCATGCTGCCCCTTTTGGCCGTGGCGGTGATCTATCTTGTGATCGTTATGTTCTTTACCTGGCTGATGGGTAAACTGGAAAGGAGGCTGAGGGAGAGTGATAAGCGTTAATAATCTGGTGAAAAAATTCGGCAGCCAGCTTGTGCTGGACAATATCACCGAGCATGTGTCGCCGGGAGAAAAGGTGGTCGTTATCGGGCCTTCCGGTTCCGGTAAATCCACGTTCCTGCGCTGCCTGAACCTGCTGGAGATGCCCACGTCGGGAGAGATCATTTTCGACGGGCAGAATATTACGGATAAAAAAACGGATATTAATGTGGTGCGCCAGCAAATGGGCATGGTATTTCAGCATTTTAACCTGTTTCCCCATCTGTCCATCCTGGACAATCTGACGCTGGCTCCGGTGCAGCTCCACAGAATGAGCGCCGCGGAGGCGAAGGCGGAGGCTCTGCGGCTGCTGGGTATGGTCAACCTGTCAGAGAAAGCGGATGCCTATCCGGGTCAGCTCTCCGGCGGGCAGAAGCAGAGGATTGCCATTGTGCGGGCCCTGGCCATGAAGCCGAAAGTCATGCTGTTTGACGAGCCCACCAGCGCCCTGGATCCGGAAATGGTGGGGGAGGTACTCGGCGTCATGAAGGGGCTGGCGAAGGAGGGTATGACGATGGTGGTCGTTACCCATGAGATGGGATTTGCCAGGGAAGTGGCTACCCGGGTGCTTTTCATGGATGAGGGTAAGATCATGGAGCAGGGCACGCCGGAACAGATCTTCGGCTCGCCGCAGAATCCCAGGACGAAAGAGTTTTTATCAAAGGTATTGTGATCAGGAGGCATTTTCTGTCGTTTTCATAAAATTCATAAAGAATGTCTGAATCTTAAATTCGGTATTTGCTTTCATTTTTGAATATGCTAGAATAGAACAAGGTAGTGAACTTAAGAAGACAAATACCATACGGGGGATAAAAGTGTGAAGAGAACGATAGGGACAGCGGCTTTGATTTTGCTGGCATTGCTGAGTCTGGCCGCCTGTGGTAAGAAAAAGAGTGAAGAAGGGGCGTCGCAGACAGGGGGGACGGATGTCTCTGCCGCCACCAATGTGACGCTGCCTGAAGATGGCGAGACGGTGGCCTATGTATTGGCGGCCAGGATGGTATCTGATTACCTGGGCAACGAGGCGTTCGTGCCGGGGACGGAAACCGGTGCAAATACATTCTGGGCAACGGTGGATTATCTGGTTTCGGCTTATGGCACTCAGAATACGAAGATCAGTACTTCGGAGGACGGGCTGTCTTATGAGGTAAAGCTGGAACAGCTCCGCTATTACGCGGCCGCCCTGTATGCGGATCTGGGAAAAGCGAAAGATCTGCCGGAATTGTCCGAGATGACGACGGGTGTGACGCGCAAATCAAAAAAGGCATATATATTTTCTATGGTGGATACATCGCAGTATCGCGCTACAATAAATTCGTCGGTGGAAGTTGACGACGGTTACAAAATTGGCGCTGCCCTGGTGGACGCTACCTCCGGTGAGACCGTGGTTCAGTATGCGGCGTCTGTTAAAAAGAGCGCCTACACAGGGAAAAAATCTCCGTTCCACTATGCGGTGGCTGAGTTGAACCGGATGACGAAAAGGCCCATAGTTCAGGTATTGGTGGGACCGAGCAATGATGACGGCCAGGCGGATCAGAGCGCCCCTGAAGGCCAGGCTCCTGAAGGCGGACAGACAACTCCCGGAGATTCGGCCGCGCCGAACGGAGGGGACGCGGGGACGTCGGACGGCTCTCAGGCTTCAGGTATCCCGGAAAGTGGCGGTACTTCTTCGGAAGGCGGCAGCTCTTCCACGGACGGAGGAGCCTCTGCGGGAAGCACTTCTTCGGCGACGGGCGATCCGGCTTCCGGCAGTTCGGCAGCAGGGACGGAAGGCGGCAGCTCTTCAGCGGATAGCGGCGCAGATGGCAGCAGCTCGGCCGGTCAGGGTACATCCCAGCCATCAGACGGCGGCGGTACGGGCGGCGGGATATCCAATGGCAGCGCTCTTGCGCAGGCCAGGGATTATTTCGGTACTTCGGATGAGGAATCAGGCAAAACATATGTTTATTCCTACGAAGGTACGACGACCTTCAACGGCACGGATTATTACAATTTCTATGTCACGGACGGGGAATCCTATGTGACAAATATTCTGGTATCCTACGATGGTTCGCGGATACTGAAAGGGACAAAAAATGCGGACGGAAGCTGGAGCCTGCAGTAACAGGCCGATCCGCGCGGGAGTAAAGTATGGCAAAAGCGGTCTATCCGGGCAGCTTTGACCCGATCACCCTGGGACATCTGGATGTAATCCGGAGGGCCGCCAGGGCGACGGACAAGCTGATCATCGGTATATTGAGGAATACAAAGAAAAAGCCCCTCTTTTCCCTGGAGGAGCGAAAAAGAATGATTGAGGATTGTGTGAGTGACATAGAAAATGTTACAGTCAAGGTGTTTGACGGTATGACGGTGGATTTTGCGCGGGAGAACGACGCCAATATTATTGTCAGGGGGCTGCGGGCCGTGTCGGATTTCGAGTATGAGATGCAGATGGCCCAGACAAATCACACGATAGATCCCCAGGTGGATACTATATTTTTTACTACGAGCCTGGAATATGCTTTTTTGAGTTCCACCATCGTCAAGGAGGTGGGATATTATGGGAAAGACGTTTCCCACTATGTACCGGAGCCCGTGGTGCGTAAGCTCAGGGAGAAATTTGGTGACGGAGTATTAAAGTGAAAGGTGGTGTGCCCCTTGCGGGAGATGGAGTTTAAGATGGAGCGCACCGGACTTCTTGAGGTCGGACAGCAGGTGACGGTGACAGAGAGCCAGCTGCCGACCTCTTACTATTATACGATTGTTCCGGCTGTGGCTATGAGTAAGAATTATCCCTCCTACCAGCGTCTGGCGTCGCGGACGGGGAGAGTAAAGGCCATACATACGACCCCCCGGGGATACTACGCGCAGATTGAATTTGACGAGGAGGATATCCGTGAAAATGGGCAGTAACAACATATCGGAGGATACCGGTGAAAAGATGGAGACAGTTTACCACAATATAGCTCCGGTGTATGACAAAAACAGCCGGATACTGATATTGGGCAGTTTCCCGTCGGTAAAATCCAGGGAGGCCGCCTTTTTCTATCACCATCCGCAGAACCGCTTCTGGAAGGTGCTGGCGGCGGTGGCGGGGAAGGAGCTGCCCGGTACCATAGAGGAGAAACGAGAGTTTTTGTTGGCGCACCATATTGCGGTGTGGGATGTGATCGCGAGCTGTACGATCCACGGCTCCAGCGACGCGTCCATTCGGGACGCGAAGCCCAATGACCTGAGTAAAATACTGGATACGGCTTCCATACAGAAAATCTGTACTAACGGCGGCACATCCTGGAAGCTGTACCGGAAATACCAGATGCCTCTTACCGGTTTAGAGCCGGTGCGGCTGCCGTCCACCAGTCCGGCCAATGCGGCCTGGAGCCTGGAACGGCTGGTAGAGGCGTGGGGGAAGGAGATCGGGGCCGCCGCAATGATGAGATAATCCCGGCGATGACAGGTTTTTCTGACGTTAATCTCCGTTTTCTCCCTGTTCTAATTGTTCTATTCTTTTATACAGATCCTGGATCAGCGCTAACATAGGCGGCACGATCAGACGGATATTCCAGTCTTCCGGCTGTCCGTCGGCATTTGTCTCGGCGGCAGCCGGGTATAACCCGGCTATATCCTCTGCGATAAAACCAGGAATACATTGGCCGCAGCGGGGGTCATCCTCTGGCAGATAGCCCTCATTATAAATGTACTGCACCACCGGAACGGACAGCAATTTTGAGGCGTCCAGAGCATCTGCAAGGGCGCGGATATCATGTTTGTAACGTTTAGATGATGAAGCGGAACGGCGCAGGGTTCCGGCATCATTGATTTGCACATTGGCGGCGCTGCTAGAGGTATTATGGTAAGCCCATTCGCTCCTGAACCACCCTTTCACAGTTGCGTTACTGCTCACAGTCAAAGTACCGTTTGTGGCAATTGAGTCGCCTACAGTTAATGCCTTATTTACAGTTAAGTTCCCTGCAAGCGTTCCACCGGTCAGAGGAAGATAGTTATGGGTATGGCTGGCAGCCGCTTTCCCGGCCAGATTGTCGGCCAATACCTTCCCCTGCGCGGCAGACAGCGCATCTGTTGCCGATGTAGATGTGAGATTGTTCTGGACCCCGCGCCAGGTATTTGTATCCGTCCACGGAACGTTTACAAACATTTGCTCATTGCTTAGCTGGACGGGATAATTTTTCCCGTTTTGGCTATAGCCGACTTTAGCGCCTCCTCTGGCAGAAGAGGAGGAAAGCGGGAGCGAATAAGCGTTTGCCCCCGACGCGATTCCGGCCAGCTTATTCTTTTCGTCTGTGGTATAATCGTTAGAAGACAAGCCTTTACCGGCTGCTTTATCCACCTTATCCGTATTCAACCCGTCGAGTTGTTTTTGTATACCGGACGTAAATTCGTCAAAGCATCCCAATTTTGACAGATCATCAGTTTTTTTAAGATATGTATCTTTAATGCTGTTTCCATCAACGTCATAAACGGCGGTTGTATTTGAACTAAGGTTTTTACATGCATCTGCGGCGTCGCCCGCGTCTTTGGCTGCCGCCTGCGCATTTTCTGTTGCTTCTATAGCGTCGGACATAAGGCTGTCTAACGTCTGTAGAGTGTTTGAAACTGCTGTTTCTCTTGCTTCTTCAGCAGAAATCCTCAAAGTCTCGGCATCTATTCGGCCATTTTCGGCGTTAATTCTTTGATTTTCGTTGGACACACGGTTATTTTCTGACTCTGTCCGGGATCTTTCTGCTGCTTCCCGGGATTCTTCTTGTTGGGTTCTGGTAGTTTCAGATTCTTTTATATCGTTATTAAGTTTTTGGCTCCCGGCAACGGCCTTTGCCAGAAGATCAAATTCAGGGGCGGCAATCACTTTATCATTTCCATATACCGATTTTTCGATGATCATGTGGAAATTCATCGTGCAAAGCTGATAATCATCATCTGACCGTATGATATCTAATTCGGCTTCTCCTTTACCTGGCCTGGTGCAACAGCTTTCTGTGATGTCAACGGTTATGGTTCCGTCATCATTTATTGTGCATTCGTTATAAATGGCCCTGTCATCGGGCGTAATCATCTTAAATGCGCATGTGACCAGATTTTTGTCCACAAAATAAGGCTGATTATTCTCTGTAACAGTAATAACCAGTCTCTGGCTGTTCTGGTTGTATTGTTTTAACCGTATTGACTGCAGATTATACAGGTTTACATCGACAGTAAGATAGTGCGTTAATTTGTCATTCATATGGATTCTTCCTTTCTGTAGTTATATTTTGTCTGAAAAGACGGATGTGATATTTGTTTTGTTGCGAATATGAACAAATATCACAAATAATGGCATGACGTTATTTCGCATGGATGATTTTATAGACCAACTTTACGAATGGGAGAGTAAGTAAAAGTAACATCACACTCCAAGGACGCCGTAAAAGCGTTTCTGTTATTTTGATAGGTGTTTATGATTCTGGGGAAAAACCAATTGAAATCACTGAAAATTTTATGATCCGGATTTGAGGAGGATATGGTTTGGTTTCGCCCATGGATCGTTATGGCCTCTCCGGATATAACATTGCGGATCTCTGTCACTTTATTGTCCATGGAGTTCTCTAACTTAAAAATTCCCGGCTCATTTATGATAATCAGAACATCAGGGTAGATGGATCCGAGCTCGTCGGAAGTATCATACAGAGTGCCAGGTACGTTTTTCGTACAATGAAAGGCGTATTTCATCTGATCCAGATAGGCATAGGGGGCGTCTGTATACAGGGTTAATTCCAGCCCCGCGATATGGCCGTTGAGCATGACCTGTCTGGATGAAAATACGGCGTTCCAGTGGATATCCTCATAGCCTTCCTGAAAAATTTTAAATCTGTTATAATTCTTTTGGCACAGCCATCTTTGGATGTGAGAAACCTCCATAGGCGAAAGATAATACTTCCCCCTGCATTTGCAGGGGTTTTTCATAACCTGGAATGTCGCGGTGAACGGCTCCTGGTAAGTGGATGAATAAAGATTGAAAAAACCGCTTCCGGACGGACGTATCTGATTAAATACGATATCAGCTCCGGAAGAAACAATCTCGCTTCCCCCGGAGCCGTTTAAAGCGCCAATCATCATGTCGTAATCCGACAGTTTTTTGTTGTCATATTCAAAGTCTGTACAATACATAGATTACTCCTCTTTTTTTGCATCTGTGCTGTCCCGGATATAATCCGATAAAAACAGGATATATTTTGGCGGGATTTTAATACCGGATTCAAAGAGCGCCTTTTTGGGTATGGACGCCAATGTTTCCATGTCAATTTCGGATTCGTTCAGCTTTTCCATTTCCGCAAAGAACGCTGCCTTATTTGCAGGAGAAAACTGAACGTCCCCGTTTTCTCCTAAAACTAATTCGCCTTTATGGTCTTTTGTCCCATAGTTATCTACCAGTTTTTTTCTTTTGTCGGCAATCACGTTTTGTCCCACAGAAAGTTTTTGCAGATTGTTTGCGATCATGTAGGCTGTATTTAAGTCCAATTCCTTCTCGGATAAGAAGCTAAATGCCTCGCTGATTTTCAGTATATCAATTACTTTCATGACTGATCTCCTTTTTATGGTATGTTTTTTATGCATACAAAATTTTAGTGCTGTAATTTTGTTTTTAACGCCTGGATTTCTGCTTCCTGACGGGCAATTTGGGTTTGCAACATGGATATGCAGGATGAATGGTCAGATAGTATATCGTAGGCGTCCTGGATCAGCGCCAGCATCGGCGGCACGACCATACGGATGTTCCAATCCTCCGGCTTTCCCTCGTCGTCTGTCTCTGCGGCAATAGGATAGTACAGGGCTATATCCTCGGCAATAAATCCAGGGATGTATTGGCCGTAGCGGGCGTCATCCTCCGACAGGTAATCGGTGTTATAGACATATTGTACTACAGGTACGGACAATAATTTTTTTGCGTCTAAGTCATATTTCAGTGGGCAAATACCGTGTTTGTAACGTCTGGATGAGGCGGTGGAACGATGAAGCGTACCGTTACTGTTGATATGTAAATTGGCAGCGGCGCTTGTGGTGTTACTATAGGCATATGTGTTTCTGAACCAGCCGGTTGTCGTTGTGTTGCCGCTTACGCTCAAGTTTCCGCTTATTGTTCCGCCGGTCAAAGGGAGGTCGCTTGTCGCATGTCCGTTAAGAACTGCACCGTAATCGGAGGACGAGCGCACCATCCAATTATTATACGTATAACTCCAAAGTCCGTGTGTGCCCGTGGCTCCTGCAGCCATGCATACGTCTGCTTTAGAATTTTTTACCCTGACCCGGTTTTCTACAGCATCGCTTCTTACTGCGATAAAAGCATCACCGGTTGCGGCAGTTTGAAATTTCCCAGTGCCCAAGAAAACACTTTTTTCGTTCCATGATCTAATCCACGTTGTATCATTCATATACCACCCACCGCCATATTTCTGCCAGTAGATTCCTTTATCCGCCGTAGACCTTATCCAGCCGGTCACATATAGGTCGCTGTCGCAGGTAAGATCATATCCTACAATTAAACGGTTACTTATATGCGTAAGACAGTCCACAGTCAAGCCTTCGCCGCCACTTTCTATCGTAATTCCTTCATTTGGTATCATCTTAAATGAATTATGGTACATAGAGGATCCTGGGGTTTGTGTGGCTTTATGTGTGTAAAATTCAAAAGCATTATCTGTGACTTCCAAGCGAAAGCTTGTACCGTCCGAAAAATCTTTGCTTACCGTCAGTGCCGTGGCATTTACCGCCCCGGCGAAGGAGCCGCTAGTCGCTATAATATTCCCGGTAATCATAGCATTCGTAGCAATTAATTTCCCCGAATGGTCAACCCGGAATATCCCGTCGCTGCCATTGGGCTGTGTACCGCCCGCATAAAAGGCCTGCGTTACGCCGTTCACCCCGACTCCCACATACCTGTTGTTGTTATCCTTATTGCGCATATATCCGTATCCGATTTCCCATCCCCCGATCGTACCGCTGGCAGAATTAATTTCACCTTTAAAATACCCGTTCCCGTTTTTATCGACATACATAATATCGGCATCATACTTCCCGGAAGAGGATGATTTCTTTTTGATGTGGAATATATTCTCATTGTTCGGGTTAATATAAACTGCCGCATGATTGCCTTCGATTTTTAACCCGCTTGTATCAAAGCTCATAGAACCGCTGGCATTTGCAAACCCTAGAAATTCTCCCAGGATCAGTCTGCCCACAATAGTTTTGGCAATGATACCGTAATCATTAACGGGTTCTTTTTTTATTGGATCCCAGTATGAGATCTTCCCGATCCCCGCATAGATGTTCTCCCAGCCATCTTTGGTCAGATACATGCCGTTTCTGAGGATGCGGAGCTGGCAGGAATCATATTCTTCTTTTAATTCGTCATAGGACCTGCACAGGATACCGTTTTTGTCGATGACAATATCCTGTGTGAGAGGGTCATTGACATACTTTGTCATGGTGGCATTCAGGCCGTCTTTGACCCATTCATTGACATATCTTGCCGCATCGGCCGTCTTCTGCACCTGGTTGGTGACGGCGTTGTAGCTTCCGGAAATTGTCCTGGCAGAATCGATCACGTCTTTTACATCAGAGAAGCTGCCGCCGTGATGTACAACGGTGGAGAATTCAACTTCAATGGTCTGCAATTCGTCGAAATTGATCTGATAGGAGAGCAGCCGTAATCTGTAAACTTCGTCATCAAAGGCAACGTGTATCCAGTTTCCAACCTGAAAGTATTTTGTTAAGGGACTAAATGCAGGAATCTGAAGCAGATTATCCAGAGTTGTGCTGATAGTATATTGGGTGTGTGACGCTTTCTCCAATTCTCTATTTGCAGCTTCCCATAGTTCTTTTGCACGTTCGATGATTTCCTGGCTGCTTAATCCCATGGAAATATAATTGGAATTCTGATAGGTGTCTTCACGCAGATAGGAACAGAAGACGGGCCAGAGATCACCGAGGTATTTTTCGAAATTAAGGTCTTTTTTTACATTGTTCCGGGCATCGATCAATTCCCCGGACTCGGTAAAATCTGTCTGGTTCAGATAGTACAGCCGGTACAATTTTTCTAATTGCCGGTCGCGGGCATTTTTTTCAATGACAATAGCACTTACCCGTTCATTATAAGTATTTAAGAAGTCCGAATATGTTTGATTGTCCGCAACATCTTTCATTTCATAAATGACAGACCGGCAAGCTTCAAATTCTGTTTTGAGGTTGTCCAGGTAATCGGCGCTGTAGCAATGTAACCGTTCTTTAAATTCGTCAATTAGCATAGCGTTATCGCCGACGTTAGTCAAATCCATAATTTCACTGATTTCGACTTTGGACATATTCTTCTGGATTTTTTGCTTAATATATAGTTCTACATTGTTTGTAATCGGAAATGTCAACAGGTCGCTGACCTTGCTTTCGGCAATTTCGCCTTCCGCTGCCTCCAGGGACGTCAGCTTGATATATCCGTACCATATTCCGGTTGTGCCCTGGGTATATTGGGGGTATCCATTGTTTTCGTATATCTCAGCCTTATACAGAGCGGTATTGATGGACGCCTTTACCATATCCAGCACAGCATTATTTACATATGTTGCTATGCTGGTTGCAGGATACCGGACAGCTATATCAGACATTTTTGATATGATCTCCATTGTTTCGTCAATGGCAGGATTATCATATTTCAGGGTTGGCATCATAGACGATTTCAAAACAGACTCGACATCAATGATGTTGTATAAAAGATTTGTTGTCTGGTCATAACCTATAAGTGGATTAGAGAATTTGGGGTACTCAGCGTCTGGGTAATATTTTTTTAAATATTCGACGCTTTCATTATAATTTTCTACATATAGGTCAAACGTATGTGTATCGTTATACTCATTATAGATTCTATTATAGGACTCGATTTTTTCGACAAGTTCCGTTGGCATATCACGGATTAATTCCGCAGGGATAGAGTAGATATAATTTGTACCGCCGGGATTAATATTAGCGACAGCGGCAGTCATTACGTCATCCCCGCCTTCTATCCGGAAACTGGTCTTTACAGAATCCGGGTCGCCGTCTTTCGAGACGGACTCTGCGAGA
Organism: uncultured Lachnospiraceae bacterium; assembly: GCA_910588295.1. Taxonomy (GTDB): domain Bacteria; phylum Bacillota; class Clostridia; order Lachnospirales; family Lachnospiraceae; genus UBA11957. The sequence continues at coordinate 11,983 of CAJUQO010000004.1, read as the reverse complement.
TTTTTGCCGGAGACAAATATGGCGGTGTCTTCCCCATATTGTCCGTGGCAGGAGGCAGAGCCGCATTTGGGGCATATGTTCTCAAAGTCCCCCCGATAACCGCAGTCGTCGCAGGTGTTAAATAAGTCATAGGCGGACACCGTTTTATCGACGGAATCAAATGTAAAGAGTACCCCGTATTCTTCTGCGATCTCGCCCACCAGTTCATTATACAGGTAAGTATTTGATATGCTGAAGGTCAGGACAAGGTTTAGCGACTCTAAAGTGTCGTCAATATGTCCGATGCGGTAGTTGGGAGCTTTTTCCAACAGGCGGTGCAGAAGAGAGGACGTCCTCAAAACCTCCCTTTTATCCTCGGCAGAATAATTCTGGTATCGGGCGCTGCTGTTCCAGACGGCGCCGTAGTCATGGATTTTATCCGGATCTCTGTAGAAAACGGTGGGGAAGTTTTCGTCATAGCCCACTCCGGGGATCGTGGAAGTCCGGGCCATATCGTTTTCTGTATTGATCTCGATCTGATCCAGCAGAAGCTGTGATAATTCGGCTTCGGCCAAAGCCGTGCCAGTGATAGATTTTGTGATCTCGATTTCTTCCGCGCTTGAAATATGTATCTCATATTTTTCTTTATATTCCGGGATATAGATCACCTTAAAGTCGGTGATGTTATCCCAGAGCGGATTGCGTTCGCCGTCCGTGTATTTGTAAACGGTACAGGATATTTCGTTGGGCGCATTCAGGTTCTCTTTTCTGAGAAAGCCGGTAAACCCGGTGAGTTTCCCACAGGAATCGGCATTTCTGTTCTGGAGAACGAGCGTGGGGCATTCCACTTCATTTTGTGAGTTAAAATATATTGCTGCTATAAAAATCGCCTCCTGTTTTGCCGGATGAAATCATCCGTGGCTAGTGTTTGCATCTCTTTGCTATACTGGCGCATAGTCTCAGTTAACGTCTTGTTCAATTCGTCATATTTCTTTTTGCACTCCCTGACTTCATCGCACAGGCCCTTATACATCTCTGTCAGTTTTTCCAGTTCCTCCTCCTGCCGGGTTAATGCTTCCGATTTCTTAGACAGATAGCGAAGGCGGATCAGTTCCTCATTCTGGCTGTCGATGATCTTTTCCAGCATCTCGATTTTTTTTAGTGACTTAAGATATTCTGTATTGGTTCCCTTATTTTTTGAGAAAAACATTTCTGAAATCTCCTTCTATATATAGTGAGAAAGCGGCGCAGCCTGAAAGCTGCGCCGCACAATGCAGGTTAAAAGCGCCGGATCCCGAGAGAATTGTAATTTCTGCCCAGCTTACGGATCGTTACTTCTTCAAGCAGCTTTTGCATACCGGCGTCATTTTTAATTGAATTTTTCATAAGGGTTTTAATCTCTGCTGTGAATTGTTCCGGATTCTGTACATTGGGAAGGTGGATGTCGCCAAAATGTATCTCGAATTTCTCAGGGGTCTGCGCAGATGCTCCGGAACGCAGAGCGTCACTCAGCGCTTTTGCCAGCTCGTGGATGCCGTCGCTGCGTCTCGGTATGGCCGTTTCTTTGAGCCTGTTCAGGATGTCTTCGTTTTGGGATATTTTCCACAGGTTCTCCGTCATCTCATGATTGAACACTTTGCTTCCGGCCTTTAACGGCGTGAGCATCGTACCGTCAGGCAGCGTGATCACCTCCGGCCCTTTTTCCTGCGTTAAGGCAAGCTGGTCGTAGGGTATCCGGTGGGACCCGGACGCGAAACCTTTGATCCCGAGGGCTTTAAACTCTTTATACAATGCGCCTTTTTTGGTCGCATTATCGTATTTCACGCCTACCATTTTCGCAAGGGCTTTCAGTTCGGCTGCGGATAATACTTTATTGGAGCCACTGTACAGCTTGGCTTTGTTTTTATAAATAACCTTGTTAAAATCACTGAGCTCTGACTCGTTCTTGCTGGTTTTGCTGGCGTGTTTTTTGATGTAGGATTTTACATCCGTAAGGTCGATTCGTTTGCCGGAGTCTACATTGGCTGCTACTGTGGCTGCTGTGGTACGGGCAGGTTTATATTCTTTTGATTCAGTTTCTCTTTGTGTGCCATGCAGCTCCCCAACCGGGAGGCCGCTGTCCGGCGTACTGCTCTGTTTTTCAGATCCCAGCAGCGAATCAGCAATCTGTGTCGCTTTTTCCACAAGGGCGGCCTGCTGGGTTTCAATATTTTTGACTGTGTTTTGTGTAGCTGCAAGTACGTTGCCGCCGTCGCCTCCGGAGAAGACGTCCTTTAGCCCCTGTAATTCTATGTTCAGGTTCTCAGACATTTTCTGGAGTGTCCCATTTGCCGCTTCTGAATTTACATTCACGGTATCAATCAGTTGCTCGAAATTCTCAGACAGATTATTGATGATGTCATCCATGTAATCTGAATAATCATCCATCAAGTCATCAAGCATATCATTGATATCCGAGGTGAGCTTGTCCATCTGCTTGTCTTTCAGCGCCTCCTGTTTTTCTTTCAGGCTGGCCGTAAGCTCCTGTTTTCTGGCCCGTGAGGATTCGGAATTGTCACCGGAAAGGGCGGAGAGCTGTTTCTGGACAGCGTTGATTTCTTCCACAGCGTCCGACAGCGTTTTCTGGTAGTCGTTGGCGTCTTTCTGGATGCTTAACAGCTTCCTGTATTTGCCGATGACTTTCTGGAGGTAGTTTTTCTGCGCCTCATAGCCCTGTTTTGCCAGGTCGATCATGGCGTACTTTTCATCCTGGGCGGCTTTGACGGACTCCCTCTGGGCTTTGATGTATTCCTCTTTTTTGTCCAGCAGCGTCTCATTGGCCGGGTCATTGACCAAATCAGAATTGATCTTTTCAATTTCTTTAGCGTATTTCCCCGCCTGTGCACGATAGGTTTCGTAATTTACCGCATGGAGTTTCATGACGGCGCTGCCGCGGTCTGTCAGCTTGCCTGTGTCGTCGTCAGCCAGGTCTTCACGGGACAGTTCGTTGATATAGAAATCCGCCTCATCAGTGAGGGAGGAGATTTTCTCCTGCAGCTTCTCGAAATTTTCCCATTCCAGTTCACGGATGCTGTTGTTGAACCCCTGCAGGGCAATATCAGACTCCGTGATGGAATTGGTTATATTGTCGATCTGCTCTTTCATGCTGTACCATTCGTCGCTGTATTCGGCGATGGAGCGGCTGTTTACGGCAGAGTCAAATTTTTTCTGTAACTTTTTCCGTTCCTTTAATAAGGAATCCCTAAGCCCTTTCTCATTCTCCGCAAGCTTTGCGTAATAACCGGAGCTTGCACGGTATCCACGGGCTTCGTTGAGATCCATGGCATTGTTGATCTCCGTGCTTCTCTGGCCGTAGGCTTTCTGCTTGTTTTCATAAGCTGCCTGGATATTGTCAAACTGCTCTTTTGTGTTATCACGGATGGCTTTCGTGCATTCTTCCGCCGCTTTTTCAGCGTTTACATAAGCCTCCCTGTTGGCCCGGAGGGCAATGTTATATTTGGTTACGGCTTTCTTAGCCTTATCGCTCCAGCCATCTTTGACGGTGATTTCTTCGCCAGCATTTACTTTTTTAACAATGGCTTTTTTATCTTTGGAACTTAACCCTTTGAGCGCTTTGGCCTTTGTCTGGTCGATGCTTTTTTTATATTTTTTCAGGTTAGCCTGTGTTTCTTCATAGGCCGTTTCATAATCGGCCGTAATCTTTTTCTGGTTCTTTGTCTGCTGGTTCAGGTTTTTATTTTTGGCCGATACGGATACAAGATTACGGTCTTTATCAATTTCAGGCGTCAGGTTTTCATACTTTGCGCCGAGGATATCCAGATCATCATTCAGCTTGTCGATCTTTTTCTCGGCTTTTTCAGTGGGGATATCCATCAGATCTTCAAACAGTTCCATCTGCTCATTGCGCAGGTCAATGACGGCCTGTTTGCAGTCTTTGGCTTTGTCGTAATAGTCCTGGTAGGACTGGATGGCTTCCGCCAGGGCTTTGTTTTTAGCGGATGACGTGTCCATATTCTCGATGGACCATGTGCCGTTTTTTACACGGTTCTTATACTTTTTGGGGACAGACGCTTTAACAGTCTTTTTGATCACTTTGCCGTTTTTATCCTTCTTAGGATTGCCGTTTTTGTCTTTTACCGTGGCTTTGTAGCTGTACTTTATGCTGTCGGCTTTCTTCTGGTATTTCTTTGCCCCTCTTTTATTAGCTGTGATTTCATCGTCGATGGCATCGTACTGGTCTTTCAGATGGCTTTTTTTGAACGCCAGCGTCACATAATCGGTGATCATGTCGGCGGCCTTTTTTGTCTGCTCGGCAAAATACCGGAGTTTTTCAGCAACCCAGTCGAAGGTCTGGAAAACTTTTTCTGCCTGTGATTTTTTGCCGTTGTTTCCCGAACCGTATGCTTTACCTTTGATTTTGACGTTGCCGGATGCCAGAGCGGTTCCACGCCCGTTCACAAATCCCCGTTTCAACAGTTGTTCTGTCTGTAGATGGTTAAATACGATTGCGTCGGTCGGGATTTCCACGAATTCTGCCCCGTTATCGCCGACGGTATGCCATTTACCGGAGTGGACGTCGACGACGATTTCACGGCCTAATTCGCCTACGAGAGCGGTGTGGGAACCGGATTTTTTGTACATGCCGTTTGCATGGGCTGCATCCGATTGTCTGAAGTTGTCCAAAGCGCTGTGGGGCCCGGATGCGGGTGTCGCAGTTTTTCCCTTTGGACTGCCGTTTGCCGGCGTTGAATTGCCGTTTGTCGGCGTCGTATTGCCGGTTGTATCGTTGTTCTTTTTATTTACAGATATATTTATGTTTTTGTCGTGGAGGCTATTTAAAAGGACTTGTATAGCGCCCAGTGTGACGGTTGCTTTATCCAGTACGGAGACGGTGACATTTTTTTCTTTGATTTCGCAGTCATTGATTTCCTGGAGCTTGGCGGCGGCTCCGGTTGTCTCCGCATAGGCATTAATGGTAACTTGTTGGCTCTGGAGGCCAATGATTTCTGCGGCCAGTCTGCCTGTTTCTGCTTTTGATTTACTGTCAGTAGCAGTCGAAAGCTTTTTCAGCTCTTCCTGTTTTGCAGTTATCTGTGCGCTGATATCATTCGACGCCATCTGTATTTCAAGAAGTGTAGGCTCCTGGAATTCGTCCTTTTTTGCCTGGAGTTCATCGACTTTCTGTTTCGCATCTTCAACTTGTGCCTGTATTTCTAAATTGGCCGGATCTTCCTTAAGATTATCTCTTAAAGTCTCTAAATCCTCTTTTGCTTTTTCCAATTGACCATCCACTTTGGCGTTTGCGAGAATATTATCTATAGATGCCTGGGATAAATCGACTTTTTTTTTCTCCAGTTCTGCCAGCGTTGATTCCAATTCATCGATATAGGACTCATCCACTTCCGCCCCGTTATTTTGTTGTTCTCTAAGGGATTCCAGCTCCGTCCTTACAGACTGTATGGCTTCTTCTGCATTAATCATCCCGTCCCCGAATGTATCTATTTGGGGCCACTCAAACTCATTTCCGAATTCCTGCATTTCGCCGAACATGGCCTGGACCATTTCCCGTGACAGGTTTAATTTTTCAGCAAAGTCTTCTATGTCTATGCCGCTTGCCAGCCTGTAGGCAACTTCACCGTTCTCGTCAGTCTCAGTCTCCATTAAGCTTTCCCTGACGGCTTTTTCGCGGAAATTGTCAATGTTTAGCCCTGTGATCATGCCGTCTTCCTGGGTCAATATGTCTGACATGCTGTCCAGGTAATTCTGTACGGCTTCCTGGTCGTCCCGGTCAACAGAGTCGGGGATGACAAATTCAACAGCCGCCTTGTATTTTTCCGTGCCGATGCGCCCGTAGTCGTCGGAATCTTTGTTCGCCGTGTCGCGAATCGCCTGGATTGCGTTCAGGGAGTCGCTGAACATATCGCCGGATTCCGGTTTGTTCTGGGCGTCCAGCCATTCCTGGTAAGCCCCTGTGGACTCGCGCAGGGAGGCGTTTAACAGGTCGAGCTGCTGGCATTCATCAACGATGGCAGTATTGCTTTCCTGTAAGCTGCTGATTCGGTTCTGGATAGCCGCGGCATTCTCGTCAGTTATGGAACTGTTTGTCTGTAGTTTTTCGGTCAGTTCGCTGATTTCCGCTGCGTTCTTGATATAATCCGCCTGTTTCTGTGTCTTGGCGGCGTCGTTGACGGCAATCTGTTCCTCAGATTTTGCTTTGACCAGTTCACGGGTTTTTTCCGTATTCAGGCGGTAGCTGCCGTTTACATACTCCAGGGCGTCTGCGTAGTCCTTTAACTCCTCAGAGGAAAACATATCCGCGGATATGCTTTTCCCTGTTGACTGGGAGGCAAGGGCGTCCTGGGCTTTGGTGATGGAAGCCTGGACGGATGCGGAGGATTCGGCCAGGGCTTCCATGGCTTGGGCAGAAGCTTTAGCGTCAGCCGCAATATCCCCCTCAATAATATGCCATTCTGCGAGAAGGCCTACAACGACATCGAGTGAATTTTCGGTATCTTCGGTGATCACGCCGTATTCTCTGGCCTGTCCTACAATATCACCCAGCGCTTTTGCCTGCTGCGGGGTAACGTTCTCAGGATCCAGGGTCAGCAGATCTAACGAGCTCAGGCCTTTGATCTGTTCCACGCTGTCGGACAGCCCACCGGATAAGGCCTTTTTAAAGTTGTTTGAGTTTTTGGCGGCTTCGTTTAGCTGGCCGCTGATTTCGTTAAACTGGTCGGCATATTTGCCAAGCCCCTTGGCGTCTTCTGTCATGCCCTCGATAGATTCTTTTAACGCATTGTATTTCGTCTCGGCTCCGCTGATTTTATCCTGGTCGTCGGTCAGGAGGGCGTCATTATAGGCCTGCACGGCCTGCGCATAATCGCTCAGCCATTTATCTGCCGTCTGCGGGGTATGGTTTTTGTCCACATAGAGCGTATCATCTGAAGTCAGCCGGGCGGTTTGGGCTTCTTTATAGATATTGCCGTACTTTTCCAGGACGCTGTTTGCCTGGGATAACGCATCTTGGGAAAAACCGAGGATATTATCGAGGGCATGGTTTTCACCGATCTCATCCTGTAATTTACGGATGTCTGTGGCAAAATCATTGATTTCGCTTTTGGCCTGTGTAACATCGCCTGTGAACCGGATAGTGTATTCACCATTCGTATCATCGTAGGTCGCCTGGATTTCTTCGTACTTATCTGCAATCTCCTGTATAGATGAAAAAGTATCCGGGTCAGAAACGCTCATCCCCAGGATATACTTGCGCTCCCGGGTCATTTCTTTTTCCGCATTTTTTACGCCATCATGGTTTTCGTTCAGGAGGTAGTCGGCCTCCTTGGATGGCAGGTTTTTGAGCAGGTTAAGCTGTGTTTCCAGGCTGCCGTTTACCAGGTCGAGGCCTTCGGCCTGGTCGCCATAGGTGGCGATTAGGTTTTGCTGCATTTCATAGAGCTGCTTTTTAATGTTGTAGGTTGCTTCCTCGTTGCCGTTGGCTTCTTCCAGGGCTGCTTTCAGTTCTTTGTATTTGGCGGCCTGGTCGTTTATGGCCAGGGAAGATTCCTTGTAGGCGTTTGCGGCGTCTTCGGCGGACTGGCGGGCTTTTTCCTGGTGTTGGATCCAGGCGGTTAAACCCTGCCCCACTAAAGCTACGATAATGCCAATACCTGCATTGAGGGCGGTGTTTAATAGAGTCGTTTTAATAGCCGCGAACCCGGCGGACAGCCCTGCGGATTGGAAGTGGTCGGCCAGGCCCTGGGTGGAAGCGGCGGCATTGTTGATCTTGCCTTTTCCTTCTTCCAGGGTTTTGAAGTAGGAGAGTGCTACGTCGTCGCATCCTTTGATGGACTTGGCTATGGCGTCCCAGTCGGTGGAGCCGTTTTTAAGTTTAGGAACAGAGGCTTCTAAATTTAATTCTTTGAAATCTTCAATGATTTTTTCGTAAGAAGATTCGTCTATTTTTATATTGTTAAATAGTCCGCCTAATTCAATGCCGCTGCCTAAAAACCCCTTTCCTTTTTCTGTGTACTGTGCGAGCGGAAACAGAAATGGATAAATTTACTATTTTTCAATTGTAATGTAACAATAAAGATGGTAATATTTTTTTAGTAAATATAAAATATGAGGTGACATTATGGAATTAGAAGCAAGTATATGTAACAAATGTGGTTCTAAAGGATTAGTTCCTGTAGGGACTACAAAATGTTTTTGCGGCGGGGACAGAATTAAGTTTAATGTAAGCAAAGATGAATATGTTAAAATGCCTGTTGATGAAAGAAATCGTATGATCGAGCGAATGGGGATTAAACCACAAATAAATAAGGATGATGCTTATACAATATTTCGTGCCACAAACTCAACAGAAATCATCGACGCCATGATCGAGCTCAAACAAAAAGATATCATCGAGTATGGCTTAAAGCTGTCCCAATTTGATGCCCAGGTCAGGCAGCAAGTTGCCGAGTTGCGTCAGTCTTCCCAGGCCAACGCCGTAAAATGCCCCCGTTGCGGCTCAACAGCGGTTACGGCGGGCAGGAGGGGGTATTCCCTCATATCCGGGTTTATCGGGGCCGGGAAAACGGTAAACCGCTGTGCCAAATGCGGGCATAAGTGGAAGCCCTGACCGAGCTGCTGTTTAGAACTGCAACGGATTTCTGTATAAACGATTCCATTCTTTTGCTATTTTCAACGCACCGCATAGCTGCGGCGGACTTTTTCACTATCCTTCTCAAAGATAGGGGTCTGACTATGCCTTCGCGGGTATACGGGGTATACCTGCGCCCTCCTGGTAGTCGATGGGAGCGGCACTTGCTTTTGTAAAGCAGTACGCCTCTCTGCAAGTTGGGCCATATGCTACATGACGAGTCACATATGCCGTCCTTGTCCTTGGCCGGGCCTTGCGGTCCCCGGCGGCTGCGTAGTCCACACACAGCCATATCGGAGGTCTGCGGCGCAGCGGCCGCAGTTGATTTTGCCAATATACCCTCCTACATAGCGTAGTTCTTTGTGTTTTGCCCGGGGATTCCCACCCCGGCACGGGGTATATATTGGGCCCCGCACAATCCGCGTCTGTCTGTTTTCTGCTGACCCAAGTTTTTTGCGCCCAGGATCCCGCCGATCCCCAGCGCGGCTGTTTTAAAAAGCCCAAGTTTTCCTGTCGCCGCGTCCAGTACATCTGTAAAAGAATTCAGGATATCGACAAGAGTATTCATATCTTTGCCGTGGAAAAGGTTCTGGGCGATGCCTGTGCCGCTTTCCGAAAGGCGGTTCAGTTTGTAATCCAGGCCGTCCATGACGGCGGACAATTCCGCGTCCGCGCTGCCGGCGCTGCTGCCCATGTATTCGATGGATCTGCGTACCTGGTCGAAATTTTCGATCATGGCGGCGCCGGCCTGCGAGCCGTTTTTGCCAAACAGGGCGTCTGTCAGGCTGGTTTGGGCCGTTGAATCCAGCCTGTCCCAGATTGCCGCTATTTCGCCCAGGTATGTGACCAGGTTTTTGTACTCTGTCTGTGATTCATCTGTGAACAGTGAAATGCCGCGGCCATCATAGCTGGCCGTTTTTGTCAGGTCGGCTACGGCGCTGCTTATGCCTGTGAGATTTTCAGAAAACTGCCCCGTCTGTTCATCATATCCCTGTATCCTCATACAGATGCTGCGGATGGCGTCGCCTACCTGGGAAGCGTTTTGGATGATTTCCTGGCCGCCTGCAAACAGCGCTATATTATCATCAATGGTTCCGCCGGCGGACGCCATGGCGGAAGAGGACTGCCGTAAGCCCTCGGCGATCTCGGCGTTGGATGTCCCGAAGTGCTTGCCGACCATATTGATTTTGCTCATGACGCCGTCCAGCACATGGCCGGCGTCTATCCCGTAAGCGTCCATCACCGACGCCAGGGACGCAGCGGCGTCGCTGCCGCCCATGCCAGGGGAAATAGCCGCGAACTGGGAGGACAGTTTGGCCATCATGGAGGCCGCCCCCGAAGTGCTGTAGCCCAGCCTGGCCCACGCAGACGCCTGGTTGATGATCTCGGCGGTGGATACGCCCATCTGCTTTGCTATATCGTTGGCCCTGTAGTAAAAATTATTCAGCTCACCGGCGGACATGGAAGTGGTTTCTTCCAGGCCGGACAGGGCGGAGTCCAACTGCCGGACGGAAGCGATCCCTGATTTGCTGAAGTCTATGGCTTTGGAAAAGAGGGAAGCGGAATCCAGCTTTATATTGAAGGCGTCCATGGCGGAGCGGATCTCTTTCAGAAATCCCTTTTGGTTTGTCTTGGCGTCTTTTTTCTCCGAAGAAGCGCCTTGTGCCGACTGTGCTGGAGCCGCCGTGGCCTGCCCGCCGGGGATTTCTACTTTCTGCCCGTTGACGATCTCTTTTAATTGCTTCTTTATCCCGGCCGTGGCCTTGGGGTCGAGCCCGGGCCGCAGCTTGATCCGGTTCAGTTTCGGCTGTAGAGCCGCTATGTCTTTATTCAGGCTTTTTTTGGACGCCGCGCTGAGCCTGGCCTGAAGTTCTATGGATGATTTTTCCATATAGTATGTACCTCCTTATCTGTTTTTTTGAATGGTTTTTGCCAGCCGTTTCAGCTTTTATATTTCCAGGAGCTTTTGCGTCTGTGGACTGGCCGGGGCCGTTGATTAGGCCGGCCCTATATTTTAACTAAAACCACCCAACAGACCATATAACGGGAATTATATGATCTGTTGGGTGGTTTTAGTATGGCGCCGTTTTCTGGAACAGGATTCTATTATAAGCTTTTTCATCTTCCAGGGTTTTGAAGTAGGAGAGTGCAGCATCGTCGCACCTTTTGAGGGAATTGGCTATGGCATCCCAGTTGGCTGAACCGTCGTTGAGTTTAAACTCTGAATTATCTAATTCTAATCTTAGGTGGCGATTAGGTTTTGCTGCATTTCATAGAGCTGCTTTTTAATGCTGTAGGTTGCTTCCTCGTTGCCGTTGGCTTCTTCCAGGGCTGCTTTCAGTTCTTTGTATTTGGCGGCCTGGTCGTTTATGGCCAGGGAAGATTCCTTGTAGGCGTTTGCGGCGTCTTCGGCGGACTGGCGGGCTTTTTCCTGGTGTTGGATCCAGGCGGTTAAACCCTGCCCCACTAAAGCTACGATAATGCCAATACCTGCATTGAGGGCGGTGTTTAATAGAGTCGTTTTAATAGCCGCGAACCCGGCGGACAGCCCTGCGGATTGGAAGTGGGAGGCCAGGCCCTGGGTGGAAGCGGCGGCATTGTTGATATTGCCTTTATCATCTTCCAGAGTCTTGAAGTAGGAGAGAGCAGCATCGTCGCACCCCTTGATGGACTTGGCTATGGCGTCCCAGTCGGTGGAGCCGTCGTCGAGTTTGAATTTAGGCTTATCAAAACTTGATCTTTTGAAATCTTTGATTACTTTTTCGTAAGATGTTGCGTCTAGTTTTATGCTGTTAAATAGTCCACCTAACTCAATGCCAGTGCCTAAAAGTCCTTCCCCTTTTTCTGTGTACTGTGCGAGCGTGAACAAAAAGGTTATAAACTGTGAAGTATTCACGATTATTTATTGCAATATGATGGCAAGAGTGATAGTATTTGTAAGTAAATATAAAATGTGAGGTGAAACTATGGATAAAGAAGCCAGGATATGCCCGAAATGTGGTACTAAAGGATTAGTTCCAGTAGATAGCGAACTCAAATGTTTTTGTGGTGGGGATGAAGTAAAGTTTAATGTTACCATGGATCAATATCTTGAAATGTCTGATGATGAAATTGATCAAATGGTTGAGCAAATGGGTATCAAGCCATTAATAAGTAGGGATGATGCCCTTAGCATATACAATGCCACAAAATCCACAGAAATCATTGACGCCATGATTGAACTGAAGCAAAAAGACGTCATTGAATATGGTTTAAAACTGTCCCAATTCCAAACTCAGGCCAGGCAGCAGTATGCAAATAGAGTCCAGTCTTCCCAGGCCAACGCCGTAAAATGCCCCCGTTGCGGCTCAACAGCGGTTA
>CAJUQO010000003.1 GCA_910588295.1 uncultured Lachnospiraceae bacterium | reverse complement strand
GCCGGTCTCCCCATCGTCAGTATAGCGGTCAATGATTGCCATTTTATCTTTATGGCCCTGGTTCCATGTTTCAATATATCTATCCGCCGCAATTTCAATCTGCGTCTGTATGGATTCATTTTTTTAAGATCCTGGCCTGAAGATAACCTGGCGTATATCCCGGCCTTATAATACCGGGCGCCTTGTTGTTTCCCGGGGCTCTTTCCCCCCGTTTTATCTTTAACACGATCAAAAATGTAAGTGCGTTTGGATGTTCTCCCCATATCATGCCCCCCTTTCCATTTCCGATTGTGCTGTCCCTCCGGCATTTCCTGACAAAGCCGGTTGGAAACCTTCATCCGTGGCCAATGTACCGTTGAAATCCTCCATGGTACGGTACTGATCTGTAAAATAAAACTCAATTTCTACCTGTTTTCCTTCATAGACCCATATCCTTTTGACCAGGCTGGCAAGGGTATGGCGGTCAATCTCCTTTAATTCCAAAGAATTTTTGAATGAGGCAAGCCGCCCCGCGCTGAGTACCCCCGACTTAAACATTTCCCGCACAATTTCCTCTTGCTTTTCCTCCGCTGCCTGGAGTTCCTCTGCCTTTTGCTGGAACTGCCCGTGGAGCCTTTCAAATTCCTCCTTCGTAATAACGCCTGTGCGCAAATCCTCATACAGTCCTGCACATAAGCTGTAATACCTGTCCTGTTCTTTTTTTAACCGGGCAATTTCTTTATTATAACTGGTCACCGCCTGCAAGTTTGCCTCACGCTCCTTTGCCAGCGCAAACAACCGCTCCTGTTCCAGAAAATCATTGACATACTGGCGTATAGCCACCCACACCACGCCTTTTAACGCAGATTCCTCTATGCTATGGCGGCTACAGCCTTCCCCACGGTTTTTTGTCGAACATATATAATATATCGTCTTTGTCTCTTTGTAACGGTTGACCCTCCTCACCATCTGTTCCTTACAGTCCCCGCAGAACAACAGGCCCATAAACAGACTGGCCTCCCTCTTTTCCGGGCTGACACGTCCATCCACCCCCAAAAGGTTCTGCACAATGTAAAAATCATCCGGGGATATGACTGCCTCATGGGTATTTTCTACCCGCACCCATTCATCTTTGGGCTTCTCCACGCATTTTTTCACTTTATAATTGATCCGCTCTGTTTTCCCCTGCACCAAATGCCCCAAATAAGTCTCATTGGTCAAGATCCGCCTGACGGACGGGCTGCTCCATTTGGCACTGCCGCAATATGGAAACCCGCCACGGTAATTTATCCCCAGAGATTTTTTATATTCCTTTGGGGAAAGCACATGAAGTTCATTCAGCTTTTCCGCAATGGCTGAAACCGCCATCCCCTCGATTTTCCACTCAAAAATCCGCCGGACGATCCCCGCCGCATAATCATCCACCACAAGCCGGTTCTTATCTTCCGGTGATTTCTGATAGCCATACACCGCGAAAGGGGAAAGGCACTGCCCGCTTTTCCTTTTTATCGCAAGCTGGCTTTTAACTTTTAGGGATATATCCCGGCAATAGCTGTCGTTTATGAAATTTTTTACCGGCAGCACGATATTCCGCTCCCCCGCATCCGCCAAAACACTGTCATAACGGTCGGTAAGGGCGATAAAGCGTACCCCAAGGGCCGGGAATACCCTGTCCAGATACCTCCCGGTCTCAATATAATCGCGGCCGAAACGGGACAGGTCTTTCACGATGACGCAGTTCACCCTGCCCGCCTCAATATCCTGCATCATCCTCTTAAATTCTGGCCTGTTGAAATTACTGCCGGAATAATTGTCATCCGCATAACAGTCAAAAAGCTCCATATCCTCCTGCTCCCTTATAAAAGAGCGGATCAGTTCCCTCTGGCTGCCTATACTGTTGCTTTCGGCTTTAGATAAGCTATCTTTTTCCCCAGCATTCCCAGTGGCGGGGACAGTTCCAACATCGCTGTCCTCCCTGGAAAGCCGGAGATACATAGCTGCATAGAAATGTTTCACTTCTTTCATCTTATCACTCCTGACTTTATATTGCTAAAGAAAAGCCAATAACTTTTGAAAAACCCAAAGCCAGGAGTCCTGCTGATTTGTCCTGTCCCCAGATTAACATAACTATTCATATATAGATTTCAGACAGCCTCCGCAGATATTCTTCCATCTTGTCATCTATGGTTGCCCCCTCCTGCTGGAACCGGACTTTTACTACATAATCACCGACCCGGTTTATGTAGACATTTTTTGTCTGCCGGGCGAACAAAGCCAGTTTCTTTTCCACCGGCAGCGACGTATCAATCTTTATATCCCGTAAATCAGACAGATCAGAAATATCCACTGTCCGGATATCCACTGCCGCCATCTCTGCAAGCATGTCTTTTGTCAGGCCCATCATACCACCCCCTATTTACTTCCTGGCAGCTTTCTTATATGCCCATTTTATTTGTCTGCCGGATTGTCCTATGACAATCCGCAATCCTACCTGTCATTAGCTAACCATACTGTTTTATCTCCTCATGCAGAAAAGCCCGCTCCACTTTTTCAAAATGGATGCAGGGCTTTCCTGTATCAAAAGATAATGTGGCAGCATCCCGCCACATTACGCTTCAATTTCCAAAAAATACCAACTCTCGCAAAGTGGTGGTAAACGGTGGATAGTGCATACCTCGGCTGCGAGGTAAGTCTATGAGTTCAGAAACAACCATGGTGGCTGAGCAGTGCCGTCTCCGGGAATGGGCCGCACAGATCCGGGACTGCCAGGGCCGCCCGACCGGCATGAGCGTTGTTGAATGGTGTGCCTGCCACGGCATTACAAAAGCGAATTATTATTACCGGCTCCGCCGTGTAAGAAAGGCCTGCCTGGAATCTATTCAGGAGAAAAGACCTGCACAGCAGTCAGGACTGGATATTTCCATAAAAGGATTCTCCTGATACAATCCTCATTTCCTTATAAATGTCCTGTCCGCCGCAGGAATCCCAGTTGCATCAGATACATACCGTTCCACCCTCATATGCAAGCCATATTTCTCCCGAAGTTCCGTAATCTTTGCCATCATAGGAGAGGCATGGTGGACGTCTAAGGAATGCTGGTCTTTCCAACTGTCGATTAAAAGCACAGTCTCCTTATCCTCCATTGGGAAAAAATATTCATACCTCATGTTTCCATCTTCCGCACGGATGGCACTGACAGTACCGCTTGAAACCATTTCTTCCGCAAATTTAACTGCATTTCCATTATCACCGCTATAATAAATGTTTACTGTGACCGCCACTCCATTTACCTCCTTCTGTCCTGAATCACAAAACTCCATTTCTCCGTTTATTCATATATCTTTCCCATATACAATATTTTCGCAAATGTTTTGTAATCCGGCTTTTCCCAATCCACCGTATCATCAAAAACAGAACAGTCATCCACCCAGCTTGCTATCTGCCCCAAATAATCGGTAATCGTGGTATTTACCCAACAGATTCCTTTCACAAAATCCCATACTTCCGAAAAATGCAGTCCAGGTCTGCCCGGCTGATTTTCCCTGCCAGATAATATCCCTTGACGGTTGCCTCACCCCCCTCAAAGAAAATATCAAAATTAAACCAGTCGCCTGCATCGTAATATTTCCGCAGTTCCGCAAAGTCACGCTGCAGCCTCTCCGACAAAAATTGTATTTAGGAAATTTCAACAATTGACACTATAGATTCAGAAAATTCTCAAGAATGAAACAGAAATAATTTTTAGAAAACTCCATCATCAGACAGGTTTATGTTATTTTAGTGTCAAGTGTCTGGTTTTCCCAGTTCCAGGGATAAAATTTCTCCATTTCTACCCCGGTTCGCTGTTTTCACAGCGAAATTTCTTCAGGGCAAAATCAGCGGAACCCCTTATGTTTTCAGGCTTTCCTCTAACTTGACACTATAATAACATCAGCCCCCTGCACATTCATAGGATAACCCAGATCCCTTGCGCACTCCCGGATGCGGAGCTTGATATCCCGGTTTGTGGCGCCCGGATGCTTTTCCAGATAACAGGCCAGAATACCGGACACGGCGGCGCTGGACATGGATGTGCCGCTTTTTTCACAGTACCATCCTTTTTTTTCGCAGGAAGCGGCGCAGGCTCTGATCCTTTTACCGGGAAAAATCACCTCTGGCTTGCACACACAGTCCATGGTAGGACCTCTCCCCGAATAGGCAAAGGAGCGCTGCAGCATATCGCTGGCTCCCACAGTCAGCACCTTGCGGCTGCTGCCCGGAGCCGTGACTGTTCCCGCCCGGGGGCCTAAATTACCCGCCGCTGCTACCACGATCAGGCCCATCCCCACCATACTCTCCACAGCATCCAGGATCTCCCTGTGCAGGGCGTGGCTATTTCCCACCGTCCCCACGGAAAAATTCAGTATTTTCAGTTTTTTTGACACCCTGTTTTTCTGTATCCAGCCGAGAGCCTGACGGATGGCATCCCGGTTTCCGTTTCCCCTGCCGTCCAGAATCTTTAATACATGCAGCCGGGCTGCCGGGGCATGGCCTCTGCAGGCTCCTCCGGACATCCGGCCGCTGCCCGCAATGATTCCCGCCACATGGGTACCATGGCCGAAATCATCATACAAAGCCTCTCTTCCATCCACAAAATCTATAAAGGAGGCGATACGTCCCTCAAAATCCGGATGGGCCTCAATGCCCGAGTCCAGCACCACAATATCAATATTTTTTCCCGTCAACATATCCATTTTTATCTTCTTACTTTTATCTTTTACTCATATAATATGATAAAAATGGGGAGATTTTCCTACTCCGCCAGGGATTCCTCCTGCAACCTGTCAAATTCCGCCATACATTCATCTACGGAGGCGCCCTCAAGGAGCTTCCGCACCACAAGACAGATATTTCCCCACTGTTCCACCTTCATATTCGCATTGGATCCGAGCACATAGATGCCCTCATTAATCCGGTCACTCAAAGGTTTCAAGGCGTCGATATACTCCACCTCCACATTTTTGGAGGGCGAAATCACATTATTTTTTTCCGCAAAAACCTGAAGAGCTTCATCAGAAAGCATGATATCCACCACCTTCAGGGTGTCCTCCAGATGCTCCGCATTGGCGCTTACTCCATAGCCCGACATGGATACCACAGGCATCTGCCCATAGCTACTGGGAAATCCGATAACCTGCATATTAAACCCCGGCTTGCCATAGGCAGTCTCCGAATTGGCGGCGCCCCAGTAGGCCATCACAATCGGCGTCTTTTGTGCCAGAAAATCTGGCCCCTCCCCCTCAATAGCCTCAGAGGTATAGGCAGTCTCGGCATCAATATAGCCCAAATCGATCATTTTCTTCAGGAATTCAAAACCGGGGCGCATATAACTGCTTAACTTTGTCTCCCCGCTGTTTAGCGCCTCTATCTCCGCTTCCGTGCTGTCGCCATTATACATATCCGCATAGCCCATTGCCAGAACAAAGCATTCCAGCCACCAGCGATTGGCTCCGATTGGCGTAGTAATGCCATTTTCCTTAAATACCCTGCAGCATTCCAGAAGTTCTTCCGGTGTTTCCGGCAACTTTAGCCCATATTGTTCAAACATATCCTGATTTACAAAGAGACCATAGGCTACTACTTCCTGGGGAATCGCCACCAGTTTTCCGTCTACCGTATTGGCAGTTTTTACGAGTTCCCGCAGGTTTTCGGCGCTCTCAAGACCGGAGAGATCGGCCAGGATCCCCTCTTCACCCAGAATCTGAATCGTATCCGGATTCAGCAAGTACAGATCGTCCATATTGCTTCTGGCCCGCGCCAGACAAACGTCATCGTATGTCTTATCCTTATAATCCTCCGCCGTATAAATCGAATATTCCACAGTCAGATTCAGTTGTTCCTCCGCCATGATCACCGTCAGTTCCTGGGCGGCCCTCGCCACATTCTCGGCATCGGGATCCGACTTTTCCATGGGGCTGAAAAGATTGACAACCCTGTTTTCCTGCTGATCCTCCTGTATCAGATTTACCGTAGTATCCTCCTTTTTTCCACAGGCCGAAACTCCTGTCAACAGGATACACGCCGTCAAAATCATACATATTTTTTTCATGTTTTATTTTCCCGCTGTCTTTGCATTTTTTATAGTTTGCTTTAACACTTCCATATCCACCGGCTTCGCCACATGGGCATTCATTCCCGATTGAATGGCGTCTTTTACATCCTCCGCAAAAGCATTTGCCGTCATGGCAACAATGAAAATGGTGCCGGCATCCTCCCTATCCAAAGCCCGTATTTTTCTGGTGGCCTCATAGCCATTCATTACCGGCATCTGCACATCCATCAGAATCGCGTCAAATTCATTCGCCCCGGCAGCCAAAAACCTCTCCACAACAAGCTGTCCATTGGATGCGATTTCACAGGTAGCCCCCTCCAGCTCCAAAAGTTCTTCCAGAATCTCCGCGTTGATCTCATTATCCTCCGCCACCAGAAAATGCATTCCCTCCAAGTTGTTATCTTCTTCGCCGACAGTTGCCGTTTCACTGTTCATTGCGTACATTTCCAGAATCTTTTCCTTCAGTGCAGACACAAATAAGGGTTTTGCGAGAAATGCGTCAATCCCGGACTTCATCGCTTTCTCCTCGATTTCCTCCCAGTCACGGGCTGTCAAAAGCACGATAGGTATATGCTCCGGTATGCGTTCCCGCAGCCTCGCGGCTGTCTCAATGCCATCCATTCCCGGCATTTTCAGATCCAGAAGCACCAGTTCATAGGGCTCGCCCCTCTCCCTGGCTCCCTCTGCCATCCGCACGGCATCCTCTCCACCGGAACAGGTATCTACCAGCACTTTTGTAATCTCCATACGGGATCGAATGCTGGCCAGGGCATCATCGTCATCGTCAACCACCAGAATACGTGAAATCCCATAATGATCCCAGAAAGTAGAATCCGCCTCCAGATCCGAGATCCGCAGCTCCAGTTCTACGGTAAAGAGCGTCCCTTTATCCACCTCGCTGGCAACCTCTATGGTGCCTCCCATCAGCTCTACAATATTCTTTGTAATGGCCATTCCAAGTCCAGTCCCCTGCACTTTGTTGGTCGTGCTATTCTCTGCTCTGGTAAAGGCGTCAAAGATAACCTCCAGATATTCCGGCGTCATTCCGAAGCCATTATCTTCCACCTCAATACGGATATACTCATACTGACTGGATCTCTGCTCCAGCCCAATGATGCGGAACCAGATATTCCCGCCCTCCTGGGTATATTTCACGGCATTAGAAAGCAAATTGATCAGAATCTGATTCAGCCTGGTCTCATCACCGATCAGACATTCATGACTGATTCCGGTGACGGAGATCTGAAAGTCCTGTCCCTTATCCCTGGCAGCCGGACGGATAATGGCATCCACAGAGGAAATCACGTTGCTCAGCATAAACTGCCCGATGGTGAGCACGGCCTTTCCGCTCTCTATCTTGGACACATCCAGGATATCATTAATCAGGCTTAACAGATGCTGTCCGGAAGAGGTAATTTTCTTCGTATACTCCCGTACCTTTGCCTCATTGTCCGCATCCCTGGCCAGCAGAGTGGTAAAGCCCAAAATCGCGTTCATAGGCGTCCGAATATCGTGGGACATATTGGACAGAAAAGTTGTTTTGGAAATACTGGCAGCCTGAGCCGCCCGCAAGGCCTCCGCCAACTGCTGATTGTAAAGCTCCCGTTCTTCCTCCTGCTCTTTGCGAAGTCTGTTCTGCTGTCGTTCATGGAAGAAAAACATAGAGAAACAAGCAAAAAATGCCGCCAGCATCACCAGAATTACAATGAGAATATTCTGATTTACCGCATCGCCCTCCTCCTGGATTGCCTGCACCGGAACATAGCCGATGAAATACAGCGTACCCTCATTCACCGCCCACATATAGATCAGGGCGTCTTCCTTCTGAACCTGATGATAAAACATTACGTTTCTGCCATTCCTGATATTTTCGGCAATCTCTTCCTGAATATCATCCTCCCGAATCTCATTTGCACGGTAAAAATCTTCGAGATTCACATGGCCTGCCTCTCGCTCTCCTCTTCCTTTTGGCTTTAAAATCAACCGCTCACTTTTCACATCCATAACATAAAGAACGGCCTTGCTGTTGTAAAACTTATCGGGAAGCACCTTTGCAAGAGCATCATAAATATACTCCGCGTAGAGAACGGCGATCTCCTTTCCGTCCCTTTCCACCGGGCACTTCATTGTGTAAGCCCAGGTTCCCATTTCATTAATATAGGCGGTGGAAACGGGCAGATCCGCTACTGCGTTCCCCTCCGGAAAGCTCAATGTCCCCGGAGAAAATATCCCCCCGGTGTTGGATATTCCCTGCTCACTCCCGGCAAGAACCAGGGACAGCTTGATCATCATATCGCTGCTCTCATAGCGGCTGACAAAATCCTCCGGATTATCCATAACCGCAATCTCTTTCGCCAAAAGCTTCTGGTACTCTGCCTCATTTTCAAAATATGTCTCCACAGCGCCCTTGATCAGCTCCAGGCTTTCGGTCAGATTGCTGAGGGCCGACAGGGACATCTCCTCCGAAATTCTGGTAGAAATATAAAAAACAAAACTTCCCAGGATCAGGAAAACCACTACTACCAGAGCCGCTAAAATTTTTTTTTCGTTTTTATTCTCTTTCTTTTCCATTTTTCTATCGATGACCTTTTAAGCAGTTGCTCCGATTCGCATAATTTATTCTTAAACCAGTATAACATCCTTTCATTACAATCACAATTCCATTTTTCCCGATTTATACTATGGCTGCATCGGACTTGTTACCGGTAGCCCTGAATCCATTATACACTCTTTTCCAAATCTTACGGCATCACGCCGCATATTTTTACTAAATTCTGTTCTTCATTTATATAGTATGAAAAATTCAGAAAAAACACCCCGGCACATGACCGGGGTATGACAGATTGTATTCGTTTTTTGTCCTGTTTACCGGTATCTCCTTTTCCTCTGGCTTTTTCTCACAGAATCCCATTCACCTCCTGATACAGATCCCTGGCAAAGCTGTCCGTCATGCCGCTGACATAATCCGTCACCAGCAGAAGCCGCAGATACAGCCGTTCGATTTCCGATCTCCCATCCGAATAAAAATGATAGATCTGCCGGTAATTTTCCGATACGAGCTGAGTCATCTTATGCTCGATCATGCCGATCTTTTCATCGGTATCATACAAAATAAAAGCGGGAATCAGCCGCTCCAGTATATCGTCCATCATTTTTCCGGCCCCTACTTCAATCCGGAGGATCGGTATGGACTCAAAAGCATTGCGGAACGCAATGTTGTGCAGGGCTGCCCGTATACCCTCGGCCCCCGTGCCATGAAAAATATCGCTGGCCCATGTTCCCGCCATAATCTCATCATAATGGGAGATAAATCCCCGGGTCGCACAGGAGATCAGATGGGACTGTATCTCGACCAGCCAGTTCTGGACGGCATACAGCTTCGATTCCGTACTCTGCGCACTCTTTTCCCGTCGATACAGGCGCTCCAGCTCCGCCGGGGGATCAAAATCCTCTCCCGCCGGATAGGCCGCCAGCTCCTTTTTCAGCTCCCTGGTCAGAATATCATAAGAAATGCAGCCCTTTTTAAAAGCATCCTCCACGTCGGCGGTCAGGTAGGCGATGTCATCCGCCGCTTCCAGAATGTATGACAAGGGATGGCGGGCGGCGCCCGTGCCCGTCTCCCTGCTGATCTCGCGGAAGATACCCTCCTCGCTCAGAAAATATCCCATCTTCTGTCTGCGTACATCTGCGGAATCCGGATCCATCTCTGTGGAGGATACGGGATATTTGACCATCGTGGATAAAAGCCCGTAGGTCAGGTTCATACCCTGTTCATTGACCAGATAATGGAGCTTTGTCACCAACCGGAAAGCCTGGGCATTTCCCTCGAAATAATAGAGATCGCGGAGCATCTGCCGGGACAAAAGCTCTGTGACCTGCGTACCTTTGAAGCTGTATTCGGCCAGATGCTTCTGAAACCACTCCCGTATGGAATCCTCCCCGAAATGGCCGAAGGGCGGGTTGCCGATATCGTGGATCAGCCCGGCACACATCAGGATGGTACCGACATCCTCCTTCATGCGGTAGGTAAAATCCTCTGCCATGTGGTTCTGCAAAATATATTCCGAAATATTCTGCCCCAGGGATTTGGCCAGAGAGGACACTTCCAGGGAATGGGTCAGGCGGGTACGGATGAAATCACTCTTATCCAGGGGGAATACCTGGGTCTTATCCTGAAGACGCCGAAAAGAGGCGCTGCTGACGATCCGGTGGTAGTCCTTTTCAAATTCACTTCTAAGATCTATATCTTCCCTCTTCCGTGAAGACCGATACGCTCCCGCTCTCTTTTCCGATAACAGTTTTTTCCATTCCATACTTTACATTCCCAAAAGGGCTTCTACAGCCTCCGCCATCCTGCCGGCTTCCGCTACCGTGGTGTGCCGAACCGGGGCGGTACGAATCTCCTCAATGGCCTGGGGCACCTTCACACCCGCAATCCTCGACAGCTCGTCGATCATCTCAAAATCCGTAAGCTTTTCATGAATCGGATCGATAGCCGTCATCACACTCCTGGTAAATTTGAAAGGACTGGCCGTAGATATTACCATATTTTTGGTATTATTCCCCTTTTCATCCCTGTATTTCTGACATACACAGGCTGCCACCGCCGTATGAGTATCCAATACATAGCCCGTTTTCTTATAGATGTTCCGGATTGTCCGAGCTGTCTCCTCCTCTGTCGCATATCCTCCATAGAAATCTGAGAGTTTTTCCCGCATTTCATCTGTCACAGTATAGGTTCCTCCCGCAGACAGTTCCCTCATCAGCTCACGGTTCTTCTCCTCGCTGTCTCCCGCTATGCGGTAAACCAGACGTTCCAGGTTGCTGGAGATCAGGATATCCATGGACGGCGACGAGGTCAGGATAAATTCTCTGTTTCTGTCGTAGGTGCCCGTGGCAAAGAAATCGTAAAGCACTTTATTCTCATTGGAGGCACAGATCAGCCTGCCGATGGGCACGCCCATCTGTTTAGCATAATAAGCGGCCAGGATATTGCCGAAATTACCGGTGGGAACCGTTACATCCAATGTTTCCTCATTGGCCAGGCAGCCCTTTTTCAGCAACTGCGCATAGCCATACACATAGTAGGCCACTTGGGGAATGAGACGGCCGATGTTGATCGAATTAGCGGAGGACAGCCGATATCCGGCTTTGGCAAACCTGTCCGCCAACGCCGGATCATTAAAAATATTCTTCACGCCGGTCTGGGCGTCGTCGAAATTCCCTTTGATCGCTACCACATGGGTATTCGCCCCTTTCTGTGTCACCATCTGCTTTTCCTGAATCGGGCTTACGCCGTCTTTGGGATAAAACACGACGATCTTTGTCCCCGGCACATCGGCAAACCCGGCCAGGGCAGCCTTCCCCGTATCGCCGGAAGTAGCCGTAAGGATCACAATTTCCTTGTTTTCGTGATTTTTTCTTGCAGCTGTGGTCATCAGGTGGGGGAGAATAGACAACGCCATATCCTTGAAAGCTATAGTCGCTCCGTGGAAAAGCTCCAGGAAATACATGCCGTCCGCCTCATGAACCGGAGCGATCTCCTCTGTGTCAAATTTAGCGTCATAGGCCCTGTCAATACATGCCTTTAGCTCCTCCTCCGTAAAATCAGTGAAGAAACGGCTCATGACCTCATAAGCCACCTCCCGGTAATGCATTTCTGCCAGACGCTCCACAGGCACATCCAGCACAGGAACTGCCGTCGGCACATACAGCCCGCCGTCCGCCGCCAGCCCCTGCAGAATTGCCTGGGAAGCCGTGGCCGTCTCTCCGTTTCCTCTGGTACTCTTGTATAAAACTTCCATAATATTGCATCTCCTCTGATTATTTCCTTATATTTGCGTTTCTGTTACCATGGACTTTATTTTACCGCCTTTAAGAATACATTGCAATTCCTTTTTAGCGGCATACCAGCCCCATCCCTTGCAAAAGCGCAAAAACAACTGTAACAAAACAACTTGCGTTCATAACAAAATCCCTGTACAATTATTCCGAAACTGTTTTATTCATCACATTACATGAAAGGAACACGCATTATGAAAAACCAAAAAACACCCCACCTCGGGCTTCTGGCCCTCTTTCTGTTTGCATGTCTGGTATTCGCTGCACCGGTAAAAGCCGAAGCCGCCTCTTTTAAACAATGCAGCAGAGATACAAAAATCGGAAAATATTATATCTGGAGCGACTACGCCACCAAATCGATCCGGATCTCCAAATCAAAATCCGGAAACGGCAGTCCGCTGGTTCAGGCTTCCAGCGGGCATAACATGGCTAACGCCTGTATCTCTGACGGCTCCACCGTTTACTATGCGGAGATGGGAAGCCTCAACAGCAGCGGTACATATACTGGTTATGTTTACAAAATCAAAGTGAACGGCAAAAGTAAATCCAAAGTCGGCAGCATCAAAAACACTTCCGGGCCCACCGCCTATTATAAGGGTTATCTGTATCTGGACTGTTATGATAAAAAGGATCCCACACTCCTGCATACCTACCGCATGGACGTAAAAAAAGGGGCTTCCAAACGGGCTATTAAAAGCGCCCGCGTCGTGGAACAAAGCGGCCGGTATCTTCTGGCCATGCCCAACACCGGCGCCGTGGGGCCCCTGAATCTCTATGTGTATGACTGCAAAACCGGAAAATCCACCCGTATCACCACAAAAGCAAGTTCCGGCCATATCTCCGGCAATAAAATCTATTATTCGGAATATGTAGCCGGAGAATACAGCTCTTCCAGCACGTTCCGTATCCGCAGCTGCAGCCTGACCGGGAAGAACAAAAAAACCCTATTAAAAAAGCTCCAGGGCAGCCGCACAGGGATCATTACATCCAAAAATGTGTATTATATCCTCTTCGATTCAAAGGGAAACATTAATTATTACCGTTATGATTTCAAGTCGAAGAAAACAGTGAAAATCACTCAGACAAAATTTAAATGGTAAAGCCATAAAAACATCTTTTCCCGACGATGGAGCCAGGCTGCTGGCTCCATCCGTAATTTTATTCAGAACGCTTCAACTGATAAATATCTCCCGGCTGCGTCTCCCATACATAGCGCCTCCTTTCATCCCGGCCGGCGCAAACGGGCTGCCCGTTTTTCGAAATCCCCAGTTTCTCCGGACAGTTGATCACAGCTGTTCCCCCCTTTTTTGCATAGAGAACGCTTTCTTTCAGCCTTCCCTCCTCCCAGCAGATATCCAGTTCAAACCCGCCTTCCGCACATAACCCGTTTACCCTGCCCTTTGCCCAGGAGGATGGCAGCGCAGGCAGCAGGCAGATCTCGTCCGGATGGCTCTGGAGCAGCAGCTGGGCGATTCCGCAGGCGCCGCCCAGATTCCCGTCGATCTGAAATACCCACGGAATACCGGAAATTCTTTCCAGCGGCGGATGCAAATCGAACAGATTGGGAGCCGTCAGTTTTCCCAAAAGATAATGGATATATTTGACTGCGCTGTCCCCGTCTCCAAAACGGGCATACAGATTGATCAGCCACGCACAGCTCCAGCCCGTATGGCCGCCGCCATATTTCATGCGGCGCTCCAGCGATTTTCTGCCGGCCTCAAACAGTTCCGCATGTTCATACTGGTTGATCTGGCTGGAGGGAAAAATCGGATACAGATGGGAAAAATGCCGGTGCCCCAGTTCCCATTCATTGTAATCCTCCCGCCATTCCATGAGCTGGCCATGTCTGCCCACCGCAAACTGCGGCAGCTTTTCCAAAATCCGGCAAACCTGCCCGTTAAGCACGGATTGTCTGCCAAGGATCTTTTCACTCTCCAGAAACTGCGCGAGGACGTCCCTGAGGATCGCCGTATCCATGGTGGAACTCATACACACCCTGCCCATTTGCCCGTTTTCCATAATATATGTATTTTCCGGCGATACAGAGGGACAGATCACCAGTTCCCCGCCGTCCTCTATAAGAAAATCCGCAAAAAACTGTACGCACTCCCGCAGCACAGGATACATCCGTTCCAAAAATCCTTCATCCATCGTATACCGGTAATGTTTCCATATATGCGTGACCAGCCAGGCGCCGCCCATCACCCAGTAGCTGGCCGTTTCGGCCAGATCCTGGGGAGCCGTATCCGCCCATACATCTGTATTGTGGTGTGCGACAAAGCCGCGGCATCCATACATCCTGGAAGCTGTACGTTTACCGTTCTCCACCATCCGCTCCAGATGGTCGAACAGCGGCATATGGCACTCGGAAAGGTTACAGATCTCCGCCGGCCAGTAGTTCATCTGCGTGTTAATATTGATCGTATATTTGGAATCCCAGATCGGTTCCAGTTTCTCGCACCAGATCCCCTGAAGATTTGCCGGAAGCCCTCCCGGCTGGCTGCTTGACATCAGCATATAACGTCCGTATGCATAGTAAAGCGCGGCCAGTCCCCTGTCAGATCCGCCTTCAGCAACCCGCTTAAGCCTCTCGTCCGTCGGCAAAATTTCTAAAAAAGGTTCCTCTTCTTCCAGCTCCAGGACAGAGCGGCCAAACATCTCTTTATGCCTGCGGATGTGGCTTTCTTTTATGTCCTCAAAACATGTTATGGTCATTCCGGATAGCTGCTGCCGCAGGAAACCATGGCAGTCCGTTACCTTCTTTTCCCGCAGGGGATAGGTAGTCACCCCGTTCAGATAGATGACTGCCCGGTCGGCATTTTTAATGACCAGATGCTCGCCGATCACCTGAACGCTGCCGCCCCGAGCACACGCTTTTGCCTGGACGCAAAAATCGCTCCCGCCTTTTCCCAGATCACCGTCTATAAAAATGGTATGCTCCCCGGCTTTCCCCGCGCAGTTATAATATCTCCCCCTGGTCAGCAGGCCGGACATCGATAAACAGCCCGGCCTGTCGGCTGTAAATTCCACCACAAGGACATCCTTTTCCAGAGAGATGAACGCGCCCATTCCATAGACAATGCCGTTATGCCTGTAACTGACCGTTACAGTCCCCGTCTCCAGATCCAGTTCACGCCGATAATCCGATATCTCACCGTCCCCATGGCGGATATGGTAGGAAAAATCTCCCAATGTCTGATAGGGCCTCTGGCTCTGGGGCGTTCCCGACAGCGCATACACCTCCAGTTCTTCCGCTTCCTCAATCTTCCCTTCTTTTACAAGGCTGCGGATCTTGGACAGATTTTTACCGGCCTCCGGATTGATACGGTCAACCGGGCCTCCGTACACAACACTTTCTTCGTTCAGCTGTATTTTCCCCTCAAACGGTTCGCCGTAAACCATTGCGCCCAGCCTTCCGTTGCCAAGCGGAAGGGCCTCGAACCATTCTTTTGCATAATCCGTATAAAATAATTGATTCATCCCTACATTTCCGTGTCTGCTGTAACATTTATCATTTTCCGTAGCTGTCCCGTACCGTCACCAGTACAGTTTTTGTACTGACAAAAGCCCCTGCCGTACAAAATCCATTCTGCCCGGCGGAGGCTTCAGGATACCGAAGTTATGCAGAGCTTCAAAACTCAAAAAACCGTTTCAATATGCCGTCTATCATCTTAGGCGTAAGCTTTAATGCCATGCTGCGGGGATTTACGATCATACCCTCGCATTTCCCCTGTACCAGGGGCCTTAACTGGTCAATGGTCATGACCACGCCCTGGAACTGTTTCTTGTCATTGAAAAGGTTGAACTCCAGTACATCCGAAAAGACCGGAAGGAACATGACGCCCTCTTTATCTTTGACAAACGTCAGGTCAAAAGAACCTTTCTCCAGCTTATCCCCCGGTTTAAAAAGCTTCTTCCCCACCACAGGGATCATCAGCCTGGATTTTGACAGATTCGCCGCCAGCTCTTCTTCCAGCTCCTGGAGATTGGTCTTTTCCTCCGCGGGAATCTGACGGCTCAGCTCCTGCATAAAATACAGGGAGGACAACTGCAGAGCCGGGTTCAAAACCGGCCGGCGCTCGACGGGCAGTTTGGAAAAATCGGGCTCCGGTATGATCTCGACTAAACCGACACAGCTTTTCCTGTCCCCGTCCATAAATACCACCTGATTAAATCCCAGGGCATGGGCCTCCGCGAAAAAGATGCCCAGCCGATCCTTTTCAAAGGTCACGCCATAGATCGGATAGCCCTTTTCCAAAAACTTCTGCGCCGTGTCTTTTACACTTTCCTCCGTGGAGAACAGCCAGAGCTGGTCATCAAAGGTCTCCTCATCGCAGACAGCGAAAGGATGCCTGGTCACCCGTGAAAACATCACATACGCTTTCGCAAGCCCTTTTATTTTTCTGATCAAAAACTTATTGTCCACTGCCATAACAGCCACCTGTCTTTCTGTAAAACTTTCTAAGATGCAACGGTTTAATAGCATCACAGGTACAATATAACACAATTGGTTAATCATTACAACGAACTATCCGGCGACATTCCGGACAAATCGTAACAGTTCGGCCCATGGGAAGTCCGCCTACGGCGAAGGGCCGATTGCTTCACGCCGAGAACTGGCTGTTGTACAATTCGGCATAGAATCCGTTTTGCGCCAGCAGCTCCTCATGGTCTCCCTGCTCCACAATATGGCCGTCCCTCATGACCAGGATCACATCTGCCTCCCGGATCGTGGAAAGCCTGTGGGCCACGATAAAGCTGGTTCTCCCCCGCATCATGCGGGCAAAGGCCTTCTGGATCCGGATCTCCGTGCGGGTATCAATAGATGAGGTGGCCTCATCCAAAATCAGCATGGGCGGCAGACACAGCATGACACGGGTAATGCACAGAAGCTGCTTCTGCCCCTGGGAAAGACTGCCCCCGTCCTCGCCGATCACCGTGTCATACCCCTGCGGCAGGCGCAGGATAAAACTGTGGGCATGGGACGCCTTTGCGGCCTCGATCATCTCCTCCTCGGAGGCATCCGGTCTGCCCATACAGATATTTTCCCGTATCGTTCCGGATTTCAGCCAGGTATCCTGAAGCACCATACCGTAATTTCCCCGGAGACTTTTTCTCGTTATCTGTCGGATATCCGTGCCGTCCACGCAGATTTTCCCGCTGTCCACATCGTAAAAACGCATCAGCAGATTGATCATTGTCGTCTTCCCGCAGCCCGTAGGCCCCACCAGGGCCACTCGCTGTCCCGGCTGCACTTTGAGGGAAAAATCCTCAATCAGCGGCCGTTCGGGGACATAGGAAAAGTCCACATGCTCCAGGGATACCCGGCCGGAGGCATCCGCCAGCACCCGGGCATCCGGCGCATCCGGCTTCTGTGGCTCCTCTTCGATCAACTCGATCAGCCGCCCCGCACAGGCCAGGGCGTTCTGGAGCTCTGTCACAACGCCGGAAATCTCATTAAAGGGTTTCGTATACTGGTTCGCATAGCTCAAAAGGCAGGTGAGCTGCCCCACGCTCAGCGATCCTGAGATCGCCAGCATGGCCCCGGTCAGCGCCACGCCGGTGTAGACCAGACTGTTGACAAACCGAGTACAGGGATTGGTCAGTGAGGAAAAAAATACCGCCTGTAAAGAATATTTCTGCAGTCTGCCATTAATCTCATCAAATTTGTCCTGCTCAAATGCGCCGTGGCCAAAGGCCTGCACCACCTTCTGGCTGCCGATCACTTCCTCTACCAGAGCCGTCTGCTCCCCTCTGGTCTCCGACTGCAAACGGAACATTTTATAGGTTCGTTTGGCGATAAATCCCGCCACAAAAAAGGAAACCGGAGTCACAAGCACTACCACCAGTGTAATCCACAGATTCACCGAAAGCATGAAGCCCAGCGTCCCCACAATGGTCAGTACTCCGGTGAAAAGCTGGGTAAAGCCCATCAAAAGCCCGTCGGCAAACTGATCCGCATCGGCGATCACCCGGCTCACGATCTCGCCGGGCTGATGGCTGTCCAGATATTTCAATGGCAGTTCCTCGATCCTTTTAAAAGCGTCCTCCCGCAGATCCCGTACCACATCGTAGGTAATCCGGTTGTTGCACACGTTCATCACCCACTGGACGGCGGCGGTCAACAGGATCAACAGGCCCATCTGCCTCAGGATGTCCTTTATACTGGTGAAATTTACTTCTCCCGCCCGGATGATGCAGTCCACCGCCCGCCCGGTCAGCACCGGAAGGTACAGGGCTCCGGCCACCGACAGCGCTGCCATCACCAGGGACACCACCAGCCAGCCGCTGTGTCTGCGCACATAGCGAAGCACCTTGCCCAGGGTTTCTTTCTCCACGCCCGTCTTTTTCTTTGCCATCACGCGCCCTCCTTCCTGTACTGGGATTCATAAATCTCTCTGTATATTTCACAGCCTTCCAGAAGCTCATCATGGGTACCCAGGCCTACCATACGCCCGTCGTCCAGCACTACGATCTGATCCGCATGCTGGATACTGGAGGTTCGCTGGGACACGATAAATACAGTCATCCCGCCGGACATGCCGCGGATCGCTTTCCGCAGAGCCGCGTCCGTGGCATAATCCAGGGCCGAGGCACTGTCGTCCAGGATCAGGATATCCGGACGGCGCACCAGAGCCCGGGCGATGGTCAGCCTCTGCCTCTGCCCGCCGGAAAAATTGCCTCCGCCCTGGCCCACCGGCTCGTCCAGGCCTAATGTCTTGCTCTCCACCACATTGCGGGCCTGGGCCGTATCCAGAGCCGCCCACAACTCTTCTTCCGTGGCATTTTCATTTCCCCACAGCAGATTTTCCCGTATCGTACCGTGAAACAACACCGCCTTCTGCATGACGATACCGATGCGGCGGCGAAGCTCTTCTATCCGGTAATCTTTCACATCCCTGCCTCCAATGCGCACGGATCCCGCCGTCGTATCATAAAAACGGGGAAGCAAGTGGACAAAGGAAGTCTTGCCGGAACCCGTCCCGCCGATCACACCGATGGTCTGGCCTTGTTTCACCCGCAGATTCAAATCCGCAAGGGCCGGCACAGAAGAACCCGCATAGGTGAGCTGGGCGTGTTCAAAGACAATGTAATCCTCCGGGGTTCCGGATTCTGTAAAAGCTTCTTTCCCGTCTTTCTGAGAGGATTGCACCTCCAGCATCTGCCCGATCCGGTTGCCGCAGGCCACCGCCTTGGTAACAGTGATGATCAGGTTGGCCAGCTTCACCAGCTCCACAAGGATCTGGGACATATAATTAACCAGAGCCACCACCTCTCCCTGGGTGATTACGCCGGTGTCTACCTGAACGCCGCCCACATAGATCAACACCACAATAGCCATGTTGATGATAATAAAGGTCAATGGATTCATGAGGCCCGATAGTTTTCCCACAAAACGCTGCAGGCTGTTCAGGACCCCATTGCGCCGCTCAAACTCGTCGATCTCCTCCTCTTCCCGGTGAAAGGCACGGATCACCCTGGCGCCGGTCAGATTTTCCCTGGTTTTGCCCAGCACCTGATCCAGGGCATTCTGCACCCGGCGGTACAGCGGTATGCTGATCAGCATCACGCCAAACACTACCACAGACAAAAGAGGGATCGTCACCACAAAGACCATGGCGGCTTTTACGTCAATGGTAAAGGCCATAGCCATAGCGCCAAATACGATAAAGGGCGACCGCATAAAAAGCCGCAGCACCAGATTGACGCCGGACTGCACCTGATTTACGTCATTGGTCATGCGGGTGATCATCGTCGAAGTCCCCGCCTGATCCAGTTCCGTAAAGGACAGGCCCTGGATGTGGGCAAACAGCTCGTGGCGCAGCTTCGTGGAAAATCCTACCGCCGCCCGGGCCGCAAAATACTGGGCCGTAACCGAACAGGCCAGCCCGATGACGCCCAGCAGGATCATGATACCGCACATCCGCAGGATATAGCCTGTATCGCCTCTTGCAATGCCGGTATCCACGATGGCCGCCACCACCAGGGGTACGAAAAGTTCAAAGGTGGCCTCCAGCAGCTTGAACAGCGGCGCCAGCACGCATTCTTTTTTATAAGATTTCAGATAGGTCAGTATTTTTCTCATGATCTCCCCCGCAATGGAACAGCCGTTTTAATTATTATCCCTAATTCTATCAAAAATAAAGCCAGGATCTCACTTTCAATCCCGGCCAAAATCACAACCACTGTTTACTATATCTCCGCCTGTCCGGCTACTATCCAGGCTGTGAAAATTCTACGCTTCTTCCGCCTGCAACGCCTGGATCGTGGAAACTGTCAGCTCATAATCCTCCCGCACCCGGGGCAGCAGAGCTTCCACATCTTCCCTGTTCTCCGCGCGCAGCGCTTCCGTAATCTCATGACTGGACTTATACAGCCTGTCAAAACTCAGATTCTGGCTGACGCCTTTCAGCGTATGGGCCGCCCGGAATGCCTCCTCCATATTCCCGGACTCGAACGAAGCGCAGAGTGTCTCGAAGCTCTTATCAGCCGGAAAACGGAACACAAATTTCTTGATCCGATCCTCCTTGCGAAAACGCCCGAACACACTCTCATAATCGCCTCCAATACGCTCATAGCATTCCTGCACAGTCATATGATAATCTCCTTTATTTTAACATGTATTCTTTTATCCACGGACATTATATCCCATCTTCTTCCACAAAACAAGCTCTTATTCCTGCAATCCTATATATTCAGACCGGCCCCATAACCGGAAATATACTGCCGTCCTTCCTCCTCATCCGCCAGAATCTGCCCTTTCAATTGCTCCACCGAATCAAATCTCTTCTCTTTGCGCAAAAATTTCAAAAGTTCTACCCGCTCGTTTTCCCCATACAGATTCAGATTGCAGGAAAAGAGATGGGTCTCCACGCCGACAAACTCCCCGTTCACGGTGGGTTTCGTCCCTATATTCGTGATGCCGCCGAAATCTCTGTCTCCAATGAGATTTCTTGTGATATAGACGCCGAAAGGCGGCAGAAGCCTGCGCCCGTCTGCCCGCAGATTGGTAGTGGGAATCCCTAGCTTTCTTCCTAACTGCCGACCATGGATGATCTTCCCGGAAAGGAAATAGGGAAAGCCCAGCATCTGCGCGGCCTCCTCCATCTGCCCCCGCAGCACGGCCTCGCGGATCCTGGTACTGCTGATCTCCCTGTCCTTATAGGTCTCTTTATCCAGCACTTCCACGGAAAAACCGCATTTTGTCCCCATCTGTTTTAAAAGCTCCGGCGTTCCCTTTCGCTGATATCCGAAACGGAAATCCGGCCCCACTACCAACACGGCGGCCCGAAGCTTTTCCACCAGTATATCCCGGACAAAATCCTCCGCTTCCATATGCATCAGACTCTTCTCAAAGGGACATTCCACCAGCCAGTCCAACCGGGATCGGCTCAGAATATCCCGGCGCTCTTCATTGGTCAGAAGCATACCGGCCCCGCCGTTCTTAAGGATTGCGGCGGGGGATACATCAAAGGTAAATAAAACGGATAGAAAATCCCGCTCCTGGCTGATTTCCAGCACCCGGTTCAAAAGTTTCTGATGCCCTCTATGCATACCGTCAAATTTCCCCAGTGTCACCACACTGAGCCTGTCAAGGGTAAATTCTATAGTCCCGGCACTATACTGCATGTATCGTTTCCTTTCTTTCGTTATCCCTGTCTGCGAAATCTATCGCCGACAACTTTTTCAAACGCACGGCAACGCAACGAAAGCGGCACGGGCCGCTTTCACTGTCAGTAAAACATTTTTTTCAGGTAAAAATGCCCCTCCCGATAATAATAGATTCCCACAAAGCATCCCTCGCTGTCGTAAACGCGAACCTCCTGCAGATGCCGCCAATCCCTGCGGCTCTGCTTTTTCATATAGGATACATGGAATACATTACCGTTGTGGGCCAGCTTATCACCGTCCGGCTGCAACACCACCTCCGCCAAATCGCCAAACAGATGATCCAGGCTGATCAACCCATCCGGCACGCCGTTTTCCTCCACGGAGGCGGCGATCTGATCCAGGGTACGGCTGTCCTCCAGGCTAAAGATCCCCACCCGGGTACGGACAAGGCTCTCCATACAGCCGCCGCAGCCGAGCTTAACGCCGATATCGTAGCAGAGGGTGCGTATGTATGTCCCCCGGGAGCAGGTCACCGAGAAGCGTACCCTGGGAAGTTCCATATCCAGCACGGTAATATCATAAAAATGCACCGGACGGGCCTGTCGCTCCACCTCTACGCCCTGCCTGGCCAGTTCATACAGCCTGCGGCCGTTGATCCGGATAGCGGAATACATCGGCGGCACCTGCATACCCTCGCCGATAAAACCTGCCAGACAATCCCGCACTTCATCCTCGCTTACCCGAACCGGAGACTCCGTAAGGATCCGTCCGCTGATATCCTGGGTATCCGTCTCCCGTCCCAAAAGCAGAACGGCCTCATAGCTTTTCCGCTCCTCGGTCAGCAGGTCGCAGACCTTTGTCGCTTTCCCCAGGCAGACGGGAAGCACGCCCGTGGCATCCGGATCGAGAGTGCCCGTATGGCCGATCTTTTTCTGATGCAGAATCCCGCGCAGCTTTGCCACCACGTCATGGGAGGTGTAGCCTTTTTCTTTATATACGTTGAGAATCCCGTTCATCATCCTTCTCCGCTCACAGCTTTTTCTTTATCTCATGCAGCAGCAGCTCTGTCACTTCCTCCGCCGTACCCTTTATCGTACAGCCCGCGGCCCGGATATGTCCGCCGCCGCCGAAAGCACCGGCAACCGCGCTGACATCCACATCTCCTTTAGCCCGCAGGCTTACCTTATAGCTGTCTTCCGATGCCGGATAGAGAAATATGGCGGCCTGAACCCCTCTGGTCAGCCTGAGCTGGCTGACAATACCGTCCATATCCTTTGCGGTCACATCGAACTCCTCCAGATCTTTCTTCCGGGCCACACCGACGATTATCTGATCGTTAAGATACAAGCCGCTTTTTTCCAGCACGCGGCCCAAGATACGCCCCTGGCCGTATGTTTTCTCATAAAAAGAATGCTCTATAATCCAGGAAAAATTGATTCCCTTCTCCATAAGAGCCGCCGCAATCCGCATCGTCTGTGGCCGTGTATTGGCATACTGAAATACGCCCGTATCATGAATCATTCCTGTATACAGGGCTTCCGCTATGGCCTGATCAATTTTTCCATCATCCAGCAGGCCGTAAAGCACCTCGCAGGAGGAGCTGGCGTCGGCGTCGATCACATTGACCATACCGATACCCGGATTCGTAAAATGATGATCGATACAGATCGTTTTACCCGCTTTCTCCCGGCAGCAGCCGGCCACGCCGATGCGTTCCACGCTACTGGCGTCCAAGGTCAGAAACACATCATAGGATTTCTCCGGGTCATACACAGTCTGTACCCTGTCTATATCCTGAATATAAGAGAATACGTCCTGGGGCTCTTCCAGATAAATATCCACCGCCAGCCCCGGCATATTCTTCTTCAAATACAGGTACAGCCCCATACAGGAACCGACACAGTCCCCGTCCGGATGCACATGCCCCGCAATAGCCAGCGAAACGGCGCCCTCCAGCATTTGTTCAATCTTCATTGTCTTCATCCTTCCCCGCGCCCTGCACCTGGTCGATCAGACGGGACATATTCACACCGTACTCGATAGACTGATCCAGGATAAAACGAATCTCCGGCGTATGACGCAGATTCAGCCGTTTAGCCAGCATACGGCGCGCATACCCCTCCGCGTTCTTCAATCCCTCCAGGGTATCCTTTTTCTCCTGATCGCTGCCCAACACGCTGATAAATGCTTTGCAGGTTTTCAGATCAGGCGCTACCTCCACCCCGGTCACCGAAGTCATCATATGGATGCGGGGATCCTTAATCTCCTGACGGATGATCACGCTGAGCTCACGGAGTACTTCTCCGTTAATTCTCGTATTCTTTATACTGTTTTTCCTCATATATATCCTCTTACTGTAAAAGCCCGCAGCCTATCGGGGAACCTCCACCATAATATACGCCTCTACCATATCTAGCTCCTGGATCTCATTGAAGCCCTCAAACAGCAGACCGCACTCAAATCCTGTCTTGACCTCCTTGACGTCATCTTTAAAACGGCGCAGAGACGCCAGATTCCCCTCGAAGATCTGCTTGCCCTCGCGGGTGATGCGGACTTTACAGCCCCGCTGGAATAGACCGTCCATCACGTAGCTTCCGGCGATATTGCCCACGCCGGAGGCTTTGAAAATCTGACGGATCTCCGCATGGCCGATCACTTTCTCCTCGTAGATCGGATCCAGCATCCCCTTCATGGCAGCTTCCACATCCTCGATGGCCTGGTAAATGATACTGTACAGCCGGACATCCACACCCTCGTGATCTGCCGTAGCTTTGGCAGTAGCGTCTACTTTGACATTGAAACCGATGATGATGGCGTTGGAGGCGGCGGCCAGGGAAACGTCGGACTCGTTGATGATTCCGGCGCCGCTGTGGATCACTTTGACCAGGATCTCCTCGTTGGACAGCTTGGTCAGGCTCTGTTTCACGGCCTCCACCGATCCCTGTACATCAGCCTTAACGATCAGGTTCAGCTCTTTCAGATTACCCTCTTTGATCTGGCTGAACAGATCATCCAGAGACATCCTGGATTTAGTTTCTTCCAGAAGCTTATTTTTATTCTCGGAAATAAAGGTGGCGGCAAAGTTCTTCGCCTCTTTATCATTCTCCGTAGCCACCAGCACCTCGCCGGCATTCGGCACGTCATTGAGGCCCAGAATCTCCACCGGAACGGAGGGGCCTACCGATTTCACGCGGCGTCCCATATCGTCCATCATGGCCCGGACTTTGCCGGAGCAGGCTCCCGCAGCGATGAAATCACCCACATGGAGCGTACCCTTCTGTACCAGAATGCTGGCCACAGGACCTTTGCCCTTATCCAGCTTGGCCTCAATCACCAGACCTCTGGCTCTACGGTTTGCGTTCGCTTTCAGTTCCATGACATCGGCGGTCAGAAGGATCATTTCCAGAAGATCCTCGATACCCTCATGGGTCTTGGCAGACACCGGCACGCAGATAGTACTGCCGCCCCAGTCTTCGGGCACCAGGCCCTGTTCGGACAGCTCCTGTTTCACCCTGTCTATATTGGCCCCCGGCTTATCGATCTTATTAACCGCCACGATGATCTCCACACCGGCGGCTTTCGCATGGCTGATGGCCTCCAGCGTCTGGGGCATCACGCCGTCATCGGCGGCCACCACCAGCACCGCAATATCCGTGGAGGTCGCTCCACGCATACGCATGGCCGTAAACGCCTCATGGCCGGGTGTATCCAGGAAGGTGATCTTCCGGCCATTGATGGACACCACAGAGGCGCCGATGGCCTGGGTAATACCGCCCGCTTCTTTATCTGTCACCCGGGTATTGCGGATAGCATCCAGCAGGGAGGTCTTTCCATGGTCAACATGGCCCATGACGCAGACCACAGGCGGACGGGAAACCATTTCATCCTCGCTCTCCTCATCCTCCTTAAGAAGCTCGGCGATCACATCCACCTTCTCCTCGGGTTCGGCTATAATATCGTACTCCAGCGCGATCTCACTGGCTTTCTCGTAATCAATCTCCTGGTTTACCGTCACCAGCATGCCCTGCATAAACAGCTTCTTCACGATCTCAGAGGGCTGCTTTTTCATGGCTTCCGCCAACTCACGGATGGTCAGTTTCTCGGGAATCTGGATTTCCTTGATAACCTCCTTCGGCTCCTCTTTCTTGGGCTGGGGACGGGCGGGTTTCTGAAGAGCTTTAGGCAGACGGGAATTCTGACGGAATCCCTGGTTGGGACGGTTGCCGCCTGTCCTCCTGTCGTTGGTCATCTTATTTTCCCGCTGGGATACTTTCTCTCTCTCTTTATTTTTCTCTTTCTTCCCGTCACGGGATGGTTTCTTAGCCAGACCCATATCCTCGGACGCAGCCGGCTTGCGGCTGTCACTTCTTTTATTGTCGAACGGCGTCTGTCTGCGGCCGTCTCCGCCCTGAACAAAACCTCTGCCCGCACCCGGGCCCCTGCGGTCGCCGTCCTGCCGTCTCTGGCCGAAACTACCGGTTCTCTGGCCGTCGCCGGTCCTGGGTGTGCGTGAACCGTCGCCGGTACGTGCTCCGCCGAATCCCCGCTGGCCCTGGCCGTCGCGCCTCTGACCAAAGGCGGAACCGCTCCTCTGTCCGCCGCCCGCGCTCCTGCGGTCGCCGTCCTGCCGTCTCTGGCCCTGCATCTGACCTGTAGCGGTACTTCTGCGCTCCTGGCCTGTTCCCCCGGTTGTTCTGCGCTGGCCTGTTCCCCGGCGCTCCTGGCCTGTTCCTGAAACAGCCTGGGATCTGGGCGTCCGCTTCTGGCCCCTGGCCTCGGAATCACCCCGAACGGTCTCCGCTCTTGCAGAACTCTCTCTCTCCGTATCCGCTTTCGCTGTCTCTGCCTGGGAGGTTTCTGTCTGTCTCGTCCTCTGAGTATTCAGCTGTTTCTCCCTGTTTTCCTGCGTCTGGCCCTTACTGTCTTTTTCAACACCGGGAACCGTCTCCGCCTGGGAGGCTGCCTTAATGGCAGGCTCTTCTTTAGCGGACGGGGCCGTCTTCGGCGCAGTCTCTGTCTTTTCCGGCCTGGCTATGGCTTTGGCAGCCGAAGCCATACGGGAAGCCACTTTTGCCGCAGTCTCCTCCCTGGAGATCGGCTCTGCCTTGGGAGCCGCCTCTGCTTTAGCGGCCGGCTCCGCCTTAGGAGCCGCTTTCTTTCTGGCCGGTTCCGGTTTCGGAGCCGCTTTCGCAGACTTTGTCCCCTGCTTGGCTCCCGGTTTTACTGCATTCTTATGAAAGTTTTTCCCCTCCGGAGTCTTCGCGTTCCGGGGACGGAACACCTGGATCAGATTTTTCTTTTTAGGCCGAACCGTAGTCCTCTCCTGACCCTTTACCTCTTTGTTTTCCTTACTCTCTGTTTTTTCCTTATGATTTGTCTCTCTTTGCAACTGTGATTTTGCCTCCGTATTTTCTATCTGTTTGCCTGATCTGCGAGAAAATTCCTCTTGTATCAGTTTCTCTTGTGGTGTATCGACCGAACTCATATGGCTTTTTACGTCCACATTCCGGGATTTCAGAAATTCAAGAATCTCCCGGTTGGTCACATGATATTCTTTTGCGATCTCATGAACCTTGCGTTTCTGCAAATCTACACCAACCTTTCCTAAATTTATATTTACACTTCCGCTTCTATCTTTTTCTGCAATGCCCGGGCCATGTTCTCATCCAGCACAGCCAGGGAAGCCCGATATTCTTTGCCCAGCGTCCTTCCCAGTTCCTCTTTGGAACTGAGAAAGCGGATCGGCACATGATAATACCGGCACATATCTGTATAATGTTTCTTGCTGCCGGGAGACACATCACCGGCCACAAGAACCAGATAAGCCTGCCCTCCCTTGACCGCCTTATCCACGGAAAATTCGCCGCTGACCAGCTTTCCGGCCTTCATGCATATTCCGATAAAAGACAGAACCTTATGATTGTTCAATGGCTGCCATCTCCTTTTTCAGTTCCTCATAAACCGTTTCCGGGATAGTAACCTTGAGGGAACGTTCCAGTCCCCTGCTTTTTATTGCCAGTCCCAGACAAGCGGAGGACGGGCACAGATAAGCGCCCCTGCCGTTTTTCCTGCCCGTGGCATCCAGGACGATCTCATCTTCCGGGGTTTTCAAGATGCGGAACATTTCTTTTTTGTTCTTCATTTCGCCGCATCCTGTGCATTTACGCATCGGCGTCTTCATTTTCTTCATCATCTTCTTCACCACCGTCCCCGACCTCACCGGCAACATCGTCTGTCTCTTCCGAACTGGCTTCTATACTTTCTTCTCCATAATTTTCGTCCACACTGTTATTCTCCGCACTGACGGGCTCTTCTTCGGCATAGGCATCTGTTTCTACATCGCCGGACTCAAAAACTTCCGCCTCATCATCTGCGCCCTCATCATAGCCTTCTTCCGTATCCTCGTATTCATCTTCATAATACTCATCATCTTCCTGCTCGTAATACTCGAAATCTCCGGATTCTCTGGCCTGGGTTTCGCTCTTAATATCAATCTTATATCCTGTCAGGCGGGCCGCCAGACGGGCGTTCTGCCCCTCCTTGCCAATGGCCAGGGACAACTGATAATCCGGCACAATGACCAGGGCGTCTTTCTCATCAGGATCAGCCAGAACGGTAATTACCTTCGCCGGACTCAATGCGTTCTCAATTAGAAGCGCCGGGTTCTCATTCCAGTTGATGATATCGATTTTCTCTCCTCCCAGCTCTGCAACAATGGTGTTGACCCGGGAACCGTTCATGCCGACACAAGCTCCCACCGCGTCCACATCGGAATCGTTTGACCACACGGCAATCTTGGTACGGGAACCGGCTTCCCTGGCGATGGCCCGGATCTCCACGGTTCCGTCGCGCACCTCCGTCACTTCCGCCTCAAAAAGCCTCTTAACCATCTCCGGATGGGTTCTGGAAAGCAGTACCTTGGGGCCCTTGGACGTATCCTTCACCTCCAGCACGTACACCTTGATACGCTCTGTAGGCCGGAAGGATTCTCCCTTGATCATCTCATTTTCATTTAATATCGCATCCACCTTGCCCAGATTGACGCTGACATTCCTTCCCAGATACCGCTGTACGATACCGGTGACTACCTCGCGTTCCTTACCGTAATACTCATTATAGAGTACCTTGCGCTCCTCCTCGCGTATTTTCTGCAAGATCACATTTTTGGCGTTCTGCGTGGCAATACGGCCAAAGGATTTAGACTGGATCTCCTCGTTGACCACATCCCCGGGTTCATAGGACGGATCGATCATTTTCGCTTCAGACAGGCTGATCTCCATGACCGGATCTTCCACTTCCTCGACAACGGTCTTGGCAGCGGTCACACGAAAATCACAGGTTTCGCGGTTGATCGTCACGGTTACATTATCCGCTTTGCCGAAATGATTCTTGCAGGCCTGGAGCAGCGACTGTTCAATGGCGTCCAGGATCGTCTCCCTGCTGATATTCTTCTCCCGCTCCAGGATCATCAATGCCTCTTGTAGTTCTGTATTCATTTTTTCCCTTATTCCTCCTGATCTTCTAGAAATCGAATGCCAGCCGTATCAATGCGATTTCTTTTTTGTCAAACGTCCTGTCGGACCCATCCTCCTGCCTGATAGTTACGGTTCCATTATCATATGCGCACAGAGTTCCGCAAAATTCTTTGCTGCCGTCAACCGCTTTGTAGGTGCGTATTTCCAGCTCTTTACCCATGCTGCGCTTATAATCCTTTTCTTTTTTCAGCGGACGGCCCAATCCCGGAGAACTGACTTCCAGAATATAGGCGTCCTCGATAAAATCCTCCCGGTCCAGAAGATCACTGAAGGCCCGGCTGACCTTCTCACAGTCATCAATGGTAATACCGCCCTCTTTATCCACATAGGCCCGCAGATACCAGGTGCCTGCCTCCTTCACATATTCCACGTCCACCAGCTCGTAATTACCGGCCTCTATAACCGGCATAAGCAGGGCTTCCGCTTTCTGCTCGTATTCCTCACGTTTACTCAAAATACGCCTCCCTCCAGACCATACAAACACGTATATACTGACGCATACCAACAAATAAGAGTGAACCGAAGTTCACTCTTACTCTGGTATCATTTTATTAAGTTCTCACAAAGTATACCACTGTCTACCAGGATTTGCAAGGGGAAAAGGGAAATTTTAATGTCAAACACAAAAGCGCCCCATGAAAACTATATGGGCATACCGACATTCAGAACAACAAAGCGCCAAAATACGTAATTGTATTTTCCCCATTATTGTAATTGATACCAGCCTGTTCTGCCAGCTGACTGACCATCAGGCCATATCCTTCAATAGAATGATAAAGCTTATTTTCAAACCTGCATGGAGCGTCTGGCCAGGTACATTTTTTACATCTGCCGCATCCTTCATTTGATAACAGCATATAATCATCCAGATAACTTTTAATTTGTTCATCAAACTGTTCCACTTGTTTTTTAAATTGAATCATACTATCGGTCATCCCTTCAAAATCAAAAGAATCTTCTATAGTATATCTTCCGCTGAACAGCATCATCCTCTGATATTGCCCGCATCGTTCCCTGCACTGCTCTAAGGTACCAACTGCCGGAGGACAGGCCCAAGACTGCCCATAATTTCCACAACTGTTTTCCTCACAAATTTCACGGACAGCGGCATGGTATTGCAAAGCGCCGACTTCAATTATGCCAGTTTCCAAAAAACCTGTGTGCATAGCTATTTCTCTCAATCTTTTTATCACTATCTATGTCCTCCAATTCTATACAAACGTTCCAGCAGAGTTCTCAGCCTTTCAAAGCAAGATCCCTTTGCCGAAACATTCAAACGAACAACTCACACTCCTTCCTGACAGCGCACGCTCTTTTAATGATCAGAGACGCTGCGGCTACCATCGCGCTATTAACCTTTCTGGCAGAATGCGGGCACTCCGTTATACAGCGCATACAGGAAATACACTTCCCGGGATCTGTCTCCCGGATATTTCCCGGGCTGATAGCCCGGGCCGGACATTGTTTTGCACATAAGCCGCATCCGGTACAATCTTTCGTGG
This sequence comes from uncultured Lachnospiraceae bacterium, assembly GCA_910588295.1. GTDB lineage: Bacteria > Bacillota > Clostridia > Lachnospirales > Lachnospiraceae > UBA11957. The sequence goes on along the minus strand of CAJUQO010000003.1, from coordinate 101,626 downwards.
CTTTTGGAACCAATCCGGCGCCGGCCTTTTTATACGGCCGCTTCCCCGGCACAGGAGGAGCCGCTTTGAACTGTCCTCCTGAAACTATCACTCTGTACCGTATCTGCATGGCGTTGGAACCGGATACCATAAAAAAATTAATAGGCGTCCACGCAATGCCCTCACCGCTTTGTCCGATAGGAAAAAACATCCACGCAGTTCTGGAAATGCCTTACAGTAAAATCCGCAAAGATTTGAGATCCAGTATGCAGTCTGTCACATTGAACGAAATCATAGAAGAATATCAGAATGTGCGGATAACCTGAAATTTTATAACTGTAAAGGCAGTGAATGGTTACGAAATTTTTATATTCTCCCACAAATAAAAAAGCCAGAGACCTGAAACCATATATAGCTTCAAATCTCTGGTATAGATATGCCGTAATATCTGTTTCCTATACCGGATAAGCGCCGTTTTTATTGTCAGCCACGGTAGGATCCACCTTCGTAGTCTGGGCCTCCCTGTATTTAAAGAAGTCAACGGCCACCTGGGGGAACAGCGCGTAGGACAGCACGTCCTCATCCTGCTCTTTCCACTGGGACATCTCGCTCTCCAGCTTATCCAGCTCATTCTCCAGCAGATCGGCCGGACGGCAGGTGATGGGCTCTTTGTCACCGATACACTTCTTCTGCACCTCGGGATCGAAAGGCTTAACTGTAGCTCCGTACTCACCGGAAAGGACGGCCTTGGTCTCCTTCGTCACCATCTTGTAACGCTCGCCCTGGATTACGTTCATAACGGCCTGAGTACCCACAATCTGGGAAGACGGTGTAACAAGGGGCGGCTCGCCGAGATCCTTACGCACCTTCGGCACCTCCTCCAGCACCTCGTAATATTTATCCTCCGCATGCATATCTTTGAGCTGGGAGGTCAGGTTGGACAGCATACCGCCGGGCACCTGATACAGCAGGGTCTTAATATTGACGCCCAGGTTCTTCGGATTCAGCAGGCCGCTCTCCAGAGCCTCGTCGCGGATGGGACGGAAATAGTCGGCGATCTCGTCCAGCAGATTGGAATCAAAGCCTGTGTCGTAGGGCGTACCCTTGAAGGTCTCCACCATAACCTCTGTAGCGGGCTGGGATGTACCCAGGGCAAAGGGCGACATGGCCGTATCGATCACGTCCACACCGGCCTCTACGGCTTTCATGTAAGTCATGGAAGCCACGCCGGAGGTATAATGGGTGTGCAGCTGGATCGGCAGGGATGTGGCATCCTTCAACGCGCTGATCAGCTCTGTGGCTGCATAGGGAAGCAGCAGTCCGGCCATATCCTTGATACAGATGGAATTGGCCCCCATATCCTCGATACGTTTGGCGATCTCCGTCCAGTACTCCAGGGTATAGGCGTCACCCAGGGTGTAGGACAGGGCCACCTGCGCATGGCCTTTCTCTTTATTGGCCGCCTTTACCGCCGTCTGCAGGTTCCGCAGATCGTTCAGGCAATCAAAAATACGGATGATATCGATACCGTTGGCAATGGATTTCTGAACGAAATACTCCACCACGTCATCGGCATAGGGGCGGTAACCCAGGATGTTCTGGCCGCGGAACAGCATCTGCAGCTTGGTATTTTTAAAGCCGTCGCGGAATTTGCGCAGCCTCTCCCAGGGATCTTCCTTGAGGAAACGCAGGGAAGCGTCGAAGGTAGCGCCGCCCCAGCACTCTACAGAATGATAGCCTACTTTATCCAGTTTGTCCACGATGGGCAGCATCTGCTCTGTCGTCATACGAGTAGCGATCAGAGACTGATGGGCGTCACGCAGGATTGTCTCAGTTATTTTAATTGGTCTTTTCGTTGTATCTGCCATAATAAAACCTCCTTATTCTCTTATCATTATACACCGAAGATAGCCATGAAAGTACCGGCCGCCACAGCGGTGCCGATAACGCCGGCCACATTCGGGCCCATCGCATGCATCAGCAGGAAGTTCGTCGGATCTGCCTCCGCACCCACCTTCTGGGACACACGGGCCGCCATGGGAACAGCGGAAACACCAGCAGAACCGATCAACGGATTGATCTTGCCGCCTGTGGCTGCGCACATGATCCGGCCAAAGATCACACCACCCGCCGTACCGATGGCAAAAGCGATCAAACCGAGGACAACGATCTTGATGGTATCCATATTCAGGAATGCCTCGGCGCTGGTAGTAGCGCCCACGGAAGTTCCCAGCAGGATAACAACGATATACATCAGAGCATTGGAAGCCGTCTCCTGGAGCTGTTTTACCACACCGGACTCACGGAACAGGTTGCCGAGCATCAGCATACCGACCAGCGGAGCCGTGGTGGGCAGGATCATACATACAACGATGGTGATAACGATGGGGAACAGGATCTTTTCCAGCTTGGACACCGGACGCAGCTGCTCCATTTTGATTTTGCGCTGTTCCTCCGTGGTCAGGAGCTTCATGATGGGCGGCTGGATGATCGGCACCAGCGCCATATAGGAATAAGCCGCCACGGCAATGGGGCCCATGAGCCCCGTCTGCCCCAGCTTACCGGCCAGGAAGATCGACGTTGGGCCGTCCGCGCCTCCAATGATGGAAATGGCAGCCGCCGCTTTTCCGCCAAAGCCCATGAAGATAGCGAAAAAGTAAGCCGCGTAAATACCCAGCTGGGCGGCCGCGCCCAGAAGAAAACTCTTCGGGTTGGCGATCAGCGGGCCGAAATCCGTCATAGCGCCCACGCCCATAAAGATCAGGGACGGCAGGATACTCCACTCATCCATCAGATAAAAATAGTGTAATAAGCCCGCTGCATGTTCAATGCCGTTGGCGTCCACGTAGGCTTCCGCCATGATATCCGGATAGATATTGACCAGAAGCATACCGAAAGCGATCGGCACCAGCAGCAGAGGCTCAAATCCTTTTGCGATTGCCAGATACAGGAACACACAGGCCACCAGGATCATGATGTAGTTTCCCACAGTCAGATTCATGAAAGCTGTCTGTTCCAGCAGATTTGACAATGTATTTGTCACATAAGACATGTTCGTACCTCCATTCAAGATTCAGCAACTTGTACCATTACACTTAGTTCATGGTAGCCAATACATCGCCGTTCTCTACGGCATCGCCGACTGCCACATTGATACTTGCCACTGTTCCGTCCTGGGGAGCCACCACCGGAATTTCCATTTTCATAGCCTCAAGGATTATGATATTGTCGCCCGTCTTCACAGCCTGGCCCACGCTGGCCTCCACCTTGAACACCTTGCCCGGCACGGAAGCGGCCACGGTCACGGAGCCTGCTCCGGCTGCCGGTGCGGGCGCTGCTGCCTTGGGAGCCGCTGCCGGTGCGGGCGCCGCCTTGGGAGCCGCTGCCCTGGGAGCCGCTGCGCCGGTGGACTGTCCTTCTTCTACGGTTACATCATAAACATTGCCATTCACTGTGATCGTATAATTTTTCATGATAAAATCCTCCTGTATAATTAGGCGTTACGCCATTTCGTTTTATTCACTTTTCTGATGGAACGAACCACAAAACTGTCTGTGGACATATTTTCTGAGGCGGCGATCGCGGCGGCGATCACGGCGACCAGCTCCGTATCATCCGTTTCCTCCGGCGTACTCTGCGCTGCCGGAGCCTGCACGGGAGCCGGCGGTATCGGCTTGGGCGCCTCATGGCTCACCATACTCTTATCCGCAGCCGCGCCGATAAACCGGAACAGGGAGATGATAAAGCTCAGGAACACCAGTACAACAAACACAATGCCCACGCCCATCAAAGTATTCAATCCCGCTCTCTGCAGCGTCTGGGCCAAAGTATAATTCACATCCATACTCAGAGATTGCATGGCATATGTGGCCGCATCAATATTTAACGTAACGGTAGCCGTTGCCTGCTCAAAGGCTGCGGTGGTGGTGGCAGTAATCATGTCGCCGTCTTCCTCGATCTCCACATCACCAATGGAGGTATAAGTCCCCAGTTCGTCTTTCACAGCCTCATAGGCCGTCACAGCAGATACGGTAAAGCTGTCATCCACATCTTTATAATTAACTATATCCTCGTCGCTCAGCCCGTTTAGTGTGTTCAGTATATTTTCCACCTGGGCCTTGATAGACTCCTGCATGGCGGGATCCACATCGGAATCCGCACTCTCCTTGGTGCTGCTGCAGGCGCTGAGGGCCATCACACTGATCACAACCAGCAGAAACGCCAGTAATTTTTTACTCAATCTTTTCATCTGCTTCACCTCGCTTTAAACCGTTCCGTGCTTTTTGTCCGGACGGTCTTCTCTCTTCGCGTAAAGCATCTCAAATGCGCCGATCACATATTTCCTTGTATCCTCGGGTTCAATAATGGTGTCCACATAGCCGCGGGCTGCCGCAGAGGCAACGCCGGACTGCAGGGCCGCATACTCAGCCGCTTTTTCGTTGACAGTAGCCGCATCAGCATCCGGGTACATGATTTTTGCCGCGGATTTCGCATCCATCATGCCCACCTCAGCTGCCGGCCAGGCATAAACCATATCCGCGCCGATTGCTTTACTGTTCATCACCACATAAGCGCTGCCGTAAGCCGCGCCAACAATCACATTCACCTTGGGCACTGTAGCATTGGCAAAGGCATACGTCATGGCAGCCACGGACTTGGCCATATTATTCTCCGCACATTTGGTGGTCTTGAATCCCTTAACGTTGGTCAGGGTCAGTACCGGGATATTGAAAGCGTCACAGAATTCCACGAACTCCGCGGCCTTCTTTGCCCCTCTGGCGGAAAGAGTGCCGTCCATCTTCTCTGCCAGCTCGCCGTCCTCTCCATAAATCTCGCTGCGGTTGGCCACGGCTCCCACAGTCGAGCCGTTCAGCTTGATAAAACCGGTCACGATATCTTTTCCATAGCCCGCTTTCGTCTCAAAGAAAATATTGTCATCACCAATTCTCGACAGCGCAATGGCCGTATCGCCGGCACATCCCGCAATATCGCTGCAGACGCGGTTAAGGTCATCCTCACATCCTGTAAAGGTATCATCGTCCTCATTATTGGAAGGAAGCATGGAGACCAGCACGCGGATCTGGCTCAGGACGTCATCCTCTTTGCCCACATAATCCACCAGGCCTGTCTCATGGCTCTGATATTCCGCTGAAGCCGTATCGCATTTAGACACTTCATTGCCATCGATGGTATTAGGTGCGTTTACAAAGAGTCTGCCTTTGCCGCTCTCCATAAACGTAAAATCTGTCAGCCCGGATACCACGGCCATACCGCCGCCGCAGGTGCCGAATACTGCCGTGATCTGGGGAATGACGCCGGAAGCCAGCGACTGTTTCATGTAGATCTCCCCAAAACCGTTCAGGGCATCCGTCGCTTCCTGCAGACGCAGACCCGCACAATCCACCAGTCCGATCACGGGCGCTCCCGTTTTCATGGCAAAATCATACAGTCTCGCGATCTTTTTCGCGTGCATTTCGCCGATCGTACCATTTAATACAGCAGCGTCCTGGCTGTATACATAAACCAGGTTGCCGTCAATCACACCATAGCCCGTGATAACGCCATCGGATGGGGTATCCTTCTCCGACAGGTTGAAATCCGTATTCCTGGCTGTAATCCGGCCGCCGATTTCAACAAAGCTGTTGTCATCAAGCAGGGAAGTGATCCTCTGGCTTGCTGCGTTTTGTGCTGTGTTACTCATTTTTCAGCCCTCCATTTTCTATAATAATAATATACACCAATTTCAGCCATGATACATTATAAAGTAACCTCCCCCGTTTTTCAATGGGTATTCGCCCGAAATATTCCTGATTTTTCATTTTCTTTTAATAATTTCCGCACATAGGCCCACAGAACAATCTCTTTTTTTAACTGATCTGCCACCGCACATGGCTGCCCTCCTCATCCTTCCGGACGATGAGCTGATCGTCGATCTCCTGCTTTAGTTCCGTCACATGGGAAATAATGCCCACCAGCCTGGAGCCGCCGGCCATCTCCTGGAGCACCCGCACCGCTTGGCTGCGGGAATGCTCGTCGAGGGAGCCAAAACCCTCGTCGATAAACATGATATCCAGGCTGATGGCCGCAGACGTCTCGCAAATCTGATCAGCCATGCCCAGAGACAAAGACAGGGCCGCCATGAAAGATTCCCCGCCGGACAGGGTACGGATCTCCCGCTCCTTCCCCGTAACCGTAGAATGCACCATCAGATCCAGCCCTCTGTTTTTTCCCTCGCCAGCCTTTTTCAAATCGCACATCCGGAGCTCAAACTGCCCGGCGGACATATCCCGAAAGCGGCGGTTGGCCGCATGGAGGATTTTTTCCAGATAGTACCGCTGCACATAAGTTTCCAGATCCATCCGGGATCCCTTCACATTCCCGGACACCAGCCTGTACAATGTATCCAGCTTCGCGTGCTCTTCCACGGCCTTTTTCCGCTCTGGCATTTTGGGAGCCATGGCTTTACGGGCATTATCCGCCGCACGGTAACACGCTTCACATTGCCTTAATGTTTCCTGGGCCGCGTTTCGCTTTTCCTCAGCCTCATCTTTTTCCCGCTGCCTGTCTGCCAGCGCCGGTTTTTCTCTGCCTCCGATAGCCTCCCGAGCAGACGCCTGCATCTGTTCGGCGGATGCCTTCTTCTTATTATAAGAATCCACCGTATTCTGCCGTCTGTCCGCCTCCTCACTATCATACTCTTTAACAAGGGCCATCCACGCCTTCTCGGCCATGGCTTTTCGGGCCATGACCGCCTCATAAGCGTCCCGGCGCCGCCTACACTGTTCTTCCTGTACCGGCAGTTCCCGGGAGTATTGGCGAACCAGTGTTTCCGCGCTCTCCTTGCCGGATTTCGCATCCTTTGCCGCCTTTTTTGCCGCTTGATGGGCAGCGTTCTTTTCGTCTCTGGCCTGTCTGGCCGCAAGCCCCGCCTGGCGGGCGTCAGTTTCTGACGGATACTCTTTTCCCTGCTCCAGGGCGTTCAGGGCCGCCCGTTTCGCCTCCCATACGCCGGCCGCCGCCGCCATCCGTTCCCTGGTCTGTTCCACCGCGGTCTGAAGCTTTTCCTTTTCCTGATCCACCGTGCGCAGAGAATCCTGGAGTTTCCGGTATGTCTGTACATCGCTCTCAAGCTGCTTTCCTTCCGCCTGTATGCGCTGCTTTCCATGATCGAGCAGCTTTTTCGCCTCTCCCGGAGTCATTTCTGAAGAAATAACAAGGAGATCATCCCATTCTTCCATCTGCCGGTACAGTTTTTCCGTATCCTCTTTAAAACGTCTCTCACTCTCGGCAAGAATGTCTCCCCGGGATCTGGCCTCTGCGGCCAGTTTTTCCTGCCTGGCACGCAGCTCATTGACCGTCTCGGCCATATTGTCAACAACTTCCCGGGACAATTCCTCGTGAATCTCTGTACGCCCGCAGGGATTGGGATGTTCCCGGGAACCGCAGACCGGACAGGGCTCTCCTGCTTTCAGCTCGCCGGCAAGGAAACCTGCCTGCTCATCGAGAAAAGCCTTCCTCATTTCTTCATAGCAGCTGTTTTCTTTTTCATAGATTGCGCTGGCCAACACATAGTCTTTTTTTGCCTGCCCGGCTTTTTTCCTCTGTTCCTCAATATTTTTCTGCGCTTTGCAGACCGCCTCGGCTTCCCGGGCCAGTCCATCCGCCGCATCATCCTTCACTTTCCACAGGGCCAGCCCTTTCTCCGCGCCGGCCAGCCGCTCCGACTGCTCCCGCCACTCTTTCTCCTGCTTTTCCAGGGCGCCCAGCCTGTCCGCCTCCGTCCGGGCCGCCTCTTTGGCCTCATCCAAAGCCGCCTGGGCGTCGGCCTCCTCTTTCCTGGCTTTTTCTACTTTTTCAAATAACTCCAGGGCCCTTTTCACACGGTCTTCAATTCTGCTGCATATTTCCAATTCCTGTTCATACAGCTTACCTGCCTCGATTTCGTCCGCGACGGTCTTCTGCTCCGCCCGTTCCAGCTCGGGCAGCAGCTTTTGCTGCTTTTCCAACTTGGTTCGGGTGGCCATCGTCTGTTTCAAAACGCTTTCGTATAGCTGATATTCCGCCCGAATGCTGTAAGCGCTCCGCAACCCCGTGATCAAAGCCCTGGCTTCTTCTACTTCCTTTTCATTTTCCCGGCACCACGCCAACTCCTCCGCAGCTTTCTCCAACTGATCAAAAAATATGAGCAATTCCTCCGCCTTTGTACAGGCGTCTGCCATCTCGTCCCTGTGCGCACTGGCCTGTGCAAAAGCTTCCCGGGCCCGGTCTCTGTCCGCTTCCAGCGCTTCACACAAAAGCCGCAGCTCATCAAGCAGCGCTTCCATATCCGTAATCGTGGGCTTTCCCGCTTTTTCTATGCGCTGCCTTACCGACTGCCATTCCCCGGCCCGCCCGTAGTTTTCGGGAACGGCCACATGGGCGGCCTCTGTCTGAAACACGATCCGGATTGTCTCCACTTCCTTTTCCCTGGACTTCTTCCGCCTGAAGAGTTCTTCCGCGATGTCCTGAAATAACTTTGTATTGAACAGCTTCCGAAAGACCACCTTCTTATCGTCAGATTTGGCACGAAGCATCTCCATAAACTCACCCTGGGCGATCATGGCCACCTGCATGAACTGGCTTTTGGTCAGACCGACAATCTCCTCCAGCTTCCTGTCCGTCTCCTTCTGGGGATACTCCGTGCCGTCAGGCATAAGCAGGGAAACCGTCCCGCTCTCCTCCTTGATTCCCCTACCTCTCTTTAGCGGCCGCTGATGGCGGGGAATGCGGCGCACCGTATACCGGTCTCTCCGCGCGCCCACGGAGAATTCCAGTTCCACAAAGGGCTCCACTTCCAGTCCCGCAAACTGGCTCTGCAATTCCATACCGTCCTTTTTATTGGCCGAGGAGCTGGCCTCTCCGTACAGCGCAAATACCAGTGCGTCAAATATGGTCGTTTTGCCCGCCCCGGTATCCCCGGTGATCAGAAAAAGATTCTGGTTTGTTTTTGTGAAATCAATGACTGTTTTGTTCCTGTAGGAGCCAAAGGCTTCCATCGTCAGTTTTATTGGCTTCATCTGTTATGCCTCCTGCACAGTATGAATTACATCCCGCAGAATCTCCTTCTCCGTATCATCCAGATCCGATAAAAAAGCACAGCACAAGGCAAGGGGATCCAGATCCGCATGAACCGCGGCCTCTCCGCCGACAGCCACCGGCCTGAGATTTTCTCTCCTGATCTCCAGCAAACAGGGAAAGGCAAGGCGGATGCGATCCTGCATGTCCAGCATATCCAGATCCGCCCTGTCGGTGAGAATGACTGTGACGTAATCCTCACAGGCTTCCCCCAGCACTTCCTCCAGGCTGCCCCGGATGACGCGCACCTGGCGCAGAGGTTCCAGCGGCAGGACGGTGATCCTGATCTCCCCGCCTTTGGCTCCCATTTCCACCATCACCACTCCCTTGTCCTGCCCCGCCTCGCTGACAGAACAGGCCAAAGGCGTGCCGCAGTAACGGTAGACCTCCTTACCCACTTTCATCGGTTTGTGGATGTGCCCCAGAGCGGCATAGTCAAAGGGCTTCAGCACATCGGCGGACACCTCGTCGATATTTCCCACGGTGCGTATCTCCGAATCCATCCGCTCCACATCCTCCGCTTTCTTCCCCGCAGGCAGATAAAACTGATGGCTCACCAGGACATTCCGTTCTCCGCTGTCAACCTGCTCCCGCCCGATCAACCGGTACAGCGTATCCTTATAGGAAAGACAATTGCCGTTCTCATCCGCTCCCGCGATCTGCCGGACCATGGACGGCTTCACAAAGGGAAGCAGGTAAAAATTCACAGGGCCGTATCCGTCCCGCAGCGTGACTTTTTCGATATATTCCTCCTCCGTCCGGGGCGGCTGTCCGATCATGTAGAGCTTCTGCCGGGAGAGCACGCTCCGGAAACAGTTGACCCGGGGAGCGCTGTCATGGTTCCCGCTGATCATCATGACCACCGTGTCAGGAGCCGCCTCGGTCAGCGCCGCAATAAAATGATCGAAAACCTCCACCGCCTCCGCAGAGGGGACAGCTTTATCATAGATATCACCCGCGATCACAATGGCATCCGGTTTCTCACACCCGGCCAGACGGACGATCTGTCCCAAAATATATTCCTGATCCTCCCGCAGATCTCGGTTCATCAGTTTCAGTCCAATATGGAGATCGGATAAATGAAAAAATTTCATAGCTGCTTTTTCCTTTCCCAACTTACATGCGGCAGATTCCACCGAAAATGCGCGGCCAGAAACCGAATTGCCATGACCACCCCGGACGCTATGAACATGGCCGGAACCTGTCCGAACAGCCTATAAACCCACACACAGCACACCGCCCCCGTCACCGAAGCACAGGCGTATACATGTTTTACAAAAATATAGGGCGGCTGCCCCGCCATCACATCGCGCAAAAGTCCGCCGCCCACACCGGTCAAGGTACCGAGAACCGTCAGCAAAAAAATGTCCCCGATATACCCCGCGTTTATTCCGGTGATCACGCCTGCCGCCGTAAATATGCCAAGCCCTGTCGAATCCATGACCAGCATAACCTTATCATATACGATACCGATCCTGCCCTGCAAAACATTGACTTTAAAATACAAAACGGCAAACAGCACCAGGGCCGTGACAACGGCGGCCGCCACATACACCGGATTTGTCAGCGCTCCGGGGACATTTCCAAGAATAATATCCCTTGTCATACCGCCGCCCACGGCCGTAATCACTCCCAGCACACATACGCCAAAAACATCCATTCTACAGTGGATCCCAACCATTGCGCCTGATGCGGCAAAAGCAATCGTTCCGACCAATTCCATACCAGATACAATAAGGCTCTGAATTTCCATATTTCCTTCCCCTGATTATCTTTCCCATACTTACTCGTAACAGTTCAGCCAAGCTGAACGGTTACACTTACTCTTCACCTTCCCGGCATTTTTCTACCCAAAAAGCCGTGTACATCGACAGATCCCGGGACGCGTCCTTTTCGGGATATATATTCTTGTGGATACGGTATGTACCGTCCTCCAGAGATCCATACAGCCATTCCCAGTCAATCTCCAGCACCTGGGAACCCTCGGCGGGAATACTATAAGCCAAATCCTCCCATGCATATTCAGCCTCGGCGTATACAGGCAGAGTTTTCCATTCCCCTTCCGTATACTGCTCCAGCTCGTACCAGGAGCCAAAATCGTACTCCGTTGTGTCCCGCGCCTTGCCCGGCATATGGGTAAACTGCAGTTTCAATCCCGTGGGCGTGACGTCCCAGACCTCCATTTGGATATCCGGCTCCCCATGGATGGCAAAGGGCGCGCAGACATGTTTCTTTGCTTCCTCCATGGCTATCGTCTTCTCGTCCATATCCTCATAATCCGCGTCCAGAACTTTCCCGGGAAAAATATTCTTTTCCAGGCAATAGATACCGGGGGGCAGCTCGCCATAAAGCCATTGCCATTCTATATCCATCGCCTCTGGTTCGTCTGCCGGGACATCGTAATAAGAAGTATTTCCGCACATTCCGGTGATAATGGGCACCTGGCTCCATTCTCCGTGCATGTACCGTTTTAATATCTCAAACTCATCATAGCGCCAGAGATCCCCGTCCTCCGCGGCCGACAGGAGGAATCTGCCGCCCTGGGCCGTCACCGGGCCGTCGGAGACAAAGGTCACATACGGACAGGTATCAGGGCCGTTCAGATAAGAGTCTTTCAGCAGCTCCGCCGGGAGACCGCCTTCTGTTTCCCCCTGACCGTCAGCCGGTTCGGCCGGACTGCCGGCTTCATCCCCTGTCCCCTGGCCAGATACTGTTCCATCGACGATGCCGGACACCGCTTTGCCGTCTTCTCCGTCATTCCCCGGTTCTTCGGCAATTCCGTCGGTGTATTGTACCCCTTCCGTGGATGCCGGACTGCCGTTCTCCGCCTGTCCTTGCGCCGAACAGGCTGTCACAGCGGCGCCCATCACACAGACTGCCAGACAAATTCCCGTCAGTTTCCTCTTTTTCATAATCTGTCACCTCCATATATGGCCCGATGATGAGGAAATGCTCCCCATATCCCGCCTGATACCATTAAAACGCAGATGAGATGACAAATACTACGGCTGCTCTATATGATATCCTCTTTCCTGATATCCCGTTTTTGCCTGAACCGCTCACAGGCAAACCGGGATTTCTGATAATTTTTTACCCATCACGCACCTGTTTCGCCAAATTCTGATCCACAACGAGAGTTCGTCACTTTATTTTCTTTACCATCATATACTCATTAAGTAACGACCCGTTTTTTAATCGGATAGCATCAAGGCGGACTCCGGTTATTCTAAATCCCATTTTTTCATATAGATGCCGTGCGCGGATATTTCCTTCCACGTATTCCAGCTCTATCTGAATAATATCTTCAAAGCTTTCCGCAATGTGGATCATTTCCTGAAGCATCCGTGTCCCTATTCCCTGGTTCCAGTATTCGCGGAGCAGAGCAATGGCAACAGCGGCGCGATGCTTCATCTTCATTTCTGTATAGACAGAAATGACACAACTGCCGGCAACTTTTCCGTCTACCAGGCATACCAGCATGGCCTGATGCTCTGATTCATTCTTTTGGGCAAAAAGCTTTTTCTCATCTTCAACCGTATATTGTTTACATTCCTCCGGATACCGCAGAAGAAAGTCTGTTTCTCCTGACGAAACACACAGATAATGCAGCATGCTCTCGGCATCCTCGTCCCTGGGGCTTCGAATTACTGCTTCTCGCCCATCTCTTAATGTGAAATGTATATCTTTAATAATCATTCCGTCTGCCTCCGCAAATTTTGATTTTTTGTTCCTTTTGTGTTTTTTCAAACTGTCTCATTGCATACATTTTTTCTTTGGTATATGCTTGTAGGCAGGAGGTGCTTAGTTATGGCAAATGAAAATAAGAAGGATTTTAACGCAATGTTGAACGACAGTAAGGATATGCCGAAGTTCCAGACAATTACGGATGAAAAAAGCATAGAAAAATATGGCGGAGACAGGATGTATTTTGCGCCGCCGATTGACTATGACAAAGTAATGCGGCTCGTACCATTGGGAAAGCTGCTCACGGTAGGTGCAATAAGGGAATATTTTGCAAACGCAAACGGAGCTGATTTTACAGAGCCGATTACAGCAGGAATATTCGTCTCGATTGCCGCATGGGCAAGTTTTCAGAGAAACAATGATAAAACACCTTATTGGAGAACGCTGAAAGCCAATGGGGAACTAAACCCAAAATATCCCGGCGGTATTGAAGCACAAAAAAAGCTGCTCGAAAAAGAGGGGCATATCATTATCCAAAAAGGCCGAAAGAACATTCGATATTATGTGAAAGATTACGAGAAAGCATTATTTACATTGTAGGACAATCGGAATCCTCCCCCCGATTGTCCCATACTCTATCATTCTTTAAATTAATTTTTAAAACTGTGGATCGGCGCCGGTATCCGGCCGCCACGGTTCACAAATCCCTCACAGGAAAACCGGTTCACCGGCATGATCGGCGCATAACCCAGCAGGCCGCCGAACTCCACCACCTCGCCCACGTCCTTCCCGATCACCGGGATCAGGCGCACGGCCGTGGTCTTCTGGTTCACCATTCCGATGGCCATCTCGTCGGCAATGATGCCCGCGATAGTCGTGGACGCCGTATCACCGGGAATGGCGATCATATCCAGCCCTACGGAGCATACGCAAGTCATGGCCTCCAGTTTCTCCAGGGTCAGGGAACCGGCATTCACGGCCTGGATCATCCCCTGATCCTCGCTGACCGGGATAAACGCGCCGCTTAAGCCCCCCACATAGGAGGAAGCCATCACACCGCCTTTTTTCACCTGATCATTCAGCAGGGCCAAAGCCGCCGTAGTACCCGGTGCGCCGACGGACTCCAGGCCGATCTCCTGCAGGATCTCCGCCACGGAATCCCCCACCGCCGGGGTGGGCGCCAGGGACAGATCGATGATACCGAAGGGTATACCCAGACGGCGGGAAGCCTCCTGGGCCACCAGCTGGCCTACACGGGTGATCTTGAAAGCCGTTTTCTTTATAGTCTCGCAGAGCTGTTCAAAATCAGCTCCCCGCACCTGTTCCAGGGCATATTTCACCACGCCCGGGCCGCTGACACCCACATTGATGATGGCGTCCGCCTCGGTCACGCCGTGGAAAGCCCCGGCCATAAAGGGATTATCATCCGGCGCGTTACAGAATACCACCAGCTTTGCGCAGCCCAGAGAGTCCTGATCGGCGGTACGCTCCGCCGTCTCATGGACAATATCCCCCATCAACCGCACCGCATCCATGTTGATGCCCGTCTTTGTGGAGCCCACATTGACGGAGCTGCACACCCGCTCCGTCACGGACAGGGCTTCGGGAATGGAGCGGATCAACAGTTCATCCGCCTTCGTCATGCCCTTTGCCACCAAAGCCGAATAGCCGCCAAGGAAATTCACGCCCACCTCCTTGGCCGCCCGATCCAACGTGCGGGCGATCTGCACGAAATCCTCCGGGGACTTGCAGGCCGCGCCGCCCACCAGGGCCGCCGGAGTGATGGAGATCCGTTTATTCACAATGGGAATCCCATACTCAAGAGAAATATCCTCGCCGGTCTTCACCAGATCATTCGCCAAGGCAGTGATCTTCGTATAAATCTTCTCACAAACCGCATCCAGATCGGCATCAACACAGTCCAGAAGGCTGATGCCCAGCGTAATCGTACGCACATCCAGGTTCTCCTGCTCGATCATCTTATTGGTCTCATGTACCTCAAATATATTGATCATGGACAATCACCTCCGTCTCAGATCCGGTGCATCTTTGTAAAGATGTCCTCCAACTGGCAGCGGATCACAACGCCGATATCATCCCCCAGCCGGTCAAGCTCCTCCGTGATATCCCCCATGGTTTTATCCGTCCCGCTGATATCCGTAATCATCATCATGTTAAACAGACCGTCGAGAATGGTCTGGGAAATATCCAGGATATTAATCTGATTGTCCGCCAGATAGGTGCAGACCCGGGCGATGATACCCACCGTATCCTTGCCCACCACTGTAATGATCGCCTTTTTCATAGCCACCTCCATAAATTGTATGTATGTAACTGTTCAGCACAGGCCGAAGCACTTTGCTGCTGAGGCCGTAAAAGCATGATTCAGGAATGCAAAATCCCATCGCCAGAGGCGATTTACATGGATTTTGCATCGAAACTGTGAAGGTACTGAACAGTTACGTATGTATTAGAAATCCACAGCTTCCGAAATCCTGTCCCTGTGGGCCACTTCAATATGAAAATCCGCCGCCCGGTAGGGATTTTTTCCCATGGTGATTTCGCTGCACACCGTCTCAAAGGCCAGATCCTCATAATTATTCTCCTGGCTCAGATGGCCGAGAAAGATTTCCTTCATACCGTCATGCAGGATCTCGCAGAGCAGCCGCCCCGCCGTCTCGTTGGAGAGATGCCCGCTGTTCCCGGCAATCCGCCTTTTCAGATAATAGGGATAACGGCCCACCTCCAGCATACGCTCGTCGTGGTTAGACTCCAAAAGCAGTACATCCAGTCCTCTTAACTTATCCACAATGTAACGGTCATACATTCCCATATCCGTAGCCACGGCCGCATGTTTTTCCCCGCAGTCGAAACGGTAACCCACAGGCTCCGCGGCATCGTGGGAGATCCGGAACGGATATACGTCGATATCTCCCAGGGTAAAAACCTGATCCGGCACGATCTCATGAAAGACACCCTCCGGCAGTTTCCCGATGGGATTGGTGCGCCGGATCTCCTCAATGGTACCCGCCGTAGCGTAGACGGGCAGTTTATATTTCCGTGCCAGCACGCCCAGCCCCCGGATGTGGTCGCTGTGCTCATGGGTTACCAGGATGCCGTCCAGCTCCTGCATGGAGCGGTCCAGGGCTTCCACCCCCGCCGCCGTCCGCTTGCCGCTGATCCCCGCATCCACCAGCAGGGACGTATGCTCCGAACCTACAAAAATACAGTTGCCGCTGCTCCCGCTGGCCACACTACATAGCTTCATCGCCCAACCTCCGTCTGATCTGCCGCTCCGTGTAGGAGAAATCACCGCTGTTATCGATCTCCACGCCGCACCGCCGTTCAAACTCCTCCTCTGTGAGCTGATTGGCCATGATGCGGACAATCTTCTCCTCCGTATAGTCCCGGCTCTCCTTCAGCCGCTCGATGCGGGTATCCTCATCGGCATAAATATACCACACCTCATTGCAGAAATCATCATAATGATCCTCCAGAAGCAAGGCCGCCTCCACGATAAAATATTCGGTGCCGATTTTTTTTTCCTTCTCAATGGCATGCAGAATATAATTCTTTATAGCCGGATGCATGATACCGTTCAGTTTAGCCAGCTCCTCCGGCCGGGGGAATACGATATGGGCCAGCTTGCCGCGGTCGATCTCGCCATTTTCCTTCAAAATACCCTCGCCAAAGGTATCCACAATTCTCGTGTAGCACTTTCTTCCTTTCTGCATCAGTATATGGCCGATCTGATCGGCTTTCATAATCGTAGCATCATAATGGGATGCGATAAAATTCAGCACCTCCGATTTTCCGCACCCGATACCACCGGTTACTCCGATAATTCTCATAGCTTTTTCCTTCGTTTACTTTGAAACCCCGCCGCCGTAGGCGGCATTCATTCAGGGATGCCAAATGCGCCAGTTCCGACTTTCATCAGTGGTAGCGCGCCAAAGCGGCGCATGATGGTCTGTTCCCTTATTTCGCCTCGTACCAGTTATTTCCCGCATGCATGTCGATCTCCAGATCCACATCCATATGGGCCGCGCCCATCATCTCCTCCCGGAGAATGGCCTCCACCTGTTCCCGTTCTTCCACCGCCGTCTCCACCAGAAGCTCATCATGCACCTGCAGAAGCAGCCGGGAGGAAAGCCCTTCGGCCCGCAGCCTCCTGTCCACCCGTACCATGGCGATCTTAATGATGTCCGCCGCCGTACCCTGGATGGGAGCATTCATGGCCACCCGCTCGCCAAAAGACCGCTGCATGAAATTGGAAGATTTCAGCTCCGGCATCGGTCTGCGGCGTCCGAACAGGGTGATCGCATAGCCTTTCTCTTTCGCGTCCTGCACAGAACCGTCCAGAAATTCTTTGATACCCGGATAGGTCTCAAAATAACTGGCTATATAATCTTCGGCCTCTTTCCGGGTGATACTTAAACCCTGGCTCAGCCCAAAGGAACTGATACCGTAAACAATACCGAAGTTCACTGCCTTCGCGTTTCTCCTCTGTAGATCCGTCACTTCGTCAAAGGGAATGTGGAATACCTGGGAAGCCGTGATGCGGTGGATATCCTTCGCCTCCCGGTAAGCCTGTATCAGCGCCTCATCCCCGGAAAAGTGGGCCAGTACCCGCAATTCAATCTGGGAATAATCCGCGTCCACAAAAATATATCCTTCCTTCGGCACAAATGCCTTGCGGATCATCCTGCCCAGCTCCATACGGATCGGGATATTCTGCAGATTCGGCTCATTGCTGCTGATCCGGCCTGTGGCCGTAATCGTCTGATTAAAACTGGAATGAATTCGGCCATCGGCAGCGATAAACGGGATCAACCCATCCGCATAGGTGGATTTTAATTTCGCAAGCTGACGGTATTCCAAAATATCCGCTACGATCGGATGTTCCGGCGCCAGCTTGTCCAGAATATCCGCCGCTGTGGAATACCCGGTCTTGGTCTTCTTCCCGCCGGGAAGCTGCAGCTTTTCAAACAGGATCACGCCCAGCTGCTTGGGGGAATTGATATTGAACACCTCTCCCGCCTGCTCATGGATGGATGCTTCCAGCTCCTGGATGCGCACATTCAGCTTCCCGCTATAGCTGGCCAGCTCTTCGCCCCGGGCCATGATCCCCTCTTTTTCCATGTGATACAGGGTATACAGAAGAGGCATCTCGATATCCCGGTACAGATGATCCATCTCCTGCTCTTTCAGCGCGTTCAGCATCGGTTCGACAGCCATGCGGGCCGTGTAAGCCTGACAGCAGCAATAGATCCTGCGGTTGGCGCCCAATTCTTCGGGCGACAGTTTTTTCTGTTTCGCCAGCAGATCTTCCTTACCCGGAAGAGTGCACGAGAGAAATTCTCCCGCTATCACATCATAGGGATAATCATTTTTCAGAGGATTCAGCAGATAGGCCGCCACGGACACATCGCAGATCTCCGGCCGCTCCTCAAAGGGATAAAGCTTCAAAAGCTCTTTCACGTCCATGGCCGATGCCCGTCCGGCCCCGCCCATGACACCCGCCATACGCTCCCACAGCCACGCCGTGTCCGCCTCTTCTGCCGGAAGCCATACCGTCCGCTCTCCGGAAAAGCATAGGGCCACGCCCTCGCATCCCGCCTCCGTGCAAACCGCCACGCCTATGGAGGAGGCTGTCATGGCCTCCACAAAAACCTCCTCTATCCGCTTCCTTCCGGCCTCGGTCATAAAGGAATCCACCACGGAACCCCGTTCCTCCCGATTTTCAAATCGGACCAGCAGATTGCGGAATTCCAGCCGTTTAAACCAGTCATAGGCTTTGTCCGTAAAAAGATTCTCCATCCGCGCCTGTTTCAGTGCAAACTCCACCGGGCTGTCTGTATTGATTGTAGCCAGCACCTTGGAAAGCTCCGCCAGGTCAAAATGCTCCTGCATCGCCAGGCGGGCCTTATTGGGTTTGATCTCCTCCGCGTGCTCTCTGGCATTTTCTATGGTGCCATAAGCGGCAATGATTTTTGTGGCCGTCTTCTCTCCCACTCCGGGAAGGCCGGGGATATTGTCAGAGCTGTCCCCCATCAGCGCCTTCAGCTCAATAATCTGGGGCGGTGTTACCTGATAGTTCTCCAATACCTCTTTGGCATGATAATCCTCGATCACTGTCTTGCCGCCTTTGGTCTTTGGTATACGAATCATGACCTTGTCCGTGGCAAGCTGCAACAGGTCGCGATCCCCGGATACGATCGTCACATCCAGGCCCTGTTTTTCCGATCGGGCCGCCACCGTGCCGAGGATATCGTCCGCCTCATATCCCTCCAGCGACAGGATACACACCCCCATGGCCGTCAGTACATCTTTGATCAGGGGCACCTGTTCCCGAAGCTCCTCAGGCATTCCGCGGCGTGTCCCTTTATATGCTTCGTAAATTTTATGCCGGAAGGTCGGCGCGTGGAGATCAAAAGCCACGGCCAGATATTCCGGTTTCTCCTCGTCCAGAATTTTAAACAGAATATTCAAAAAACCATAGACTGCGTTTGTATGGAGCCCCTCGGAATTGGTCAGATTGGGAATTCCGTAAAAGGCACGATTCAAAATACTGTGCCCGTCGATCAGCACTATTTTTTCTGCCATAAATACCCTCCAAAACTGTAACCGTCCAGCGCGCCTGAACAGACGTCAACATCACCTGTTATTTACCAAAAGAAACCTCACGCCCCTGAGAAAAGCTGCGTGCCGATCTGCATAAAAACCTGGGCAGCCGGCACATACATATTGCACAAAAACCATATAAGACAGGCGCCCAGAATCCCCAACAGAACAGACAGCCCATACCGGAAAGCCTTCTGTCTCTGCAGACGCTGCCGCTCCTGGGCCAGATGCTCTTTGAGCCGCAGAGGAATATTGTAATTCCCCTCTTCATTTTTTTCCAGATAATGCAGTGTTACTGCCACCGTATAGTAAGTCGCCAACTCCTCGTAACAGTCGGAACACTCCGCCACATGGTCAAGAAAACCTTCCATTTCCCTGGGTGTAAGATCCTGATTGACAAACCGTTCAATACATTTGATCGTATCGTCGCAATTCATAGCATTCCCCCTACCGGACACCTGTACTGCCAAAACCGCCCCGATCCTCATGTTCCAGCCGCTCTACCTCACAAAACTCCAGGGCAGGCTGGTGCTTTTCTATACGGAACTGGCAGATCCGGTCGTTCTTGTGGATCTCGGTATCCCGAAATGCATAGACCGGCATATGCCACCAGTCATTCGGCCCGCAGTAGCTCTCATCAATGACACCACAGTGGTTCGTCTGTATGATCCCAAAATTTTTAAATGTACTGCTGCGTGGCACGATATGGGCCTCATAACCCGAAGGCAACTGCATGGCCACCCCAAGGGGAATCAATTTGAACTCCCCCGCCTTCATTACTACATCCCTGGCAGCCCGCAGATCAATCCAGTCCGACTTACTATCAATATAACGAAGCCTCTCAATACTTTCATCCAGATACTGTATTTTGATTTTTTCCATGACCATGTATCCCCATTTTTTCAAAAAGGGGCATTCCTCTGCGAAATGCCCCCTCGATACCATCGTATACAGAAAAGCTGCCCGTGACAGGTTTTCTGCAAATCCCCTGAGTAATCCCGTTATCTCTCGGATGCCGGAAGATCTTTGATGCTGAAACTGTACCTGCCCATCTTATCCTTGCCCAGGCAGACTACCTTCACTTTATCGCCCAGAGTCAGCACATCCTCCACGTGGTTGATCCTCTCCCGGCAGATCTTGGAAATGTGAACCATGCCTTCCTTGCCGGGTGCAAACTCCAGGAACGCTCCAAACTCTTTGATGCTGACCACCTTTCCGGTAAGGATCTGGCCTGACTCAAAATCCGTGACAATAATGCGGATATATTCCTTTGCCTTGTCCATCATGGCCTCATCCGTACCGCAGATGCATACAGAACCGTCATCCTCAATATCAATCTTTACGCCGGTCTCCTCGATGATCGTATTGATGGTCTTGCCGCGCTGGCCTACCACATCACCAATCTTCTGCGGATCGATCATCATCTGGATGATCTTGGGCGCGTACTCGCTCAGATGCTCGCGGGGCGCGCTGATGCAGGGCTCCATACAGGTGCTCATGATGAAATCCCTGGCCTCGTGGGTTCGGCGGATCGCCTCCTCCACAATGGGCCTGGTCAGTCCATGGATCTTGATATCCATTTGGATGGCCGTGATGCCGTCTCTGGTACCTGTCACCTTAAAGTCCATATCCCCGAAGAAATCCTCCAGGCCCTGGATATCCGTCAGAACAATATAATCATCATCTGTCTCCCCTGTAACCAGTCCGCAGGAAATACCTGCCACCATCTTTTTGATGGGCACACCGGCCGCCATCAGAGCCATACAGGAGGCACAGGTGGAAGCCATGGATGTGGAACCGTTGGACTCAAAGGTCTCGGATACAGCGCGGATCGCATAGGGAAACTCCGACTCGGTGGGCAACACAGGCAGAAGAGCCCTCTCCGCCAGAGCACCGTGGCCGATCTCGCGGCGTCCCGGTCCCCTGGAGGGCTTGGTCTCACCCACCGAATAGGACGGGAAATTGTAATGATGCATATATCTCTTGGATGTGACATACTCATCCAGACCGTCTACTTTCTGGGCATCCGCCAGAGGCGCCAGCGTCACCACGTCACAGATCTGCGTCTGCCCGCGGGTAAACATGGCGGAACCGTGTACCCGGGGAATCAAATCCACCTCCGCGGCCAGCGGACGGATCTGGTCAACGGCACGGCCGTCCGGACGCTTGTGATCCTTCAGAATCATCTTGCGGACGGTCTTTTTCTGATACTGGTACAGCGCCTCATCCAGCACCGCCATCCATTCTTCATTCTCGGCAAACTTCTCGGCCAGTTTCTCGCGGATTACGCGGATATTGCCCTCTCTGGTCTGCTTGTCATCGGTAAATACAGCAGTCTCCATCTCCTCGGGAGGCACTACCTCACGGATCGCCGCAAACAATTCTTCCGGCACCGCACAGCTCTCATACGTATGTTTTTCCTTGCCGCACTCGGCAATGATCGTATCAAAAAACGCAATGATCTGCTGATTGACTTCATGGGCCTTGTAAATAGCCTCGATCATCTTATCATCCGGTACCTCGTTGGCTCCGGCCTCTATCATGATCACTTTTTCCCTTGTAGACGCCACAGTAAGCTGCAGATCGGACACCGGGCGCTGGGCCATGGTCGGATTTACTATCAGCTTACCGTCCACCAGGCCCATCTGGGTCATGGCGCAGGGGCCGGCAAAAGGAATATCGGAGATACAGGTTGCAATCGAGGAACCCAGCATAGCCGGAATTTCGGGATTACAATCCGGATCCACCGACATGATCAGGTTATTCAGGCTCACATCATTGCGGTAATCCTTCGGAAACAGGGGGCGCATCGGACGGTCGATCACCCGGGAAGTCAGAATGGCATGCTCACTGGGCTTGCCCTCTCTCTTGTTAAATCCGCCGGGGATCTTGCCCACAGCGTACATTTTCTCCTCAAAATCCACGCTCAGGGGAAAGAAATCAATCCCGTCCCTCGGTTTGTCAGATGCCGTAGCCGTGGACAGCACCACGGTTTCACCGTAATGGATCAGTACGGCCCCATTGGCCTGTTTTGCCACCCTCCCCACATCAATGGTCAGAGTCCGTCCGGCGAGCTCCATAGAATACGTCTTAAACATATATTATTTTCTCCTTTTCTTGTCGAACGCGGCATAAAACAAGCCCGAAACAACTGAAAAACATATTTTCAAACAGCCCCCGCGCCGGAAGGAAAATACCCTTTTCAGTGGTCTCGGAGTTTGTGTTCTGATGCCTGTCCGCATTTACTTGTATGGTAAAAAGGGCGGAAAGCTCCGCCCTCCGTCCATTTATTTTCTGATACCCAGTCTCTCGATCAGTGAACGATATCTCTCGATATCCGTCTTTTTCAGATAATCCAAAAGGCCGCGCCTCTGGCCTACCATTTTCAACAGACCGCGACGGGAATGATGATCCTTGTGATTGATCTTCAGATGCTCTGTGAGTTCCCTGATCCTCTCGGTCAGGACTGCTACCTGTACTTCCGGTGAACCTGTGTCGCCGGGTGTTCTGGCATATTCTGCCATGATTGCTGTCTTCTTCTCTTTTGAAATCATGTTGATTTCCTCCTTATACTTTTAATCGCCGCGAATTAGGCAATGGCCGGAGTGTCCGATTACTGAACCCGGGCTAAATTTCATACCCGACAAGTATAGCACAGGCTTATAGGAATGTAAACTGTTTTATTTCCGCAAAACGAAAATCTGTAACCGTTCATCCTTATATCTTCCCTGTTACGAAAATCTATTTGGGTATTGCTTTTTTCCATTTAATCGCATATTGTATAAATTGGCATTTGAAAAACGATTTTATGAAAGAAGGTTTTATATAATGAAGCAAAAAAACGCCCCCATTGCTGTCTTTGACTCGGGTGTGGGGGGCATCAGCGTGCTGAGGGAACTGGTAGCGCTCATGCCTAATGAAAATTATATTTATCTAGGTGATTCCGCCAATGCCCCCTACGGCACACGGCCAGTGGAAGAAATCCGCGCCCTGACCCTCGCCAACGTAGATATTCTGCTGGAGCAGGGAGCGAAAGCTCTTGTGGTTGCATGCAATACAGCCACCAGCGCCGCGGTGCGCATTCTGCGAGGCATGTATCCTGAACTTCCTATCGTGGGCATTGAACCGGCCCTGAAACCGGCGGCCCTTCACCATCCCGGCGGACGCATCGCCGTTCTTGCGACAAATATGACCTTACGGCAGGAGAAATTTGCGGCTCTGCTGGAACATTACCGCTCCCAGGCCGGGATCATCCCTGTACCTGCCTCCGAGCTGGTGGAATATGTGGAGCGGGGAGAACTTGACAGCCCGGCGCTTTTTTCCCTGATCAAACATATCCTAGGCCGCCATCTGGATGCTCCCGCCGATGCCATTGTCCTGGGCTGCACCCACTTCCCTTTTGTACGTCCGGTTATCGAGCGCGCCGCGCCCCACACGGTCATTTACGACGGCGGCAACGGCACCGCCCGGGAAGCCCGCCGCCAGCTTTACGCTATGGAGCTTACAAATCCGTCCTCGGAACCCGGCTCTATTGAGATCCAGAATTCCAGCGGCGACCCGGACAAAATCATGCTCTGCTATCAGCTTTTAGATGCATAACAGAAATGGTGTCTATCCACAGAGCGGCCCGCCGTCAGCCGTTGATGACCGTAATCTGGCACATGCGCATCGTTTCCAGAGCCGCCCTGTGGGATTCCGGCGTCACTCCGGCGCAACAGGCGGCATCTACGGATATCGGCACCTCCGGCATCCGGGCTTTCAGATTCAGTGCATTGCTGACCACGCAGATATCCGTACATAACCCTATCAGTTCCAGCTCGATATCTTCCCGATCGGCCAGAGCTGCCAGCCGGTCAGCCAGTTCCACGGAACCAAAAGAGGGCTTGTCTATCACGACTGCCTCCGGCATGGCAGCCGCAATCTCATCGGCGATCTCCCAGCCCTTTGTTCCCCGGATACAGTGTTTCACAGGCAGACGCCGCCCCTCCTGGGTATTCAGATAATTTTCCCCGTGGCTATCTCTGGTGGCCCATATATTCTTCTGATCATATTCCTTTATCTTATCAATCACAGGCTGTACGATGGCTTTAGCCTCGGCGGTTCCCAGAGCCCCATCGATAAAATCATTTTGCATATCTACAACAATCAGTATTTTTTTCATGAATACTACTCCTGTTCATCCGGATCCTCTTCGTCCTCTGTATTTTCCTCAATGTCTTCTACCAGCACATCCAGGCGCAGTCCCGTCACCTCGCCGCCGTTTTCAAAGACATAGAGCAGATCGATATCGTCGATCTGATAACAGATTTCCTCCATGTCGTCTGTTTGCCGGAAGCCTCTGGAGTCCAAATGATCCAGCGCATCATCCAACGTCATTCCCACATGGACACCGTACAGGCTGTAAATGCACTCGCTGTCCAGAGAAACCGAGTAACCCGTTTCCGTATAAGCAAGGATCACCGCATCGTTTTCCGTATGGTACTCCGCGTACTCTCCTCCGGTTTCCATCTGGATGGCTCCCGTCTCTTCCACCAGAGGCTGCAGATCCTGCTGGGCCAGCTTGGAAAGATCCGTGTAAGTGGTCTCTTCCTCATCCTCCTGAGTTTCGGAACTGCTTTCCTCCCCGGTCTGTTCTGTCACCGAGGATGAAGCCGCCGCGTTTTCACGCCGCTCCTGCTCTTCCAGTATTTCCGCGGCCAGCTCTTCAGCCCTTTTTTCCTTCGCCTGCTGTTTCTGCTTCTCCGCCTCCTGATCCGCAAGAACCATCCGCTTATGATGGGCCGTATAAGCGCCGATCCCACATAGGCCTAAAGCAAAGGAAATCACAGCCAGCAAACACATGATTACATTCCTTCGCCTCTGATTACCTCTGCCTATCGGTTCTCCACACCCGTCACAAATTTTCTGATCGTCTCTTACAGGCGCACCACAATGGGGACAAACCTTCATAGCTGCCGCCCTCCCTTATTTATTCACCATGTTTATCATTTCCTGTTCCTTCGGTGTCAATGCAGCCTTTTTCAACAAATCCGGACGCCACATGGCCGTCCGCAGTACTGATTGCTCTCTGCGCCAGCGCTCCACATTCGCGTGGTGGCCGGATAACAGTACCTCCGGCACTTCTTTTTCCCGCCAGACAGCCGGGCGGGAGTATTGGGGATACTCTAGCAGATTTCCCTGAAAAGATTCTCCCACAGCGGACTCTTCGTTATTCAGTACGCCGGGTACTAGGCGGGAGATAGCGTCCATCATGACCATGGCGGGCAGTTCCCCGCCGGTCAGCACATAATCGCCGATGGACACCGGATCTGTCACGATCTCCTCCAGCACCCTTTCATCGATTCCTTCATAATGGCCGCAGAGAAAAACCAGTTCCTCCTCCCGGGCCAGCTCTTCGGCCAGCTCCTGGTTAAAAACCCTGCCCTGGGGCGTCAGGTAAACCACCCGCACCGGGCGGGAAATTCGCGTCTTTACGGCCTCAAAAGCCCGGTATACCGGCTCCGCCTGCATCACCATCCCAGCTCCGCCGCCATAAGGGTAATCATCCACCCGCATGTGTTTATTGTCCGCATAATCACGAATATCCACCGCGTCCAGCCCGATCAGCCCCCGCTCCATGGCGCGGCCCGTAATACTGGTATTCATACCGTTTATAATCATATCCGGAAATAAAGTCAATACATGAAAACGCAAGCCTATCCCCTCCCGTTATCTGCCAGCGGCAATTCAGCTCCGCCGCATTATTGCCCCTGATCTAACAGCCCGTCCAGAAGATGGATCTTCATCCACCCCTGCTCCACCGATATTTCCAGAACACAGTCGGCAATGGCCGGCACCAGCACCTCGCCGTTATGCAGACTGTCGATCACATATACATCATTAGCCCCCGTCTGCATCACATCTCTCAGGGTTCCGAATTGCCCGCCATCCTCGGTGAACACTTTCATTCCCAGAAGATCCGCAATATAATACTCCCCCTCCTCCAGGGGAACTGCCTGTTCCCGCGGCACAAACAGCCCTTTATTGCGGTATTTTTCCACCTCATTGATGGAATCATACCCTTTAAATTTGACAATGACCATCTGCTTGAAAAAACGCACCTGTTCCAGCTCCATGGTCATCCATCCGCCGCCTGTATCCAGCAATACCTCCTTCAGCCGACGGAAACGGGCGGGATCATCCGTGGTCGGATACACCTTTACTTCTCCTCGAATCCCATGGGTGGAGGAGATCACACCCACCTGAAAATACTGTTCCATATATTATCCCCAATCACTTTCTCACGGTCTGCACGGCTAATACACATGCCTGATGCCCGAGTAGAAAAAAGGGATATTGCAGAGCAATATCCCCGGCATGCCGTAGTATGCGGAAAGGCCGCCACACCGAAGGCGTACCTTGTGTAATGGCGGGCTTTCTGTATTACTGCATAATTTCCACGATAACCTTTTTGTCATACTTTGAAGACGCGGCCTTCACCACCGCGCGGATCGCCTTGGCGATACGGCCCTGGCGTCCGATCACCTTGCCCATATCGGCGGGATCGACCTTCAGCTCCACGACAAAGGCTTCTTCTGTCTCCGTCTCCGTGACAACCACCAGATCAGGTTTTTCTACAAGAGATTTTGCAATTACTTCAACTAACTCTTTCATCACATGCCTCCTGATAGATTATTTTTCGATCCCGGCCAGCTTGAAAATACGTGCAACCACGTCTGTCGGCTGAGCGCCGCAGGCCAGCCATTTCTTAGCCGCCTCCTCGTTTACCTTGTAAGCGCTGGGCTCCTGGTTCGGATCATAGGTTCCGATCTCCTCGATAAACCGTCCGTCCCTCGGGGAACGGGAATCCGCTACGATGATTCTATAGAAGGGAGCTTTCTTCTTTCCCATTCTTCTCAATCTGATCTTTACTGCCATTTTCTTTCACCTCCTTAATGTATTTGCAATTTATATAGAAAGGATGCTATCCATTCTAAACATGTCATTAAAAGGGCAGACGGAACCGGCCCTTTTTACCGCCCTTGCCGCCCATCATACCGGGCATCTGCTTCATCATTTTGCGGGTCTGGTCAAACTGCTTGACGAAGCGGTTCACTTCGCTGATATCCACACCGGCGCCTCTGGCAATCCGCTGTTTCCTGGATATGTTCAGCAGATCCGGGTTGGCCCGCTCTTTCGGCGTCATAGACAGGACAATGGCCTCTTTTCTGGCCAGATCTTTCTCGTCGATCATGCCCTCGATATCCTTCATTTTGCCGCCGCCCATACCGGGCAGCATACTTAAAACACTGGATATACCGCCCATATTGCGCATCTGATTCATGCTCTCCAGGTAATCGTCAAACCCGAAACTGGCCTTGCGGAGCTTCTGCTCCATCTCCTTAGCCTTTTCCTCGTCCAGATTGGCCTCGGCCTTCTCGATCAGGCTCATCACATCGCCCATACCCAAGATACGGGATGCCATGCGATCCGGATAAAAGGGTTCCAGATCCGAGAGTTTTTCTCCCATACCCACATAGAGGATCGGCTTGCCGCTGATCGCCTTAATAGAAAGGGCCGCGCCGCCCCTGGTATCGCCGTCCAGCTTGGTCAGCACCACGCCGTCTATACCGATCTCCCTGTTGAAGGTCTCCGAGACGTTCACCGCGTCCTGGCCGGTCATGGCGTCCACCACCAGCAACGTCTGATCCACTTTCACAGCCTCCCGGATATCCTTGAGCTCCTGCATCATATCCTCGTCGATATGCAGACGGCCGGCCGTATCTATGATCACAATATTCTTCTTGGCGTCTTTCGCATGCTCAATGGAAGCCTTAGCAATGTCCACCGGCTTCATCTTATCGCCGAGGGTGAATACCTCCACCCCCTGCTTTTCGCCGTTGATCTTTAACTGCTCCACAGCCGCCGGCCGGTACACGTCGCAGGCCACCAGCAGAGGCTGACGCCCTTTGGCTTTCAGTTTTCCGGCGATCTTAGCCGCCGTGGTCGTCTTACCGGCGCCCTGCAGACCAGCCATCATAATGATCGTAATCTCATTGCCTGGCTTCAGGGCGATCTCTGTCATCTCGGAACCCATCAGGCTGACCAGCTCGTCATTGACGATCTTGATCACCATCTGACCCGGGTTCAGCCCGTTCATTACATCCTGGCCCACGGCCCGCTCCTGCACGGCTTTGGTAAACTGCCTGACTACCTTGAAGCTGACGTCAGCCTCAAGAAGAGCCATCTTGACCTCCCGCAGCGCGGTTTTTACATCCGCTTCGGTCAACCGCCCTTTGCTTCTCAGGTTCCTGAACACATTCTGTAATTTCTCGGTTAAACTGTCAAATGCCATAAAACTCTCCTGTGGGGATGCACTGTTTAACAATCATGACACTTCAAAAAAGTTGACCGCCTGAACTGTTATCAACAATCCGCCTATTTTCCAAAAGCCATTCCTGCATAATTTACAATTCCTCCAGTATACTGCCGGAAATCTCTGCAACGGCCTGTTTGACCTCGGCAAGCCCTTCGGCTGTACAATCGGACACCATTTTCTGAATCCGGCCGACCTGTTTCCGGATGCGGATAAACCGATCCACCAGCCCCAGACGCTCCTCATATCCCTCCAGCAGCCGGTCTACCCGCCTGACCAGATCATGGATGCCCTGCCGGCTGATGCCCCTGTCGGCCGCCACTTCACTGACCGAATAATCCTCAAGCACCACGGCTTCATAAACCTCCCGCTGATGCTCTGTCAGAAGTTCTCCATAAAAATCATATAGCAATGTCCGTCTCACAAACTTTTCCATTTCCAACACCTTGTGTATAATACAACGGAGATGCGTGGTTGTCAAGTGTTTTTTCTTTACAAACGCTTATGCTTTGATCCGAAATTTCATCCCCTCATACACCCTAACGGGATTCCCCCGGATAATGCGTGTGTGCTCCTTCCATGCCGCGTTCGCCTGTTTTTTTTGCTCGCTCCTCTCTCTTTCGTCCAATATACTATTGAGCTTATTTAACGCATCTTTTTTATTGGCAAACTGGCTGCGCCGGGCCGTCGATGTCACGGTAATGCCTGTGGGAATGTGTAGCAGCCGAACGCCCGTCTCCACTTTATTCACATTCTGCCCGCCATTTCCGCCGCAATGAAAACGTTCAAAGCGGATGTCCTGCTCTTTGCATACATGTTCCGTCTCCGGAATCACACTCACATCCACAAACCAGTTTTTCCTCTTATGATGGGGCCGGAAAGGACTCTTACATATCCACTGTACACTGCCTTCCAGCCCGGACAGATCCTGTTCTGTGGAAAAAAGGATTGACGTGTAACAGCCCGCTTCCCCTGACGGGTGACACGCCAGCATCTCGATATCCGGGTATTCTTCCCGCAGGGATTCATATAATTTGCGGACAGCCAGCCCGCACTCCGCCGGCCCCTGTCCTGAACTTAACTGAATGATCATATATTCTCCTCCCTTTGCTTAATTTCCGCCCTTATAGCAGTAGACCGGTTTTAATATGTCTGTGACGGCGACGCTGTCCCCTATGGCATCCATGATCTCCTCTATTTTCCTATAGGCGAAAGGCGCTTCATCCAGTGTTCCTTTCCCCAGGCAGGGACAGTATATACCTCTCATTTCCCTTTTAAAATCAGCCACCGTGTAACGTTCTTTCACCGCATCACGCCGCAGGAGCCGCCCCGAACCATGGGGCGCGGAACAGTTCCAGTCTTCATTTCCCTTCCCCGTTCCCAGCAGGATGCCGTCGCGCATATTGATCGGAATGACGACCCGCTCCCCGCTCCTGGCGGAAATGGCGCCTTTGCGCAGAATACATTTTTTTGCCCTGCCTTCCTCCATGATTTCCACATAATTGTGAATACAGCAAGTACGCTCCGTCACCTTCCACTTCATCCCCTTCGCCAGTTCATCCAGTATGGCCTCCCGGTTCAAAGCGGCATATTCCAGCACGAGAAGCTGATCGTGGAGATATTCCTCCCGCAAATCCCCTGACAGATCGGTTAGTTCATAGGGAATCTCCATGCCCTGCTCTCTCAAACATTTCTGCCCCCGGTTCAGATAGTATTCCGCAACCTCTTTTCCCAGATGGCGGCTCCCGCTGTGTATGGCCACATACAGATTCCCTTCGTTGTCCTTATCCAGTTCAAGGAAATGATTTCCGCCGCCCAGCGTTCCCAGGCTGCGCATGGCCCGGTTTATATTAAGATGCCCATAACACCAAAGCTGTGTATAATCAAATTTTTCGTTGAAGCGGTGGGGCTTTTTCCGAACACCAAAAGCAGCCGGAATATTTTCACGGATAACCGCATCCAGCCTTTGGAATTCTACTTTTTTCTGTTTTAATTTTGCCAGTGTGATACCGCAGCCGATATCAATGCCCACCAGATTCGGCAGTATCTTTTCGCCGACAGTCATGGTCAGACCGACCGGTCCCGCCTTTCCCGGATGCACATCCGGCATCACGCGGATCTTGCTGCCCTTTGCAGCACAATGATCGCAGATCATCTGCATCTGCGCCAGAGCATAATCTTCTACATGATCATTGAATATTTTTGCGAACGCAAAGATTCCTTCTACTGTTTTCATAATCCCTTTCTTTGTAGGAATACCTTTTTGAACCACAAAAAGGCATCTCTGAAAAACAGAGATACAGATATGAAAACCTGGCCGGAATAGAATAGCAGAATCGTTATTTTTCTTAAATATACAACCTAAAATCTCCGGCAGGAAAAATCTGTTCTCTATTTACCACTGTTACCATTCTGTCTGCTCTGTCTGTTCGTCTCATATTCTTCCTCCTTTCGAATCTGTTGGTTAATCTGTGCCATCTACAGTATAGAAAAAACTTCTTTTCTTGTCAATATGCTTTACCATTCAAAAAAAGCGCCCGCAGCCATCGCAGACGCTTTTCACTTTTCCGGTTTATAAATTCGGTTTTACCAGCTTCGGCCTGAACCCTTTTCCCTCCAGGGCTTTTAAAATCTTCTGCTTGTGCTCCGTGCCAAAGGCCTCCATGGTGATCTTGAGTTCCACAGCCATGTGGCGGTTGGTGCTGAAGAACTGGTTGTGGTCCAGGCGGATGACGTTGCCCTTGAGTTCGGCAATGACCTGGGATACACGCACCAACTCGCCGGGCTTGTCGGGCAAAAGGACGGATACAGTGAATACCCTGTCCCGGGCAATCAGGCCGTTCTGCACTACGGAAGCCATGGTGATCACGTCCATATTGCCGCCGCTTAAGATCGGCACTACCTTTTTCCCTTTTATATCCATGTGCCGCAGGGCAGCCACCGTCAGCAAACCGGAGTTTTCCACGATCATCTTGTGATTCTCCACCATATCTAGGAAGGCCACAATCAGCTCGTCGTCCTCCACAGTGATGATGTCGTCTACATACTGCTGGATATACGGGAATATCTGCTTACCCGGCGTCTTCACCGCCGTACCGTCAGCAATCGTATACACATCGTCCAAAGTAGATACTTCGCCCCGCTCCAGCGAAAGCTGTATACAATTGGCGTTCAGGGGCTCCACGCCGATAACCTTAATATTGGGTTTCAACAATTTGGCCAGAGCAGCCACTCCTGTGATCAGGCCTCCGCCGCCAATGGGCACCAGGATATAATCCACCAGAGGCAGCTCCTGAATAATCTCCATGGCAATGGTTCCCTGCCCCGTGGCTACGGTCAGGTCGTCAAAGGGATGAATGAACGTATACCCTTTCTCCTCGGCCAGCCCCAGAGCATACTCGCAAGCGGCGTCATAATTGTCCCCGTACATGATCGTCTCCGCCCCATAACTTTTGGTACGCTCCACCTTGATCAGCGGCGTGGTGGTGGGCATGACTATGATGGCTTTCACGCCGTATTTCTGAGCCGCGTAGGCCACTCCCTGGGCATGGTTGCCCGCTGAGGCTGTGATCAGGCCCCGCTCTCTCTCCTCCTCCGTCATGGTAGAAATCTTATAATAAGCGCCCCGCAGCTTGTAAGCTCCGGTGAACTGCATATTTTCCGGCTTCAGGTACACCTTATTGCCGCTCCTGTTGCTGAGATATTCGCTGTAAATCAGCTTCGTCTCACGGGTCACCTGATGTACTATCTCGGTGGCCTCCTCAAATCTTTCCAATGTAAGCATCTCTGTCATTTCTTATCCCTCCGTATTAAACAGCGCATTCACAAACTGATCCGGATCAAATTTCTCCAGGTCGTCGATGGTCTCGCCCACGCCGATATATTTGACCGGGATGCCCATCTCCGACTGGATCGCCACAGCGATTCCTCCCTTGGCCGTACCGTCCAGCTTCGTCAGCACAATACCTGTGATGTGGGCCGCCTCCTGGAACTGCTTCGCCTGGGCCATGGCGTTTTGCCCCGTAGTTCCATCCAATACTACCAGTGTTTCAAGATATGCCTCCGGATATTCCCGCTCGATGACGCGGTAGATCTTTTTCAGCTCCTCCATGAGATTTTTCTTATTGTGAAGGCGCCCCGCCGTGTCGCAGAGCAGTATATCCGCATTTCTGGCTTTGGCGGACTGTACCGCGTCATAGACGATGGACGCCGGATCGGCTCCTTCCTGGCCGCCGATCATATCTACCCCAGCCCGGTTTGCCCACACCAAGAGCTGCTCGCCCGCCGCTGCCCGGAAGGTATCCGCCGCGGCGATCACCACTTTCTTGCCCTGGTTTTTGAACTTTCCGGCCAGCTTGCCGATGGTGGTAGTCTTGCCCACGCCGTTTACGCCTACGATCAGGATCACGGATCTGCGGTTTTCGAATGCGTAATCATCCTCCCCCACCTGCATCTGCTCCCGGATACTGTCGATCAGAAGCTGCCGGCACTCCGAGGGCTCTTTGATATGTTTTTCACTCACCTCCCCGCGGAGATGGTCCAGGATCTTCTCCGTCGTCCGGACGCCGATATCCCCCATGATCAGGATCTCCTCCAGCTCCTCGTAAAAATCCTCATCGATTTTGGAAAATCCCGTGAAAATGGCGTCCATGCCCGACACGATATTATCCCTTGTCTTGGAAAGCCCCGCCACCAGCCGTTTAAAAAAACCTTTTTTCTCTTCCGCCATTCCTTCCGCTCCTATTCTTCCAAATCTTTCTCAATCAGATCCACAGACACCAGCGTGGACACGCCCTTCTCCTGCATGGTGATGCCGTAGAGGCGATCCGCCGCATTCATGGTGCCCCTCCTATGCGTAATAATAATAAACTGCGTATATTTTGTCAACTTATGCAGATAGTTGGCATAGCGATCCACATTGGAATCATCCAGCGCCGCCTCAATCTCATCCAACAGGCAGAAGGGCGACGGTTTCATATTCTGAATCGCAAACATCAGGGCGATGGCCGTCAGAGCCTTCTCCCCGCCGGAGAGCTGCATCATATTCTGCAGCTTCTTTCCCGGCGGCTGGGAAGTGATACGCACCCCCGCTTCCAGCACGTCCTCGTCCTCCACCAGCTCCAGAGCGCCGTGGCCGCCGCCGAACAGTTCCTTGAAAGCCTTATCAAATTCTTTCTGGATCTGGGCAAATTTCTCGTTGAACTGGCGGCGCATGCCCTCGTCCAGCTCCCGGATAATGTTTTTCAGCGTTTCCTGGGCTTTGACCAGATCCTCATGCTGGCCGGAGAGGAAATCATGCCGCTCGGATACCTCTCTGTACTCCTCAATGGCATTCACATTCACCGGCCCCAGACGGCGGATCTCATCCCGCACCTCGTTCAGACGTTTTTTCAATTCCGCCCGTTCCGGCAAGTCGTCCATACGAAGCTCCTGGGCCTGTACAGGTGTAAGCTCATATTCATCCCACAAATAGTTTACCTGGGTCTCCTGGGTCTCTTCCATTTTCTCTATCTGGCTATTCAGCCGGAAACATTCTTTGTCCAGCCTGTTTCTGTGTTCGGAGAGCTCCTCCCGGCGGGTAAAAAAGCCGCGGTGGGATTCCTGGAGAAACTCTTTTTCTTCCTGGGACTTCCGGATACCGGCCGCCAGCTCTTCCTCGCGCTCTGCCCCGCTGGCCGCCTCGGCTTCTATCCGGGCGATCTGCTCCAGCCTGGTCTTCTCCTCCTCATCCTGCTCTTTCTGGCTGACGAGGATCGAATCCCTCTCTTCCTCAAACTGCCGGATCTCCTGGCGGATACGGGCAAGATTCTCCTGGCGGAAATTCATCTGCTGCGTCAACTCGGACAGTTTGAGGTGCATGGCCTCAAGACCTTTTGTGATCTCAGTCTCCCTGCCATGCATGGTCTCCAGCAATTCTTCCTGGGAAGCGGCCTCAGCCTGACTGTCCTTCTCGGATGCCTTAAGCCCCTTCATCTCCTGCCGGATCGAATCACGGAATTCGTCAATCTCCCGGATCTGTCCCTCGATCTCGGCGCTCTCGCCCTTTAACTGGCTGTAGCCGGACTGGATCTCCCGGATTTTCTCCTCCGCCTGCTGAATATTCACTTCCACCGTGTTAAGCTCCAGCTGCTGCTCCTTCATCCGCTCGGCAATAGCCGCGGATTCATCCCGAAGGCCGTTCCTGCGGGAACGGTTACCATCCAGCCGCGTCTGTCTCTCCTCCAGCTCTGCGCGGATCTCCTTCACCTGCCGTCCCAGCTCGTCCAGCTCCCTGCGGCGCCCCAAAAGGTTGCTGCTGTTTTTAAACGCGCCACCTGTCATGGAACCGCCGGGGTTCAAAAGCTCCCCCTCCAGGGTAACGATGCGCAGGGAATACTGGTATTTCCGTTCCAGCGCGATACCGTGGTCGATGGTATCCACCACCAGCGTCCGCCCCAGCAACGAATGCAGCAGCGTCCGAAACTTCTCCTGGGTATGTACCAGCCCGTCCGCCGTCTGGATCACACCGGGCTCCTTTAAAACCTCCGGCCTGCCGTAATCCCCCCGGGAATGTACCGACGACAGGGGCAGGAAGGTGGCCCGGCCATAGCGGCTCTTTTTCAGAAATTCAATCATCTGCTTGGCCGTCGCCTCATCCTCGGTGACGATATTCTGGATCGTCCCGCCCAGAGCCGTCTCGATAGCCGTTTCGTACTTTTTATCTGTCCGGATCAGGTCGGCCACCACGCCGATCAGGCCGCCCACCCGTTTCTTCTGCTCCATGACGCGTCGGATGCTGTTGCCGTAGCCGTCATACCGCTCAATCAGGTTCCGCAGGGACTCCAGTCGGGAGGATTCCCGGTGATATGTGGCCTGTCTGGCATCCACGTCCCGCTGCCCTTCCTCGATCT
Organism: uncultured Lachnospiraceae bacterium; assembly: GCA_910588295.1. GTDB lineage: Bacteria > Bacillota > Clostridia > Lachnospirales > Lachnospiraceae > UBA11957. The sequence goes on along the minus strand of CAJUQO010000003.1, from coordinate 65,980 downwards.
GTTCCTGCAGCTCTTCGATCTGCCGCGCGATCTGCTGCTGTTTGGCCTCGCCTCCGTCGATCTCCCTTTTCATGGCTCGAAAGGCGTCCCGGTGGTTGATCAGTATGTCCTGCTGCCGCTCCTCATCTTTCTTTAATACCAGCAGCCGCTGGTTCAGCATGGAACGTCGGATACCAATCTGCTCCAGCATGGCGTCGTAGCGCTGCATCTTTCCCTTGGCGGAGGCTTTTCTGTTGAGCAGCGCAATCTGCTCATTTTTCGCCTTATCGACAGCCTCCGAGCTCCTGGTTATTTCCGTCTGCAGTTCCTCCAGCTCCTGCTGGCCTTTTCTGCATTCCTCCTCAGCTGCGGACAGTTCCTTCCTGGCCGTCGCCAGCTCATCTTGCAGGCTGCCCTCCTGCCCACGGCGGACGGACAGCTCTTCATTGATGGTCTGGCGGCGGTTCTCGTGAAGCTGCCGATTCTGGCGGGCCATATAAATCTGCTCCTGCAAAAGCTCAATCTGGCCTTCCATCTGCTTTCTGGCCAGGGCCCGCTCCGAGGCCTCCTGTCTGGCTTCCTCAAGCTGCTGCTCCAGTTCCTTTAGCTGCTGCTCCAGCCGGTCATATTCCTGTTTTGTTTTTTCAAGCTGCAGATTGGCATCCGCCAGCTCCTCCTCGGCCGCCCTATGCTTCTCCCGGACAGAAGCCAGTTCTTTCTCATTGTGTTCTCTTTCCAGCAGAAACACATTGACATCCAGGCTTTTCTGCTCGTCCTTTTTTTTGAGGAAAATCCTCGCGGATTTGGACTGTTCTTCCAGAGGAGCAAGCTGCCGCGTCAGTTCCGAGAGAATATCGCTCACACGGGTCAGATTCTGTTCTTCCTCCTGCAGTTTCTTAAGTGTGGTGGCCTTTCTCCGCTTAAATTTGACAATACCTGCCGCTTCGTCGAAAAGTTCACGCCGATCCTCCGGCTTATTACTGAGAATTTTATCAATCTGGCCCTGGCCGATGATCGAGTAGCCCTCCTGGCCGATACCCGTATCATAGAAAAGCTCCTGAATATCCCGCAGACGGCAGGTGGAACCGTTCATCTGGTACTCGCTCTCACCGGAACGATAAAGGCGCCGGGTCACCGTCACCTCCTCATAGGAGGTATCCAGCTTGTGATCGCCGTTATCCAGGGTGATCGCCACCGACGCATAGCCCAGAGGCTTCCTCAGCTCTGTGCCGGAAAAAATCACATCCTGCATATTGCCCCCGCGCAGCTGTTTGGCGCTCTGCTCGCCCAGTACCCAGCGCACGGCATCTGCTACATTGCTTTTGCCGCTGCCATTGGGGCCCACAATGGCGGTGATCCCATTGTGGAACTCAAATTTTATTTTATTGGCAAAGGATTTAAAACCCTGTACCTCAATACTTTTTAAATACATGTATTATGCTTTGCCTTCCTGATCGTTGATTTTGCAGAGCGCCTCGTAGGCCGCCCTTTGCTCCGCCGCTTTCTTGGTATGCCCCTGGCCTGAGCCGTACTCCTCATCTCCTATAAACAATTTTACAAAAAAGGATTTGTCGTGATCCGGCCCTTTTTCTCCCACCAGCCTGTAGCAGATCTGGCCCTCCATCCGGCCCTGCACCCTCTCCTGCAGGATAGTCTTACTATCAAAAAAGAGCTGCTTGTGCTCAATGTCATTCAGCACATGAGCCAGAATAAACTCTTTTGCATTAGTAATCCCACCATCCAGATATATGGCGCCAATGGCGGCCTCCAGTGCATCGGAAATGATCGAATCCCGCTGCCGTCCTCCGGTTGCCTCCTCCCCATTGCCCAGCAGCAGATATTTTTCCAGCCCCATTTCCCTGGCGCTCATAGCCAGAGATGGCTCGCAGACCAGGCTGGCCCGAAGCTTCGACAATTCGCCCTCCGGCTTCCTGGGATATTTTTGGTACAGGAACTCGCTGCTCACCAGCTCCAGCACCGCGTCCCCCAAAAACTCCAGCCGCTCATTACAGTCCAGCCGTTCCATTCTGTGTTCGTTAACGTAGGAACTGTGGCATACCGCCATTCTAAGTAGCTCCCGTCGGCTAAACTGATAACCGATCTTTTTCTCCAGATTTTCCAGTTTCATGCTCTCCCTCCTTCTGCAGAAAACCCGCCCCTATCTTTCAAAGGAAAGGAGACAGGTGACTGCCCATACCTGGTACAAGCTGTTCTCCTGTCCCCTTTCCCGCCTAATGAGTGCCAGCCGCACTCCAACTATATCTCCTGCCTAAGCCGTCTGTACTATACGTTCTTGATCGCCTCCACAGCATCGCCCACCGTAACCATCTTCTCAGCGATCTCCGTAGGAATCTCGATATCAAATTCCTCTTCCAGGCCCATGATAATCTGGAACACATCCAGAGAATCCGCACCCAGATCATCCACAAATGTCGTATCCATAGTGATTTCATCTTTGTCTACGTTCAATACTTCGGCAATGATATCCTGCATTTTTTCAAATTCCATACCTTACCTCTCTTCCTCCGTGTTCATGTGTTCTTTAATCTTTTCGCTTATGTTTTGCTCTTTGAACTGAATACACTGTAAAATAGAATTTTTTATTTCATTGGCATCTGAGCTGCCATGGGACTTCACCACCAGTCCCTTTAGCCCCAGAAGAGGGGCTCCTCCATACTGAGAGACGTCAAAATCCTTGAGGGTTGCCTTCAAAGCCGGTTTGATCAGCAGCGCACCGACCTTGCTGCGCAGAGAACTCATCATACCTTCTTTGATCTTCTTGATCATCGCATTCCCAACACCCTCGTACATCTTGAGGATGACATTTCCCACGAAAGCCTCGCAGACCACCACATCCGCCTGGCCTGCCGGAATGTCCCGGGCTTCAATATTACCCACAAAATGGATATCCTTACATGCTTTCAGCAAAGGATACGTCTCTTTCACCAGAGCATTGCCCTTCTCCTCCTCCGCGCCGATATTCACCAGCGCCACCCGGGGAGACTTCACCCCCATAATACTTTCCATATAAATGGAACCCATCCTGGCAAACTGAACCAGATGGCTGGGCCTCGCATCCACATTGGCGCCGCAGTCGATCAGCAGCGCATTTCCCTTAGCCGTGGGTATCAAAGGCGCCAGCGGCGCACGTTCCACTCCCTTCAGCTTGCCGGCAAATAACTGTCCGCCCACCAGTACGGCCCCGGTGCTTCCCGCCGAAACAAACGCATCGGCCTCGCCCTTCCTGAGAAGGCCCAGCGCTGCCACCATCGACGAATCCTTCTTTGACCGAATGGCATGTACGGGAGGTTCCCCGGTCTCAATAACCTCCGTGGCCGGTACGATCTGCACCCGTTCTGCCGGATACGTGTATTTCGCCAGCTCTGTCCGAATGGCCTCCTCCCTGCCCGCGAGGAAAATAAACAGATCGTTCCTCATCTGCAGGGCATCCACAGCTCCCTGGACAATAGCCTGGGGCGCATGATCGCCACCCATAGCGTCCACGGCAACTCTTACAAGTTTACTCATGTTCTCCTCCAACGCAAAGCTTGGTAACAGTTCGATATTTTTCCTGTTACAAACCGTTTTTAGCGCCCTTGTGCTGTTAAATCCAGACGCAGACGCCGCTTTGCACTACAAGTAAATATACTAGACATCCCTGTAAAATGCAACATGAATTTCTGTTTACATTGGCCCGACTGCCATTTTTTAGAATTAATTTAGAATCGAGTAGGGGGGGATAAACCTCCCCTCTCACACCACCAGTATGTGCCATTCGGCTTCCTGGTTTCTGCAATCCCCACTGCCGCTTTTTCGGCGCTTTCCATTGTTTACAGATAATCATACGCAGTCGCATACGCAAATGCAACCTTTAAAGCGCGCCCATGGCGCGCAAACCAAAAAAACAGCCATAAAGGCTGCTTTTTATAGTAAACATTATTTTCACGCAAATTAACCACCTGTATCCCAAAATCAACCACCCATGGCAAATCAATTGAAAGCCATATATTTTTTTCTTATAATATCGTCACAGAGAATCACAAAGAAGGGAGGTGATTTCATGCAGGTGGAAATCAAGATCGAGTCTTCCTGCACAGAGCCCAGGGTGGTCATACAGACTGCCTCCATGACAGAGGAGATCCATGCTCTCCTGCGAAAGCTGTCCGACGACACGCCCCAGCTTATTTCCGGCAGCAAAGATGATAAGATCGAAGTGCTGGATCCGGCCAATCTGATACGGATCTACACCGGCGCCGGGAAAGTGTTCGCTGTGACAGAAAGCGGCGAATATACCCTGCGCCTCCGGCTGTACGAGCTGGAAGAACGGCTGGATTCTCGCCGGTTTGTCCGTATCTCCCATTCGGAGATCATCAATCTGAAAAAGGTCAGCCATTTTGATCTGAGTTTTACGGGAACCATCTGTGTTAAATTGTCTGACGGGTCAACGGCCTATGTCTCCAGACGCTATGTTTCCAAAATCAAAAAAATATTAGGAATATGAGGTGAAGAATATGATAAAGAAAATAATTTTGCGCGGGCTTCTGGGATTCCCGGTCGGTATCGCCATCGGCTATGTGATTACAATCGTTATATCGCTGATCTGGGCACAAGGGTATTACTCGCCCTGCGTACCTGAACTGGCCGCCGCCATGGGAAATGAAATCTATGCCGTAACTTTGCAAGCCTTCCTCTGCGGGCTGCTGGGGGCGGGCTGCGCCGCGGGCTCTGTCGTATGGGAAACGGAAAAATGGAGCCTGGTGATACAGACAGGCGTTTACTTCCTGATCATCTCCGTAATCATGATGCCGGTCGCATACTTCATGTACTGGATGGAACACAGCCTCAAGGGATGTTTAAGCTATTTCGGGATATTCGCACTGATCTTTGCCATCATATGGGTCATAGAATATCTGGTGGGCAAACGGAATATCCGGGAAATGAATGCACATCTGTCTAATACAAAGTAGTGCAGGAAATCTTGCCGAAAAAAAGGAACGACCCGTTTCAGGCCGTTCCTTACTATCGTACATATTTTATCTGCCGCAGCACTTCTTATATTTCTTGCCGCTGCCGCAGGGACAGGGATCATTCCGCCCGATCTTTTTGGGTTTTACGACCGTACCGGATTTCTTCTGCTCCAGATACAGTTCCTTCTGCTTCTCCGGCGTAAAAATATCATTCCACATCGGCAGCTCATAGAGCCATTCCGCCTTGGCATCCACCATATTTTTATACAGCAGCTCCTTGTCAAAGGCAAGGCTGACCCGGGTATCCTCCTCCATCTCCTCGATGGGGTTCGGAACCTTCAGGCTGTCATTGATCCCGTCCAGAAATCCTGTCATGGTAAAGACGCTGATCCCGTATTTCTCCGCCAGCTCCTTCACCGTACCCGTAACCTCCTCGTCCGGGTTCGTCAAAAGCTGCTCATAAATCCCCTTCTCCACCAGAAAATAATCCTGCCAGAATTTCTGTAATCTTTTCTGATCCTCATTCTGATCATACGCCTTATCGCGCCATTCCTGTAATAAACTCATTATACTACCACCTTTTCAGATAAATTTCTCTTTTGCGGACATTTGCGCCATTCTCAGTCCTTCATACTGTCCCCTGCCGATTGGCAAAACCTATTATAAACGATCTATACCACGAATGCAATCGCAATCTTTCATCCTGGCAGCCCGTTTTGTCCGCCCTGGGCAGCCGTCGGGCCTTCTTCCCTTAAACCACCTTTTTCGCCGCTTCCCCTACGGTGTTGACCGGAATCAGTTCGATTCCATCCACGCCTCTCAGCGAAGGCATACAGACCGCGGGCAGGATCACCTTATGAAATCCCAGTTTCCGTGCTTCCAGAACGCGCTGTTCCGCCATGCTGACCGCCCGCACCTCGCCGCTCAGTCCCACTTCTCCGAAGGCAATTACGTCCTCGGGGATAGCCCTGTCACGGAAGCTGGACAAGATAGCCAGCACGATCCCCAGGTCGATGGCCGGTTCCGTCATGCGGATACCGCCCGCAATATTAACATAGGCGTCGCAGGTGGACAGGTTGATCCCCAACCGCTTTTCCAACACCGCCATCAGCAGGTTTACCCTGTTGAAATCTGTACCCGCCGCCGTCCTTCGGGGGATGCCGAAATTACTGTGGCAGACCAAAGCCTGTATCTCCAGTAAAATCGGCCTTGTTCCCTCCATGGAACAGGCCACCACAGAGCCGGAAGCCCCCTGGGGCTTGCCGCTCAGCATATATTCGGAGGGATTTTCCACCTCCACCAGCCCCTCGCCCCGCATTTCGAAGACGCCGATCTCATTGGTGGAACCGAAACGGTTCTTCACGCCCCGCAGCACCCGGTAGGAAGCATGACGGTCTCCCTCGAAATACAACACCGTATCCACCATATGTTCCAGCACCCGCGGCCCGGCCACATTGCCTTCTTTCGTCACATGGCCCACCAGAAAGATAGAAATATTCAATCCCTTGGCAATCTGCAGAAAGACCCCCGTGGCCTCCCGCACCTGGGATACACTGCCCGGGGCCGAAGCCACCTCCTCATTGTACATGGTCTGGATGGAATCGATGATCACCACCTCCGGCTTCGACCGCTCGATCACCTGGCGGATATCTCCCAGGTTCGTCTCACACAGCAAGGACAGCTTCGGTGAAAACTCCCCGATCCGGGCCGCCCGAAGCTTGATCTGCCGGAGGGACTCCTCGCCGGATATATACAGCACCTGATGTCCCTCTCCGGCCAAATTGCGGCACACCTGCAGAAGCAGGGTAGATTTCCCGATACCGGGATCGCCGCCTACCAGCATCAGGGAGCCGGTGACGATCCCGCCTCCCAGCACCCGATCCAGTTCCCGGATGCCGGAGGACATCCGCTGCTCCTCCCTGGTCTCTATCTCGGCAATGGACACCGGCTGCGGTGCCTTTCCGCTCCCGCGGCTGCCCCCGCCTCCCGTTTTTGCCGGAGCCACGGTCTCCTCTACCAGCGTATTCCAAGCCTGACAGCCCGGGCACCGACCCTGCCATTTGGAGGATTCATAACCGCACTCCTGACAGAAATATACGATTTTTTTCGTTTTCGCCATAGTTTTTCATCCTTCGAACACCCCGGCAATACTTTACGCCCCTCTGTACGCCGAAAACGTCTCCCGGGAAGTATCTCGTCCTGTGCCGGACAGTCAAATCAAATTTTACTTTTCTGTCAGATCTTCATCCCCTGCCGCTTTCACATGAAAAACGATCTTATCCTTTTTCATCCCTGCCGTCACCTGGTCGCCGCGGGAGATCCGTCCGGCCAGGAGTTCCTCCGCCATGGCATCCTCCAACTGCCGCTGAATCTCCCGTTTTAACGGTCTGGCCCCGTATTTGCTGTCCGACACGCTCTTTGCCAGATGCTCCTTTACGTTGGCACGGACAGTCAGATCAATATCCATCTGTTTCTTACAGCGTTTCTCGAAGTTCCGGAGCAGAAGATTTACGATCTGTTTCATCTCCTCCCCAGACAGGGGATGAAAGACCAGAATATTGTCAATCCTGTTCAAAAATTCCGGCCGGTAGATCCGTTTGACCTCCTCCATCACCCGGGATTTCATATATTCATAATCTTTCTTCTCATCCGAAGAGGCGTCAAATCCCAGGCGTTTCGGCTCCTGGATAAGCTGGGCGCCGCTGTTGGAGGTCATAATGATGCAGGTCTGCTTGAAATCCACCTTCCGGCCCTGGGAATCGGTGATATGGCCATCGTCCAAAACATGCAGAAGGATATTAAACACATCCGGATGGGCCTTCTCAATCTCGTCAAAAAGGATCACGCTGTAGGGATTCCTCCGCACCTTTTCACTGAGCTGTCCCCCCTCTTCATGGCCCACGTAGCCCGGCGGCGAACCGATCAGCTTTGACACGCTGTGCTTCTCCATATATTCCGACATATCCACGCGGATCATGGCATTCTCCGAACCAAACACCGCCTCCGCCACAGCTTTTGAAAGCTCCGTCTTGCCCACGCCAGTGGGACCCAGAAACATAAAGGAACCGATGGGGCGGCCGGGATCCTTCAGGCCGGCGCGGCCCCGGCGGATGGCCTTTGAAACGGCCTCCACCGCTTCTGTCTGCCCGATCACCCGCTTATGCAGGATCTTTTCCATGCGAAGCAGACGTTTTGACTCCTCCTCGGTGATCTGCCTAACCGGTATTTTTGTCCAGTCGGACACCACCTCCGCCACATGCTCGGCATCCACGGCCAGACGATTACCGGAAACGCTGCGGGCATAGCGCTTCTGCATCTTCTTCAGGGATTCCCGCACTTCCTTCTCCTCGGCCTGGATATCACGGGCCAGATCGTAATCGTCCCGGATGATCGCCTCCTCTTTCTCCCCGGCCAGACGCTGCAGCTCCTGCTCCGCCTCTTTAAGCCCTTTGGGAATTTTAGCGCCGTTGAGACGTACCTTGGAAGCCGCCTCATCCACGAGGTCGATAGCCTTGTCCGGCAGAAAACGGTCATTGATATAGCGCACCGACATGCGGGCGGCTGCCTGTAATGCCTCATCAGTAATCTTTACCTTATGATGCTTCTCATAAAACGGGCGCAGCCCCTCCAAAATCTCTAGTGTCTCCTCCTCTGTGGGCTCCTCCACCGTCACCGGCTGGAAACGGCGTTCCAGGGCCGAATCCCGCTCAATATATTTTCGGTATTCCGTGATCGTAGTTGCCCCGATGATCTGTATTTCTCCGCGGGACAGGGATGGCTTTAATATATTGGAGGCATCCATGGCCCCCTCGGCTCCTCCCGCCCCGATGATCGTGTGCAGCTCGTCAATAAACAGCAGAATGCCCGGATGATTCATCACTTCATGGATCACCTTCTTAATCCGCTCCTCAAATTCCCCCCTATATTTGGAACCGGCCACCATGCCGGACAGATCCAGCACCAGCACCCTGCGCCCCATGATCGCCTCCGGCACCGTGCCCTCCACGATTCTCTGGGCCAACCCCTCCACAATGGCGGTCTTACCCACACCCGGCTCGCCCACCAGACAGGGGTTATTTTTCGTGCGGCGGCTCAATATCTGGATGATACGGCTGATCTCCTGCTCACGGCCGATCACCGGATCCAGCCGTCCGGCGGCTGCCATCCGGGTCAGATCCCGGCTATAGCGATCCAGGGCAGGCGTGGCGCCCGCGCTCTCACTTACGGAGGATCTCAGATTCTGCAGTTCCTCTTTGGCGCTGGCCGCATCCATACCCATGGCCTGCAGCACCTCCACATAGAGCTTCTGCAGATTAACGCCCATGGTAAACAGCAGTCTGGTGGCCACGCAGTCCGTCTCCCTGATCATAGACAGAAGAATGTGATCCGTGCCGATCTCCTCCTGGCGAAAAGAAGCGGCCTCATCCGCCGCATTATCCATTACATAAGAAGCCCGGGGCGTCATCTCCAGCCGTCCCACCGTCTGCACGGCCCCGGTATCCGAATTGACCAGCTTATCCATCAGTTCCCGCAGCTTTTCCACCCGGACACCGGCCTCCTGCAAGATCCTCCCGGCCGTGCCGCTTTCCTCCTGCAAAAGCCCCAGCAGGATATGTTCCGTGCCCAGAGCGCTTTGTCTGCCCGCTTTCGCGGCTTTCTCCGCAAGCTGGATTGCCTTTTTCGCAGATCCCGTCAAATGGTATTGCATGTTTTATCTCCCTTACTTATAATCTCCGTAAATCTCATCAATCAACTCATGAACCTCTTCCCTGGAGATATTTTTGCACCAGGCCTTTGCCAAAACTATCTGTAAATCCCCCTTCAGCTCCTCCAACGCATACAGCTTATTCGCGTCTATGCGGATCACGGCGCCTTTCCTGCGGTCTATCGTCAGGATACCTTCCTGCTTTAGCACCGAGTAGGCTTTGTTGACCGTATGCATATTGATGCCTACGCTGTCCGCCATCTGCCGTACCGACGGCAGCGTCTCCCCCTCATGAAGTCCCGCCGTGGCAATAGCCCATATGATCTGGTTGCGCAGCTGCATGTAAATGGCTTCCTCGCTGTTAAAATCAATATGAATAAATTCCATTCGCATAATACACCCGGCTTTCTTTTGTTAATATATCTGTTATATGAAATATATCACAGATAGCATATTTTGTAAACCCGGGATTCCTGCCCAAACTGCCGTATGAATCAGATTCTCCCGCAGCCACGCAGCGGGTGCGGGGCTCGGGTGTGAAAAGCAACCTATATTACCATCCTGTCGTGACCGAGTCCCCGGTGCCCACATACTGGATCTGATCCCCCATCCGGGCTCTCAGCCACTCGTAGGCCTGTTTACCCGTACAATGGCAGGTATAATATCGACAGTCTTCATAACGCATCAGCTCCGCGACAATTTTTTCCATCAGCCGCCCGTCCGCCATGGTTCCCATACGTGGATTGCTCAGATGAAAACCGCCCACGACCAGATCCGGGGCCGTGCCGATATTCTCCCGGAAATTTTCCAGTATATTTACGATACCCGCATGGCTGCAGCCGCAAAACAGGGCATGTCTGCTCCCCTCCGTGATAATCAAATGCTGCTCATGGGTAAATGTATCGTAATTCAATTCCCGGCCATCTCCCTCATAAAGCCTCCTGCACGTATCCGGCTGCAGCCGCAGGGGAATGATGCCAGAGATCAGCATCAACTCGTTGTCTATGGCATACATGGGTTTATCCACCAGGATAACCCTCTCATGATCCATGAGGGATGCATCCAGGCTGATATCCGCACATTCTGAAATTCCCGGCAATGTGGCCCCGCTCTCTTTCCTCAGATCCGAATAATGTTTCCGGAAAGCATTTTTGTGTACATATACCTTTGCCTTTGTATTCCTCTCCAGAAAAAACGCCAGGCCGCCGCCGTGATCGTTATGGCCATGGGATAAGATCACTGTATCCACATTTTCCAAACGGATCCCCATACGCCGCGCGTTTTCCCAGAATTTTTCCGATGCCCCCGTATCAAACAGCACTGTATGGCCGGCTGTCTCAATATAAAAGCTCAACCCATGCTCCCCTTGCAGGCCATACCGTATACAGGTATTTTCCACAAGATTTCTGATATACATATGTATCTCCCTTCATAACGTCTCATCCGCCCCGCGCATTCGCGGCACATCCCGTAGAAAATGGCTCCGTTACTCGTTTTCAAAAAGCGGCGTCGAGAAATAGCGTTCCGCCGTATCCGGCAGCACCGTCACCACCGTTTTCCCCTTCCCCAGCTTTTTGGCCAGACGCAGGGCAGCGGCCACATTGGTCCCGCTGGATATCCCGCACATAATGCCTTCTCTGCGGGCCAGATCCTGGGATGTCCGGATAGCCTCCTCATCACTCACAATATAGATATGGTCATATATTTTCTGGTTTAAGATACCGGGGATCAGCCCGTCTCCGATACCCATCTGCACATGGGTTCCCACCGTACCCCCGGCCAGAATCGCCGCATGTTCCGGCTCAACGGCCCATATTGTGATATCCGGATTCAGAGCCCGCAGCGTCTCCCCAATGCCGGTGATCGTCCCCCCTGTGCCGATGCCGGAACAAAAACCGTGAATCGGCCCGGCCACCTGCTCCAAAATCTCCAGCCCCGTATGGTGCCGGTGTGCCATCAGGTTGTTGACATTTTCAAACTGTTGAGGCACAAACACATTGGGATCTTCCCGTGCCATCTCCAAGGCTTTATTCAGGCAAGCATCGATGCACGCACCGATATTTCCCGCATCATGGATCAGGATGACCTCCGCCCCGTAATGGCGCACCAATTTCCTTCTCTCCTCACTGACAGAATCCGGCATGATAATGACCGTTCGGTATCCCCGCACCGCGCCGATCAGCGCCAGCCCGATCCCCTGATTGCCGCTGGTAGGTTCCACAATAACCGTATCTTTATGGATGACCCCCTCTTTCTCTGCCGCCCGTATCATACTGTAAGCCGTCCTAGTCTTGATAGATCCCCCCACGTTCAGTCCTTCAAACTTCACCAGAATCTCCGCGCAGTCCGGATTTGCCATCCGTTTCAGACGGATCATCGGCGTATGCCCCATGGCTTCCAATACATTATTATATATCATAGCGTCCTCCATGACCCCCTCACGATTTTCTTCTATGTCCCGTATCACAGCATACTTTTTTTATTATACGGTATACAGCCTGTTCCTGCAAGAAAAGAATTCAATGATGATGGAGAATGGATGGGGAAACAGTAACCGCCGCCGCGCCGGAATACTATTTTTTCTTTCCCATTCATATATTTATAATAAATTGAACATTCCTTCCACACGGAGCCTATGTATTCAAACTATATTCTTTCTGAAGATTATGGCGATTTTCTGCTGTCAAATACCCCTGATTCATCGCTGGACGATCTTCTGGCCGCCACAAATATCCCGTTTATGCAGGTTAACCGGCTGTTTAAGGTGTCCTGGTTCCCCCTCAACCGGCTTCCCAATAACCTGCTGAGTATGGCCCTGTACTCATCCATTCCTAAGCTCTACATCCCCCAGTCCACCGCCGCCCTGGACAATGCCGGTATCCTGCAGGTGCAGGAGCGGCCCGCACTGGGCGTGACGGGGAACGGCGTCATTATCGGTATCATTGACAGCGGCATTAATTATACCCATCCCGCCTTCCGCCGCAGTGACGGCAGCAGCCGCATCATGTTTCTGTGGGATCAGACTATCCAGCCGGAAGATTATCCCGGGGCTGCCGGTACCGCCCCTTCCCTGTTTCCCTATGGCATGATATACTCCCAGGCAGATATTGACCGAGCCCTGGCATCTGAAGATCCGTTCTCTATTGTTCCCAGCCGCGATGATACCGGACATGGAACTGCCGTCGCCGGCGTGGCTGCCGGAAGCCCGGACAGTAACGCCAATTTTTCCGGCGTAGCCCCCGAGGCTTCGCTGGTGGTCGTAAAGCTCAAGCCGGCAAAACAGTATCTGATCCGCCAAGCATGCCTTTCCCCCTCTATCCCTGTATATGAAGAAACTGACATAATGTGCGCCATCAGTTGGATGGAGGATATCTCTTTCCGGAGAAAAATGCCCCTGTCCCTCTGTCTGAGCTGCCAGAGCTGGCAGGGCGCCCACAACGGCGACAGCGCCCTGGAACAGACGGTCCGTCTTCTCTCCACCCTGCCTGGCCTCACACTGACAACCGGTACGGGCGACGAAGCAGACAAAGCCCACCACGCTTTCGGGGAATTTAGAAACAACCGGGAGGATTCCGTCGAGCTCCTGGTTCCGGAGAACGCAAGCGCTTTCTCCGCGGAAATCTGGTGCCCGCCCGTGGCGCTCCTGTCAGCGGGAATCCAGGCCCCCTCCGGCGACCGGGTCGCCAATATACCGGCGCGGCTGGGCACGCAGGAATCTCTTCAATTCCTTCTGGACCGCACCACTGTAGAAATCAATTATGAAATTATACGCGGCGAAGGCGGCAACCAAATGATCTATCTGCGTTTTCTGACGCCTTCTCCGGGGATTTGGCGCCTCAACCTAACAGCTTCCGGCACATCTGACAGTTTTTTCCATCTCTGGCTCCCGGCCTATGGGACGCTTGACAAGGATGTGCGTCTGCTGCGTCCCGACCCCTTTACCACCATTATGGGGCCGGGCAACTGCATTCACTGCTTTACCGTGGCTGTCAATAACACCGCCAATACCGCCACAGAGGGTTTTTCCGGCAGGGGATACAACTTCCTGGATCTGGTCACGCCCAGTATCGCCGCTCCCGGCTCAAATCTAACCGCGCCGTCCTATATTGAAGGATATCAGAGTTTCACCGGCGCCAGCGCCTGCACGGCCCTGACTACCGGCTGCTGCGCACTGGTTCTGGAATGGGCCCGCAGCCTTACCCCGCCCAAAAACTACGGCCAGAACGAGATCCGTACCTTCCTTCTGCGGGGAGCCGACCGCCCTTCGGGGGAAAGCTTCCCCAATCCCTTCTCCGGCTACGGAAACCTGAACCTGGAACAGAGTTTTCTGTCCTTTTTTGCCTGATCATTCACACATTCTGCCGAATCTTCATACTATTAAGTGTACCAAATCTAATTGGAGGAATGAAACATGAGTGATTTAGCAGCAACAAACTGTGGATGTGGTTGTGAAGGCAACAACGGGCTCAGCAATCTTTTTGGCGGTGGAAACTGCGGATGCCTGATCCTGATCCTGTTGCTTTCGTCCTGCGGCGGATGCGGCGAGGGTCTGTTCGACAACGGCAACAACAGCTGCATGTGGATCATCCTGCTCCTGCTCTTCTGCGGCGGATGCGGTAACAGCTGCGGGTGCTAATTGATTCACCCGGATCCTTTGACCCATTCTGATAAAGCAGGCGAAACCCATCCGGGTTTCGCCTGTTATATGCTGTCCCTCTGCACACAGGACTATAGAATAAACCTGCCGAAGCAGGTTCATTCCATAGCTATCGGGAAGGGGTATTTCTCTTCCGAGACCCCTGCATCCTTTTTTTACGCTGCGCCTCCCGCTGCTTTTTGCGCTGAAGGCACTGGAGGTCGATCTCATAGACCGTATCCTCCTCAATGATCAGCTTTGTTTTACCATTCGACATAAATTTCACTCCTTTCTTTACCATATGCGCCAAAGAAAAATTGGTTATACTATTTTTCTTTTTCTTTACATACTTTAATAAAAAAGGAGGTCTACATGAGCAACGAAAAGACAGGAGGCGGCCGCATGACCGCTCTGGACGAGATGATATCCGGGGATTCCCTTCAGATGATGAAAGCCGCCGTCCCCTACCTGTCTCCCAGAGCGGCCGGTTTTCTGGCCGTTTTTGCCAAAGTGCAGGAACTGCAGAATACGGTACGTCTGTACCGACAGGTAAATACCGCCGGCGTCCAGGCCATGTCCGCCGACAGGCCGCAGCCTACGCCGACGGAGCTTTTAGATGAGCTCCGGCAATACGCGGGCGCACAGGGGCAGCAGGCCATATCCTCAATCCAGCAGCTCATAGATACCATGCAGCTCATCCAATTGTTTCAGGAAAACGGCTCCATGCCGCCCACGGAGGTGCAGCCATGAATGAGAACTGGATACGGGATCCCCTGCTGGCACAGATCCCTGTAGAAAAACTTTTGATGCTCCAGACCATGACCGCCCAGGCAGGGCAGAAAAACCGTCAGGATCTAATGGTCTATCTGATGACCATGGCCAGGAATCCCGGCCAGATCCCGTTAAATTTTACTGACGAAGAGAAACAGGTACTGCTTACCGTGGTACAGAAATACGCCTCCCCCCAGGAATCGGCCCTGATCTCCCAGGCCCTTATGATGGCGAGCCGTTACAACAACAACAACAACAATAGTAACAACAAAAATAACGGCAAATAAGAGAAGCGGGAATATCATCATGATGTTCCCGCTCTTTCTTATGCCTTCCTTTGCCGGAACGCCTCTATACATCGAATCGCCAGACAAAGCGCTGTTTCCACGGTCTGCCGCCGCACTTCGCCGCGGCTGCCGCCAAACCGGCATTTTTTTACCGTTACTTTTCCTTCTACGCAGCAGCCGATATACACCAGCCCCACCGGTTTCTCCGCCGTACCGCCCCCCGGGCCTGCGATGCCTGTGGTGGCGATGCCCACCTGGGCCCCGGACATCCGGCAGCAGCCGCGGCACATCTGGGCCGCCGTCTCCCGGCTCACCGCGCCGAGAGTCCGAAGGGTGATCCCTTTCACCCCCAGGTACTTTCTTTTCGCCGTATTGGAATAGGTGACAAAGCCCTCCTCAAACACATCCGAGGCCCCCGCCACATTCACGACTGCCGCCGCCACGGCCCCGCCGGTGCAGGACTCCGCCGTACTGACCCTCCAGCCATGCTCCTGTAAAAGCTCCACCAGTCTTTCTTCCGCCGCATCGTTTTCCGTTATATATTTATCCACCTTTATTCTCCTGTTCACTTAATCCTGCATGGAGATCACCTGCCTGTTGCGCACCAGATAATCCACCAGAGAAATTACCGTCAGCGCCAGGGACAGCCAGATCAGAACCTGTCCAATGACGGAAAAAACACCGCCCAGATCCGCGATCAGGACAATAATCATCACCATCTGGCATACCGTCTTGCATTTTCCCCAGATTCCCGCGGCAATCACGATACCGTTGTCCGAAGCCACCAGCCTGAATCCGCTGATGATAAATTCCCGAGCGATGATGATCATTACGATCCAGGTGGGCATGACCTTCATATCCACAAAAGCAATCAGCGCGGAACAGACCAGCAGCTTGTCCGCCAGAGGATCCATGAATTTCCCGAAATTCGTTATCAGATGATCCCTTCTGGCCAGATAACCGTCCAGCATATCTGTCAGGGATGCGATCACAAAAATGGCCAGGGCGATCCACTTAGATCCCTCCACGGGAATCCCCCCCATCAAAAACGCCAGGAAAAAAGGAATTAAAACCACTCTGAGCATCGTCAGTTTATTCGGCGTATTCATCTTCATCATATATTTCTCCTATCAAATCATACTCCAGGGCGCCCGTCACGCGGACTCTGACGAAATCACCGGACATCAGGTCACAGGGCGTACGGATAAACACATAGCCGTCCACCCCGGGGGCATCCGCATACGTTCTGCCCACATAGGCGTCCTCGTCTGCCATCTTGCCCTCAACGACGGCCTCGACGACCTGGCCGACACGGGCCTGCCCCCTGTCCAGGGAAATCTCCTGCTGCAGCTCCATGATCTCAGCCTTCCGGGCTTCTTTCACCTCTTCATCAATCTGCCCTTCCATTCTGGCCGCCGGCGTACCGTCCTCCCGGGAATAGGTAAACACGCCCAGCCGGTCAAATTCCATCTCGTCAATAAAATCAAGGATTTCCTCATGCTCTTCCTCCGTCTCCCCCGGAAACCCCGTGATCAGTGTCGTGCGCAGCGCGATATCCGGCATGGCTTTCCTGAGTTCCGCGATCAGAGTTTCCAGCTTCTCCCTTGTTGTGCGGCGTCCCATCAGTTTCAATATCCGGTCGCTGGCATGCTGGATCGGCAGATCCAGATAACGGCAGATCTTTTTCTCCGTTTTCATGGTCTCGATGAGCTCCGGATAAATTTCCTCGGGATAACAGTAGAGTACCCGTATCCAGGACAGCTCCGGAATGGCGCACAGCTCCTTTAACAGCCGGTGCAGCGATTTTTCTCCGTACAGGTCCACACCGTACAGGGTAGTCTCTTGGGCTACCAGGATCAATTCACAGACTCCTTCCCCGGCCAGCCGACGCGCCTGGGCTACAAGCTGTTCCATGGGCACGCTGCGGTAGTTCCCCCGCAGGGAAGGAATCACACAGTAGGTACAGTGCTTATCGCATCCCTCGGCAATTTTGAGATATTCGTAATGGCCGCCGGTCGTCACTACTCTGTGTGAGCTTAACCGGGGAAGTCCCTCCGGCGGCGTGATGTGCAAAACCTTTTCTCCCTCCAGAACCCGATCCAGAATCCGGCTTAACTGATCAAAACTGCCCGTACCGACCACCGCGTCGATCTCGGGGATCTCCTCCAGAATATCCCCCTTAAAACGCTGGGCCAGACACCCCGTCACGATCAGCGCCTTACAGCTTCCCTTCGCCCGGTATTCCGCCATTTCCAGAAGGGTCTGCACGCTCTCCTCCATGGCGTCATGGATGAAGCTGCACGTATTGACGACGATGACATCCGCCTTTTCTTCCTCATCAGTGATCTGAATGCCCCGTTCGACAAGCAAACCCAACATTTCCTCGGAATCCACCAGGTTCTTGTCACAGCCCAGGGATACAAAATATACGTTCATCTATGCCTCCCGCCAGCCGGCTTTTTCTGTGTAACATGTAATAAAGGCTGCACAGGGCATAGGCCTATCCCCTCTGCGCAGCCTCCCGCAAATTTCCTTTTACCTTTCACCGTTATCAGCTTCCGGCTCCTCACCAGAAGCTTCCGCTTCGTCTTCCTCCTCCGGCGCGGAACCTTCCTCTTCTGCAGATTCCTCACCGGACAATTCCGCAGACATCTCCTCTCCCATATCTCCGGATATCCCTTCCGCCTCCATTTCCTCCAGCCTGGCCGCTTCGTCTTCCGGAAGGATCTTTACCTTTCCTGTATAGAGTTCCTCCACGGCAACAGACAGAGGCTTCCTGCCGCCCACATACTTATTCAGCATGGTTTCCTCCCCGCTGATCAGCTGGCGCGCCCTTTTGCTGGTGGCCAGCACGATGGAATAACGGCTGTTTACCAGGGGCTCCTCGTCCAGTTCCGTATCGCTGTTCACTACCTGCATCAATTCTGAATAAGATGGATGAATCATAGTCTTTCTCCTTTACATGGCTCTTAATTCTCTTTGAATCCTCGACACAAATTCCCCGTTGGCGTTCATACGCGCATGAGCATTTGTGATAATATCATGAAGCTTTTTTGTGCTTTCCTGTAAATCATCGTTGACCAGCAGATAATCATACATGGCCATCAGTTCGGACTCCTCCCCGGCCCGTTTCAGGCGGCCCGCAATGACATCTGCCGCCTCCGTCTTCCGGCCCTCCAGACGCCTTTTCAGCTCTGCGGCGTTCGGCGGCGTCACAAACACGGTGATCGCGTCAGGATACTGCTGTTTGACGATCATGGCCCCCTGCACCTCTATTTCCAGGATCACATCCTTGCCGGCCGCCAGCTGATCCTCCACATATTTCTTGGGGGTGCCATAATAATTGTCCACATACCGGGCATACTCGATGAAAGCATGTTCGCTTATCATACGCTCAAATTCTTCCCGCCCGATGAAAAAATAATCCCGGCCGTCCATCTCTCCCTCCCTGGGTTTTCTCGTCGTTGCGGAGACGGACAAAGAATAGCCCTCATAACGGCTCAGCAGTTCATGCATCAGCGTACCTTTTCCTGCACCGGAAAAACCGGATACAATGGCCAGTATACCTGTAGTCTCACTCATCTCTCTCCCCCACATCATCTCTTGTGTTGAACCTTTTCATGATCGTATCCGGCTGCAGGGCAGAGAGGATCAGGTAATCCGTCCCGCTGAAAATCACGGATTTCGTTTTGCGCCCCTGGGTGGCGTCAATGATCCGGTTCTCCTCCCTGGCCCGTTGTACCATGCGTTTCACCGGCGCGGCATCCGGGCTCACCGCCGCCAGAATCTTATCCGAGTTCACCACATTACCAAATCCAATAGGTATCAGTCTTGCCAAAATCGTCCCCTCTACTCAATATTCTGAATCTGTTCACGTATTTTCTCAATCTCGGTCTTTAGATCAATACCCAGATTAGCCGTCTCCAGGTCATTGGCTTTGGAAAGGATGGTGTTGGCTTCTCTGTTCATCTCCTGGGCAAGGAAATCCAGCTTGCGCCCGATCCCCGTACTTTCCCGCAACGCCTGCCCCATGTGTTTCACATGGCTTCTTAAACGGACAGTCTCCTCGTCCGTACAGATCTTGTCGGCATATAACACCACCTCGGCGGCAATGCGCCCTTCCTCGATCTGACTGCCCTCCAAAAGCTCCTTCACCTTTGTCTCCAGACGCTCCCTGTAAGCCGCCAGGATCTCCGGCCCTCTGGCCTCTATGTGATCGATCATGGCGTCTATGCTTTTCAGTTTCTCCTCCAGATCCCGCGAGAGATTTTCTCCCTCTTTTTCCCGGGATTCGGAAAATGTTTTCGCCGCGGAACGCAGGGCCGTCTCGATCCCCTGCCAGACTGCCTGTTCATCCACCGGCTGTTCCTCCAGAGTAAACACCTCCGGCAAACCGGCCAGCTCTGTCGTGCCCAAATCCTCCCGCAGATCAAACTCCTCTGCCATCCGGCGCAGATACTGCACATATTCCCCCGCTATCTGCCCATTATACTTCAGCGAGGCCCTGCTTTGAGTAAAATCCTCACAGGTAACAAACACGTCCACCTTGCCGCGGCTCATACACTCCTTCAGTATGCTGCGGATCGCCGCTTCATAGAAACTGAATTTTTTGGACATCCGTATAGTAAAATCCAGGTAACGGTGGTTGACCGCCTTGATCTCCACCGTGATCTTCCTGTTCTCATCCTGGTATTCGGCCCTGCCGAACCCTGTCATGCTTTTTATCATTATGAAGTTTCCTCTATATCCAGTGTCTTGTCCCGCCCACATTTTGCTGAAAGTGAACGGTACAAGACACTAGTGTTTTCCGGTTCCTGTGCATACGAATTTATTATATGTCAATCATAAACCCTAGTCAAATCCTTTTTTTCCTGTTACAATAAAAACCGCAGCCCTTCGTTACCGTTTACGCGACCAAACCATTCAGGAGGATATTTTTATGGCTTTTGATGGAATCACCGTGGCAAACCTGCGCGCCGAATTGGAGAAAGCCCTCTCCGGCGGCCGGATCAGCAAAATCGCCCAGCCGGAGCCGGACGCACTTATGCTCACCATAAAGAATCAGAAAACCAACTACAGGCTCTTTCTTTCCGCCAGCGCCTCGCTGCCCCTTCTGTATCTGACGGAAATCAATAAACCCGGTCCCATGCAGGCGCCGAATTTCTGTATGTTGCTGCGCAAGCATATCGGCGGCGGAAAGATACTCTCCGTCACCCAGCCCGGGCTAGAGCGTATCCTGTGCTTTTCCATCGAACATCTGGACGAGATGGGCGACCTGTGCCGAAAAAAGCTGATCGTGGAGCTGATGGGCAAGCACAGCAATATTATTTTCTGCAACGACAAAGATCTCATTCTCGACAGTATTAAGCATGTATCGGCCAATATGAGCTCCGTCCGGGAAGTGCTGCCAGGGCGGATCTGGTTCATTCCTGATACACAGAAAAAGACAGATCCCCTGACGGTGGACGAGAAGACTTTTGCCGCGGGCCTTACCGCAAAGCCTGTGCCCCTGGGAAAAGCCCTCTACCAGACCTTCACCGGATTCTCCCCCATACTGGCGGAGGAGCTGTGCGAACGGGCGGATCTGGACAGCGCCCGCCCCGCAGGGGGCTGTACCGCGGAGGATATGGAAAAGCTCTATATCCAGACATCTCTGTTTCTCAGTAACCTGCGGGAAGAACGTTTCGCCCCCCGCATCATTTACGAGAACGGCGTCCCCAAAGATTTCACCTGCGTTCCCTACCGGATCTTCGCCGGAATGGAATGCCGGGAATATCCCTCCGTCTCAGCCGTCCTGGAGACCTACTATGCTGAAAAAGAGAAAAGTTCCCGCATACGCCAGAAATCTTCTGACCTGCGCCGCATCGTACAGAGCGCCTTGGAACGCAACCAGCGGAAGCTGGCCCTTCAGGAAAAACAGATGAAGGACACGGAGAAAAAAGACAAATACCGTATTTACGGCGAAATGATCCACACCTACGGTTATTCCGTACCGGAACATGCCAAAAATTTTGAGGCGGTCAACTATTATACCAATGAATCCCTCACGGTTCCCCTGAACCCGGACCTGACCCCCGCGGAAAACGCAAAAAAATATTTTGACCGCTATAGCAAATTGAAGCGCACCGCCGAAGCCCTGTCTACTTTGCTGGTAGAGACCAGAGAGGAGATTGAACATCTGGAATCTATCGCCACCGCCCTGGACATCGCCGTGTCCGAGAGCGACCTGACCCAGATCAAGCAGGAGCTGACCGCCTACGGCTATATCAAAAAGCATGCGGCCAGTACCCGCCGGGAGCGCGTGACCAGCCGTCCCTTCCACTATATATCCTCCGACGGCTACCACATATATGTAGGAAAAAATAATTTCCAAAACGATGAGCTGACCTTCAAGATGGCCACGGGCAATGACTGGTGGTTCCACGCCAAGGGACAGCCCGGTTCCCATGTCATTGTCAAATGCGGCAACGACGAGCTGCCGGACAGGAGTTTTGAGGAGGCTGCGAAACTGGCCGCCTACTATTCCAAAGGCCGCCTAGCGCCCAAGGTGGAGATTGATTATATCCAGAAAAAACACGTGAAAAAGACGAACGGGGGCAAACCGGGATTTGTGATCTACCATACGAACTATTCCATGAGCATTGAACCGGATATCTCCGGAATTAAGGCGGTGTCGGAATGAACAGCCCTTCATGGCCGGGCCATGAATTATAATATAAAAAAAGGATAAAAAAAGTGAATTATAGAAAATAATGGCTGCATTTGCCATGTGATTTCGTTATATTTACATAATAACCATACATTCACACAGACGGAGTACATGCGTATGAAAGCTAACCAACGATTCTTCCCCGACATCCAGACCGGTCTCACCAAAGAGCAGGTCGAACAGCGCATCCGGGAAGGGCTGGTCAACACCCCCGTGGAGCCGCCGTCGAAAACGGTGCCGGATATCATCAAAAGTAATGTCTTTACCTATTTTAATCTGGTATTCACCGTGATCGCCGTGCTGCTGATCATCGCGGGGTCTTTCCGTGACCTGACCTTTCTGCCGATCATCATCGCCAACACGGTCATCGGCATCGTCCAGGAGATCCGTTCTAAAAGTGTCCTGGATAAACTGACCGTGCTGAACGCCCCCAAGTCCCGGGTAATCCGGGGCGGCAGCGAAATGGTGATCCCCTCCTCGGAGCTGGTACTCGACGACGTGGTGATCTTTGCCGCCGGCAATCAGATCCCCGCTGACGCCGAGGTGATAGATGGGCAGATCCAGGTCAACGAATCCCTGATCACCGGCGAAGCCGACGAGATCACCAAAGAGCCCGGCGCCCCCCTTCTGTCCGGCAGTTTTGTCGTCGGCGGCAAATGTTACGCCCAGCTCGACGAGGTGGGTGAGGATTCTTATATCTCCCAGCTGACTCTGGAAGCCAAGAAGGGAAAACCGAAGGAACAGACGGAAATGATCCGCTCCCTGGATAAAATCGTGCTGGTAGCGGGCATACTGATCATTCCCATCGGCATCACCCTGTTTTCCCAGCAGTATTTCCTCGCCGGCGAGACCTTCCGCAGCAGCGTTACCTCCATGGTGGCCGCCATCATCGGCATGATCCCCGAGGGGCTTTATCTCCTTGCCAGTGTGGCCCTGGTGGTCAGCGTCATGCGCCTGGCCGGCAAAAAGGTGCTGGTGCACGATATGAAATGCATTGAGATGCTGGCCCGGGTGGACACCCTCTGCGTAGATAAGACCGGAACCATCACGGAAAACGAGATGACCGTCGATGATATCCTGCCCTTTGACAGCGGCAGGGCCACAAGGCAGGATTGTGAAAAACGTCTGTCTGATTTCGCATCAAATATGGAAGCCGACAACAGCACTATGAAAACCCTGAAAAAATATTTCAGGCCGGAGCACACTGCTGCCGCCGAGGCTGTAGTACCTTTTTCTTCCGCATATAAATACAGCAGCGTAACCTTTGAGGATGGTACTTATGTGCTGGGTGCGCCGGAATTTGTTCTGGGGGAGGCATACGAAGAATACGAGGAACAGGTGGCCGAACACAGCCAAAAAGGCTACCGCGTACTGATATTCGGGGAGTACAGCGAGAATCCCCGGGGCCAGGCCCTGACCGGAGATTTTACCCCCTGGTGCCTGCTGCTTCTCTCCAACCAGATCCGCGAGGAAGCGCCGGAGACCTTCCGCTATTTCGCCGAGCAGGATGTGTGCATTAAAGTTATTTCCGGCGACAATCCCATGACTGTATCCGAAGTAGCCCAGAAAGCGGGTATCATCAACGCGGATAAATATATCGATGCCCGTCTGCTGGAGAACAGTGAGGACATCGCCATGGCCGTCCGGCAGTTTACCGTATTCGGCCGGGTGACGCCGGATCAGAAACGCAAATTCGTCCGCGCTCTCCAGGCGGACGGCCACACCGTGGCCATGACCGGGGACGGCGTCAATGACGTGCTGGCCCTGAAAGATGCCGATTGCAGTATCGCCATGGCCTCCGGCTCCGACGCCGCCGCCCAGGCCTCCGATCTGGTGCTTTTAGACTCCCACTTTTCCAGTATGCCCTCCGTGGTGGCCGAGGGACGGCGGGTGGTCAACAATATCACTCGCTCCGCCAGCCTGTTCCTGGTGAAAAATATTTTCTCCCTGCTTCTGGCCATCTTTTCCATGGTTATCATGCTGGATTACCCGCTGGAGCCCTCCCAGGTATCGCTGATCAGCATGTTTACCATAGGCGTACCGGGATTTTTCCTGGCCATGCAGCCCAACAAAAACCGGATCGAGGGGCATTTTATATCGAACGTGCTGGTATCTGCCCTTCCTGCCGGGCTGACCGATGCCGTGGCCGTTGGCGCACTGGTGATTTTCGGCAATACTTTCGGGGTGGACGCCACCGACCTCTCCACCGCAGCCACCCTCCTTCTTGCCATCGTAGGTCTGATGATCCTTTACCGGGTCAGCAAACCGCTGAACCTGCTGCGGGGCGCGGTGCTGATATGCTGCGCCGTGGGTATGCTGTTCTGCATCTTTTTCATCAGCGACCTGTTCGCCATCACCGGTATTTCCCTCCAGTGCGGTATGCTGCTTGGCGTATTTGCGGTATGCACGGAACCCATGCTGCGGTACAGCAGTATCGTGGTGAAACGGATCAGTATTTTCCTAAGAAAAGTATGGGACGGAGCCCAGTATGTGAAAAGCAAAGAATGCAAGTAAGTATAACCGGCAGCACCACCGGATAAGGCAAGTATATTTTCAGCATGAAAAGGGCAGCAGTCGTAAAACCATAAACAACTGCTGCCCTTATTATTTTTTGTCTGTCAATCTGCGGTCTTACGCGTCCACATCCGCAATCTGAGAAGCCCTTGCCTCGATCTCCTTCGCCTGGATATCGGAGGGCGCCTGCTCATAGCGGGCAAACTCATAGGAGAAATCACCGCTTCCGCCGGTCATGGAACGAAGTACTGTGGAGTAACCGTGGATCTCCAGCATCGGCACGTCAGCCTCGATGATGGTATTGCCCTTGTGATCCGGGTTCATACCCAGCACACGGCCGCGTCTCTTGTTCAGGTCGCCCATCACATCGCCGGTATACTTATCGGCCACCGTCACCTTCATGTTAACAATGGGCTCCAGAAGTACCGGAGAGGCATCCATAAACCCTTTCTTGAAAGCCATCCTTGTGGCCTGCTTGAAAGCCATCTCGGAAGAATCCACCGGATGATAGGAACCGTCGTAGAGAACCGCCTTCACACCCACCACCGGGTAAGCCGCCAGAGGGCCGGACTCCACGGACTCCTGCAATCCCTTCTCAACGGCCGGGAAATAATTCTTCGGCACGGCGCCGCCCACCACCATCTGCTCGAAGGTGTAGGTGGACTCCAGGTCACCGGAGGGCTCAAAACGCATCTTCACATGGCCATACTGGCCATGGCCGCCGGTCTGTTTCTTATATTTTGCGTCCACATCGGAATTCTTGCGGATCGTCTCGCGGAAAGCCACCTTGGGCTTCACCAGCTCCACATCCACTTTATAACGCTCTTTCAGCTTGCTGATCACGATATCCAGCTGCTGATCGCCGATACCGTAAATCAGAGACTGATGGTTAGCAGAATCATTGACCAGTTTGATGGTCAGGTCTTCCTGGGCTATCTTGCTCAGCGCCTGAGCCGCTTTGTCCAGCTCATTCTTATTGGGCACTATGTACCTCATGCAGTTATAGGGTGCGGACACCGCCGGTTTGGTATAGAGCACCTGGCTGCCTTTTGACGCGCAGAGCGTGTCGCCGGTCTTTGCGTCCAGCTTGCCGATGGCGCCGATATCTCCGGCAAACAGCTCGCTCACCTCGATGGGCTTATTGCCCTCCAGCACATACAGCTTGCCAAGGCGCTCCTCCTCTTCCTGAACAGCGTTGTACATCGTGTCGTTTGTTTTCAGTACGCCGGAGCATACCTTGATCAGAGAATATTTTCCGATGAAAGGATCAACAATCGTCTTGAATACAATGGCGGATTTCGCTTTGGAGAAATCGTAATCTGCCTGATAGATCTCGCCGGTATCCTTGGTCATACCCACTCTCTCCCGAAGGGTCGGGTTCGGCATGAAATCTACAATATCATCCAGCAGGTTGGTCACACCGTACAGGATATTAGGCGCGCCCATGCTGACCGGTACGAGGGAACCGTCCTGGATATTCATGGAGGCCGCCATCATGATCTCGTCCACGGAAAACTCATCGCCCTCGAAATACCTGTCCATGAATTCCTCACTGGTCTCCGCCACGGACTCCATCAGGATATCCCTGTATTTCTCCAGGTATTCCTGGCAGTAATCCGGTATCGGGCATTCCTCATGAACGTCCTTGGCCAAGAATTTGCGGCCTTTATTCTTCACGATATTGACATATCCGGTAAACTCCTCGTTCTGGCGGATCGGCATATGGAGGGGCGCGATCTTCTTGCCGTACAGCTCGGTCAGATTCTCAACGACCTTCCGGTAGCTGACCGTATCATTATCCATACCCGTAACAAAGAACATGCGGGGCAGCTTATATTTTTCACACAGCTCCCAGGCCTTCTGGGTGCCCACCTGCACGCCGGCCTTGCCGTTTACCACGATAACAGCGGCGTCCGCTGCCGATACGGCTTCCTCCACCTCACCTACAAAATCGAAAAATCCCGGCGTATCCAGCACGTTGACTTTGCATCCGTGCCACTGCACCGGAACCACCGATGTGGATATTGAAAATTTGCGTTTGATTTCCTCTTTATCGTAATCGCTGACTGTATTTCCGTCCGTAACCTTACCCATTCTGCTGGTGATACCGGACAGATAAGCCATCGCTTCTGTCAAAGTCGTCTTACCGGCTCCGCCGTGCCCAAG
The DNA here is from genome assembly GCA_910588295.1 of uncultured Lachnospiraceae bacterium. GTDB lineage: Bacteria > Bacillota > Clostridia > Lachnospirales > Lachnospiraceae > UBA11957. The sequence continues at coordinate 39,246 of CAJUQO010000003.1, read as the reverse complement.
GAGTACTACATTGCGAATTTTGTCTGATCTGTAAACGTCCATGATAAAAACCTCCAATATTTCGATATAGTCATATTCTACTAGACAATCGGCTTCACTTCAAGCAAATTATTCAAAACACACAAATTTATTAAAATTATTAATAAATACTAATGATTTATAATTAATTGTCCCTGTCCATATCATATTCTATGATTTCGCCGGTAGCCGCATCAATCTTGTATTCATACTCCATCCTGTCTTTGTAAAATTCCACCTCATATACCGTGTATCCATCGTCATTTTCCAGCTTAGCCTTGGAAAAACTGATCTCATTTTCTGTGAAACCGGCATGTTCAAGGGCGATGGCCTTTGCCTTGTCTATACCAATATAGGAACCCGTATCCGCGTGTTTTTCCTGCCTGCCTGTTTCCGAATTATCTTTTGCCGCACCGCGCGGGTCTTCCCCGGCATTGCCCGCCGACGCATCCCGGGCGTCGGTATCTGCCTGTGCATCCTGCGCGGCTGCATCAGGATTGCCGTCTGCGGCTCCCTGGGCGGATACTTCCCGGCTCTCCCCGTCAATCTTTTCTGCAGTGGTGATGTCTGATCCGCTGACGCCCAGGATCTCCATTTGCTTTTTTACTACTGATCCGTCCTCCGCTTTAATCCAGTATTCATACTCCGTATTATCGGCAACAAATTCCACCTCATACACGAAATGCCCCTGTTCATGGCCATATTCGGTCCGAACGCTTTTGGCCAGCAGAGGATCCACCCCCGCGTCCGCAAACGCAAAATTCTTTGCATTTTCTTCCCCAATCGAAGAATTTTTCGTGACAGTTTTCGTCGTAACTACTATACCTGTAGCAATGACTGCCAACAGCAGGAAAAGGCTTCCCATAGTTACAGCAGTGCGCTTCGGTGTAGAAAATAATTTATTTATCATATCTGATCACTCCTTTCTTCTGCATGCCCCGCATGCAGACAAACCGCCCATAGCAGGTTTTCTGTACGCATTATATGATCCAATCATTAATGCAATATTAGAGAAAAAAGTAAACCTTCGGCGCTTTTTATAGGAATGTCGCCGTAAACGTAAAGATACTGCCATTTCCCGGCACGCTCTCCACGGAAATATCTCCCCCATGAAACCGGGCGATCTCATAAGCCATGGACAAACCCAGGCCCAGGCCAACACCGGAGCGGGAATTGTCCGCCTGATAGAAACGGCGGAAAATTTTCTGTTGCTCTTCCCCGTTGATACCGATTCCGTCATCTGCCACGGACAGATGCAGCTCTTTCTCCCCCGTCCAGAGCCGGACCCAGATATGTCCGTTCTCCCGGCCATAACGGTAGGCATTGCTGATCAGATTGGCCAGCAGCCGGGAAAAGAGCTCGCGGTTCCCATAAAATCCCACTCCTTTTTCCACCTCAAACTGAAGAGAAATCTCTTTCTCCCGGATCAGCGCCATATCCGTACAGACAGACGTAACCAATTCCGTCATATCGATATTTACCTTTCCATATCGGTCTGAGTGGGTGTCCAGTCTGGCAAAATCCAGCATATCATTGATCAGTCCCGACATCTTTCTGCTCTGCCGCTGAATAACCCGGAGGGCTTCCTCATATTCTTTTGCAGGCCTCGGCTCCTCAAGGGTATACTCGCATTGCGCCATGATCACGGACATGGGCGTTCGCAGCTCATGGGAAGCGTCGGAGGTGAACTGGCGCTCCGTCTCAAATGCCTTGTCCAGTTTTTCAAACATATCGTTAAAGCTGTCGGCAAGCTGGTGCAGTTCATCCTGTCCTCCGCCCAGATCAATCCTCTTTTTCAGATCATTTTCCCTTCCGATCTGGTCTGCCGTCCGGGATATCTCCTGAATCGGCCCCAGCGCCCGGGCCGCGATCCAGTAGCCGCCCACGGAAGCCAGCAAAACCAGAAGCGGCAAAAAGATAATAGAAATCTGTATCAAAGTCGAATTCTGCACGACTCCCTGTTCTTCCGACGCTACACCTCTGAGCCAGAGTCCTTCCAATCCCTCCTCCGTCAGCTGTCTGTCAAAAATATAGTACTTTCTGTCAGCCACATGGATATGCTGGATATGCCCATCCACAAATCCGATACTGGCCATATCCCGCGAAATAGGATTTTCTCCGTACAGCAGCGCTCCCTCCTCATGATACAGGGCAGTATAAACCTGATTGACCGCATCAAGGAAGTCATCGTCGATCTCCAGATAGCCGTCTCCATACTCGATAAAATGATCTACATCCGCATTCAGATCCACATTGGCAATGCTCTGGTAGAATTCCACTTCATCCACATTATCTTCCACTGTCTCGATCAAATTATCCCGTATAGTTTTCTGCAAGATCTGGTCGCTGACAAAAAAGACCGCCACATAGGTAAACAGAACCACCAGGATCAATGCAGCAGTAAACCAGAAGGTGATCTTGAATCTTATAGAGAGACACCTCATCTGCCCTCACCCGCCCGCAGGACATATCCCCTTCCGCGAACTGTGTGTATGAGCTTTACCGTATGTCCGCCGTCTATCTTCCTGCGCAGATAGCTGATATATACGTCCACCACATTGGTTCCGCCCTCGTACTCAAAATTCCATATATGGTTTTCAATTTTTTCTCTGGACAATACGATGCCCTGATTATGCATAAAATATTCCAGCATGGCATATTCCCGGGCGGATAAGCTGATCTCCTTTCCGGCCCGTTTCACCACATGGCTGGCACAATCCAGCGTCAGATCCTCTATGGACAGAATATTGCTGGCCGTGCCAAAAGCAGTCCGCACCATGGCCCGCAGACGGGCGGACAATTCCTCAAAAGAGAACGGCTTTATCAGATAATCATTGGCGCCGCTGTCCAGCCCCTTGACACGGTCGGCCACAGCGTCCCGCGCAGTAAGAAAAAGCACCGGCGTTGTCTTTCCGGCATCCCGAAGACTTTTCAAAACGGCAAAACCATCGGCCTTCGGCATCATGATATCCAAAATAACCGCATCATAATCCGTATAGGACAAAATGTCTATGGCCTCCTCTCCATCCAGACAGCTATCCACACTGTAGCCGTCGGATGTCAATTTCCGGACAATGATCCTGTTTAAATCCTGTTCATCTTCAGCCAATAAAATACGCATTTCCGCCCCCCCTATTTTTAATTCACCGGAGGCCGCTTCGCCCGTCTTCCTCTGACCGGAGTGCCTCCAATGGCTTTTCCATATCCCATTGCTTCTCTGAGCTCCCACCTATTATATCCTTGCTTTCTTCTCATTTCAATGTCTGTTTTCCTCATCCATGAGGATCAGCGGGCATTTGATTACTGGTCACGGAGTGAACAGTAACGTCATTGACAAAAAAATGCATCTGTGTTCTAATAGTAGAAATTCGGTTCTTCCGGATTATTTTTTGAAAAAAGAAACAAAAAGGAATGATATATTATGAAAAAAAACGCACAGAAACAGAATCTTGGCCAAGATCCCGTGGGCCCTTTGCTGCTAAAGCTGGCTGTACCCACGATCATCGCCCAGTTAGTCAACCTTCTGTATAATCTCGTGGATCGCATTTATATCGGACATATCCCGGATGTAGGCGGGATGGCGCTGACCGGTCTGGGCCTCTGTTTTCCCGTCATTATGATGATCACGGCCTTTTCCAGCCTGATCGGAGCCGGCGGCGCTCCCCGAGCTGCTATTTTCATGGGGAAAGGAAATATGGACAGCGCGGAACAGATTCTGGGAAACTGCACGGCTATGCTTCTGGGCATATCCATAGCGCTCACTGTCATTCTGGAAATGGCCGGCCCGGCGATCCTGTGGATATTCGGAGCCAGCGACAATACCTTTCCCTACGCCATCTCCTATATGCGGATCTATGTATTCGGAACCGTCTGCGTCATGATGACGCTGGGGCTAAATATGTTTGTGACCACCCAGGGATTTTCAAAAATCAGCATGATGACTGTGCTGATCGGCGCAGTACTCAACATCATTCTTGATCCGATCTTTATATTTGCGTTTGGCATGGGCGTGCAGGGGGCGGCCCTGGCGACGATCATCTCTCAGGGGGTCTCCGCTCTGTGGGTGCTGCATTTCCTGACCGGATCCAAAACAAAACTGAGGATACGGGCCGGAAAAATGCGCGTGAGACGTGCCGTGATCCTGCCTGTGATGGCTCTCGGCGTAGCCCCTTTCATCATGAACATTACGGAAAGCCTCCTGAATGTAGCTTTCAATTCCTCCCTGTCAAAATTCGGTGGGGACGCGGCGGTGGGGGCCATGACTATTCTCTCCAGCATCATGCAGCTCCAGTTCCTGCCTGTCCAGGGATTGGGCCAGGGCGCGCAGCCTCTGATCAGCTTCAACTACGGCGCAGGCAATATCGACCGGGTAAAAAAGACCTTCCGGATACTTCTCGTCTCCAGTCTGGTCTATACGCTGGTGTTCTGGGGGTTTGTGGAGCTTTTCCCCGGTGTATTCGTCCGGCTGTTCAATAATAATTCGCCTGAGCTGATCAGCCTGACCAAATGGGCTCTGCGTATTTATATGGGTGCTACCGGTCTGTTCGGCATCCAGATGGCGGTGCAGCAGACTTTCATGGCCCTGGGCCAGGCAAAACTCTCCCTCCTTATTGCCTGTCTGCGCAAAGTCATTCTGCTGATCCCGCTGATCTACATCCTGCCCCTGTTCTTTTCAGACAAGGTGTTCGCGGTATTTCTGGCGGAACCGGTGGCGGATCTTTTATCGGTCATCACGGCGGGAAGCCTTTTTGCTTTCAACATCAATAAAATACTGGCAAAACCGGCGCTGGGGCAAGCCTGAAAACATCATACATGAACTCTCGCCAAAAGAAACGCCCCTGCCAGACAATGATTGATCCGCAGGGGCATTTTTCTATACACGTTATTTTCCTGTCGTTTTTTTCACAAACCACATTCCCCAGGCAGAAAGCTCGCTGTGCTTCCAGCCCGTTGTCTTTTTCACCGAAGATTTCAGCAAAGCCGAACTCTCCGATTTGTTGGAAAGGTTCCAGGCCACATAGCTGATCGTATTTTTCTTCAGAAACGCCATCCATTTATTTCCCTCTTTCGTGTTCAGGCTTCCATTTCCGGAGGCATCGGAAATACCGAACTCAGAAACAAACAGGGGAAGCCCGGCTTTAAGCGCCGCCCGGGCTTTTTCCCGCAGGTAATCCCCATGGGTTCCTGCGTAGAAATGCAGCGTATACATCACATTTTTATAGCCCTTCAACGGATTTTCCGCGGCCAGATCCACGTCCTGGGACCAGGTGGGCGTACCGACCAGAATCACCGCGTCCTTATCTTTTGAACGGATAGCTCTAATAACCTTTTTCGCATAAGTACGGATCGTGCCCCATGTAGTTCCGCCGTTTGGTTCATTACAGATTTCGTAGAGCACATTCGTGTGGTTTTTATATCTGGCCGCCATCTTTTTAAAGAAAGCCGCCGCCTTCTTCTCATACGTACGGGGATTTCCGTCACTCAAAATATGCCAGTCGATAATCACATACATCCCCGCCTTTGTGGCATACTGCACGCCCTGGTCGATCCGCTTCTCCAGAGCCTTTCGGTTGGCCGCGCTTCCGACACAGTAGCCGTTATATTCACTGGTATACATGGCCAGACGCACTGTATTGATCTTCCAGTTTTTTTTCATATATGTAAAAGCCTTCTGGTTCACGTATTCCGGATACCAGGACAGCCCGTGGGTGCTGACTCCTTTGAGCTGTACCGCTTTCCCTTTGGCATTCACAAGCTGCGTCCCTTTTACTTTCAGCTTCGGCAGCTTCGCCGCCTGTACCTGACCGGCGCCGAAAGCAATAGACAAAGAAACGCATACAAGCATAAAAATGCACATGACCCATTTCCGATACCTGTTCATTGGCCTTCCTCCTCTTCACAAAACATTCCACAAAATTATATTACTATACTTTTCGGCAAATATCTATATTTTCCTAATTCCATTTTATGAAATTAGTGATTTTTAACAATTTAATACGTTGTATCATTAAAACCTCCTCCTGCCATTGACTTTTCAAAATCCATGACTTAAAATAGTCCCCGTGCTTATTTTATGTATAAAAAGTAACAGAAAGGATTACATTCCGCCGGCATCCACGGCGAAACCAACAATAATTATGGAAAATTTAACAGTCGGATTCATCGGACTCGGGCTGATCGGCGGCTCCATCGCCAAGGCTCTCCGAAAATTTCACCCAAACTGCCGGATCATGGCTTACTCCCGCACACTGGAGACTGTGGAAACGGCCAAACAGGAAGGCGTCGTTGATATAGTCTGTGAAAAGGAAGATCCCTTCTTTTCCGCCTGCGACTATATCTTTATGTGCGCTCCGGTTTCCAGCAATATCGAACACCTCCAATTTCTGAAAGATAACATGCGTCCCGCCTGTATCCTGACCGATGTGGGCAGCGTCAAGACTCCGATCCATGACGCCATAGATGCCATCGGTCTCTCTTCCATGTTCATCGGCGGCCATCCCATGGCGGGCTCGGAAAAAAGCGGTTATGCCAACGCCACGGATTATCTGTTTGAGAATTCTTACTACATCCTGACTCCCGGCAACGGCGTACCCCAGGAGAAAATCGACGCTTTCTCCTGCCTGATATCTTCGATCGGCGGGCTGCCCATCACTATTTCCTGCGGGGAGCACGACTATATTACCGCCGTGATCTCCCATCTGCCCCACGTCATTGCCTCCACCCTGGTCAATGCGGTACAGCGGCTGGACGGTCCGGAGACCCATATGAAAATGATCGCCGCGGGCGGCTTTAAAGATATCACCCGTATCGCTTCCTCGTCTCCGGAGATGTGGCAGCAGATCTGCAGTGAAAATCAGGATAATATCGCCCGGGTCATTGATGTCTATATCGATATGCTGAAAGACGCCAAAGAGATGATCTGCGAAACTGGCTGCCCCGGCGTTTACCGGATGTTTGAGGAGTCGCGGGATTACCGCAATTCTTTCGGCGATTCTTCTTCCGGTCCGATCAAAAAGAGCTATTCCTTTTACTGTGATCTCTATGACGAACCGGGCGGCATCGCGACGATTACGATCATGCTGGCCATGCGGGGTATCAGCATTAAGAATATCGGTATCGTACACAACAGGGCTTTTGAGGAGGGCGTACTGAATATCGAGTTCTATGACGAAGATTCCTGCCGACAGGCCATGACGATCCTCCGCTCCCGCAATTACACGGTTCACGAAAAAAACTAGAGGAAAGGCTGCTTATTATGGATTTCACTAAATGCCGCCGCGTACGCGGCGAGATCAATATACCGGGGGACAAGTCCATTTCGCACCGTGCCGTTATGTTCGGCGCATTGGCTGAGGGGACTACGGAGGTGTCTCATTTTCTGAAAAGCGCAGACTGCCTGTCTACAATCTCGTGTTTTCGGAAAATGGGAATCGAGATCGAAAATGGGGGGGGCATTCTCAGGATCCAGGGAAAGGGGCTCCACGGCTTAACGGCCCCGCAGGGTATTTTGAATGCGGGAAACAGCGGTACTACCACCCGGCTGATCTCCGGCATACTGGCCGGGCAGCCTTTTACCAGCCGTCTGACCGGGGACGCGTCTGTATGCAGACGGCCCATGGATCGGATCATCACACCGCTGACAGAAATGGGGGCCGCTATATACAGTGACCAGGGAAACGGCTGCGCGCCGCTGACGCTCCATGGCAGACCGTTAAAAGGCATCCATTACCACTCTCCGGTGGCCTCGGCCCAGGTCAAATCCTGTGTGCTGCTGGCCGGGCTCTATGCCGATACTCCTGTATCTGTCACGGAACCGGCCCTGTCGCGAAATCATACGGAGCTGATGCTGACTTCTTTCGGGGCTTCCGTGACCTCCAAGGGCAACACAGCCACAATCCTGCCAGACCCTTCCCTGACGGGACAGCGGGTGGACGTTCCGGGAGATATTTCTTCCGCCGCTTTCTTTATCGCCGCCGCCCTTCTTGTGCCCGGGTCGGAGCTGCTGATCCGTCATGTGGGCGTCAATCCCACCCGCGACGGTTTCCTGCGGGTCATTGAAGCCATGGGCGGTTCTGTGGGGAAACTGAATGTTTCCACCCAGGCCGGAGAACCCACCGCAGATCTGCTGATCCGCTCCTCTTCCCTCCACGGCACTGTGATTGAGGGCGCCATGATCCCCACGCTGATCGACGAGATCCCTATTCTGGCTGTGCTGGCGGCCTATGCCGAGGGGAAGACCGTGATCCGCGACGCCGCTGAGTTAAAAGTCAAAGAATCCAACCGTCTTGACATCATGGTACGCTCCCTGGCCGCCATGGGCGCCGATATCACTGGGACAGAGGACGGTATGGTCATACGGGGCGGGAATCCCCTCCACGGCGCCGTCATCGACAGCCATCTGGATCACCGCATCGCCATGGCCTTCGCCATCGCCGCCCTTGCCGCCGACGGTATTACCGCCGTGGTTCAGGCGGAATGTGTGGATATCTCCTATCCCGGGTTTTACGATGACCTGCAAAAAGTCACCGAGCCATAAAAAGTCCCCGACATCCACAAAAAATCTCTTATACTTCACCTTCCATGAAGTATAAGAGATTTTTTATTATCCTTACGCAATTTTGGACTTGGCCAGCTCTGCCAGTGTGGTAAACCCTTCCGGATCATTCACCGCCATATCAGCCAGAACTTTCCTGTTCAGCTCCACCTCTGCCAGCTTCAATCCATACATGAACTTACTGTAGGAAAGACCGTTCAGCCTTGCGGCAGCATTGATACGGGCAATCCACAGGCTTCTGAACTGACGTTTTCTTTCCTTACGGCCTGAATAGGAAGTAGCCAACGCCCGCATCACGGACTGTTTGGCAATTCTGTACTGCTTGGATCTGGCTCCTCTATAGCCCTTGGCCAGTTTCAATACTCTGTTATGTTTCTTTCTTGCATTTAATCCGCCTTTGATTCTTGCCATTTCTCAATTCCTCCTATATAGTCATTCTTACATATACGGTAAGATTTTCTTCATATTCTTTACGTTTGTCTCATCCATGACTGTAGATTTCCGAAGATTTCTCTTTCTCTTCGGGCTCTTTTTGGTTAAGATATGGCTTTTATACGCTTTGTTTCTGACTAATTTACCTGTACCTGTTACTTTAAAGCGCTTTGCAGCTGCTCTGCTGGTTTTCATTTTTGGCATGGTTTATTCCTCCTTATTCTGTCTTATCTTTATTTTAACGTTTTTCAGTTAAAAACATCGTCATGCTCCGGCCTTCCATCTTCGGAGGCTTTTCCACTACAGCCACATCCTCCAGCCTTTTGGCAAATTCATCGAGGATCACCTTGCTGCTCTGCACATGGGCCATCTCACGGCCGCGGAAGCGCAGCGTCACCTTGACACGATTTCCTTTTGTGATAAATTTTCTCGCAGCTCCGGCCTTAGTGTTCAGATCGTTTTCATCAATATTCGGAGACAGCCGAACCTCCTTGATCTCCACAGTTTTTTGCTTTTTCTTTGCTTCCTTCTCTTTCCTTGCCTGCTCATACCGGAACTTCCCGTAATCAATGATCTTGCATACGGGCGGTCTCGCTGTGGGTGCAATCTTTACCAGATCCAGGCCGGCCTCCTGGGCAAGCTTAAAAGCATCTCTGGAAGACATAATCCCCAGCTGCTCTCCCGTCGCGCTCACAACGCGCACTTCTCTGTCCCTGATCTGTTCGTTAATCATTAAATTGCTGATGGCTGTGTACCTCCTGATAAAAATAAAAGCAGATAGCCAGACTATCCACTTTCATGTTTACAGAACCTATTACCAGCAGAACCCTCCCGATATGTAACAACGGGAAACTACGCCTGAACCGGCTCATACATATTAACCATAGTCACTGTCTCGTGCTAAGGTGAGAGTGGATACTCTTCTTTCTTTTTTACACTTGCTAACTCTACCACTTTCCCCTGTACTTGTCAAGAAAAATCTGAAATAACATACAATCTCCAAAACAATGCGCAGCAACCTCACACTCCCGCTCATATCCAAGCGTAAAATCATCCGCTTTCCTATTGCGATCTTTGCTGCGGGCATAATCCCGAGCCAAACTGCAGTTATGCTTTTTCAGATCCCCTGCCGCGCCCCACATGTTTATCAATGGGGGATATGACGGACAGCATATCCTGCATAGAAGAATCATAGAAACAGTATCTTCCCCGTCCTGCCCTTTTCGCTGCATACAGGGCCTTATCCGCATTATGGAACAATTTGGTATAATCGTAACCCACGGTGTCCGTCAAGGCAACACCCATGCTGACGGAAATCGTAAAATTCTCATATTTGCCGCTTAACGACCGGAAAATCCGCTCCACCATGAGCTCTGGATCGGACACGTACTGGGTGAAGGCCAAGAACTCATCTCCGCCGACCCTGGCCACAATATCACCGCTCCGGATATTTTTGCGAAGCTTATCCGACATATACTGCAGCACCCTATCGCCGAAGAGATGGCCATACTGATCATTTGCGTCTTTGAAATAGTCCAGGTCAATGATCACCAGCGCATAAGACACGTCCTGATGATGTACGATCTGATCCGTGATCTGTGTCTTGGCATAATTCCGGTTCAGCAGTCCGGTCAGAGGATCATGGAAGGCCAGCTGCTCCAGTTCCGCGAAACGGGTGTGAGTATCATGAACATCCACCAGTTTTCCGATAACACCGGCCATTTTAGGGGGCTCCTCCGACTCCCACAAGGCGCGGCAGATGATCCTGTTCCACCTCTTTTGCCCTCTGACTGTAAGCTCACAGTCATACTGGACGACCGGTGATTCCGGGCTGCTCTCCCGAACCTTCTCCTCCAGACCCGCTATGCCCTCCTCGCCAAAGAAAGTAAGTATAGCCGGATCGTGTAATGGATCCATGGTGATCTCTTTAAGACCGAGCCTTTCAGCTCCCCAGTCGGATATTGTCACCATAGGGGGCGTCAATTTATACTCAAACTGAATCTCCTGGGACATGGACGCAAAGAAACGGTATTTTGTCCGCTCGTGCTCCAAAAGGCGCAGCGTCCGCTCCGAGACGGATAACTCCTCATGGTGCAGCATTTCGGCAGTCACGTTTCGCATTTCCTGTTCCCCCCGGTTCCCATGGGGATCCGCATCCTTTTCTCTGAGCAGATCATCCGCAATCTCGCTCAGACACTGCATAAGTAATGGATTAAAGGTTCCGCACTCCCCGTTCACGATCATCTGAATGGCTTTCTCATGGGGAAACGCCTTTTTGTACACCCGCTCGCTGGTCAGTGCATCATATACGTCGGCCAGGGCCACCGCCTGGGCGGAGATCGGGATCTCATCCCCTTTCAGCCCATCGGGATACCCACGTCCGTCATACCGCTCGTGATGCCACCGACAGATATCATGGGCAATCCGAACCAGAGGCTCATCCTGCTCGAAGGGAAGATCCTCCAGCATAGACGCGCCGATCTCCGAATGTTTCTTCATCTGGATAAATTCCTCGTCGGTAAGTCTGCCCGGTTTGTTTAACACTTCCTCGGGGATCGCGATCTTACCTATATCATGCAGGGCCGACGCCGTAGCTATCAGCATAATCTCTGAATGTGATAATTTGTATTTATCCGTCATCTGCATCAGATGTTTCAGCACCATCTCCGTAATCACACGGACATGAGTCACATGCAGCCCGCTCTCTCCATTCCTGAACTCAACAATATTACTCAGGATAGAAACCATCAGGTTATTCGTTTTTTCCTTCTCAATGATCTGATCCGCCACCATGCCGACCAGCTTTTTCTGTTTCGCATAGAGCATGAGAGTATTGACAACGCGGCGGCGGACGATCGCCGCGTCAAATGGACGGCTGATATAATCCGTGATTCCCAGATCATAGGCCCGTTCCACAAATCCCCTTGAATTTTCTGCCGAGATCAGGATCACGGGAATATCATTGATCCACTGGTATTTATTCATAACTTCCAGGACGCCAAATCCATCCATCTCCGGCATCACAATGTCCAAAAGCACCAGGGAAATACTCACTCCCTCACGTTCCAGGACCGCCACCGCCTCAACGCCGTTTTCCGCCTCGCAGAGATCATAATCATCCTCCAGCATATCCGCCAGAATAGACCGATTCATTTCCGAATCATCGGCTATCAATATTCTCTGTCTGCTCTCACCGCTTGCACTCATGCCAATCACCTCATTACAGCAGCATTCTTTGCCGCAATATACATACATATAGCCAATTGTTCATCCCTCGATTAAATTGGATAAACAATTACAAATATAACATACTTTATCAAAAACAGCAACATAACAATACGGAAAATCTGTCGCCTGATGCATGAACACTGTAACGCAAAATAACCATTCCCACATCCGGACAAAACGAGCGGTGCGGGGATGCCTTCCCTACACCGCTTTTCTGCCGATTACAATAACAGGTTTGAACGGAAAAGTCAATATTTTCCGTCTGTATTATAGCACATTCTTCGCTTGGAGCAAAATTTCATACTGCTCTTCCGGACGGACGCCGTCAATTTGAGCTCTTGTACACTTGACATGAAGTACCGATGCAAATCGTCTGCCCACCTATCGTAAATGTTTTTTTATTCAAGAATGCGGAGGGCGAATCACGAAAAGACTGGATATTTTGATTATAGTCAATGGCGGATAAATTAGTGAAGTATCTCCTCTGTCAATATTATAACAAATTTTTCTCAATCTTCAACCGCGACTTTGCCGGAATACTCATTTCGGGGGGGAACATAATTTCAGCTCTCGTGATTCTCCCTTCTCGCCTTTCCTTTGTTCTCCGAGGCCCGAGAAAGTGCTGCCGTGATGTCCGACGCTCTCTTTTCACCAATTCCCTTAATCCACAAGATAACAGCTTTCATTTCATTGACGGTCAATCCCTCTGCTACCGCGCTGCCATCCTTGATTTCATATTCCGGAAATAGTGGGATAAAAATATCCCAGGAGTATTGATTCTCCTGGGGCATTCATTATTTATTGCATTTACTCGTTACTCCCTTTTTTATACCCTATTCCATATCCACCACAAATACCTGCGCCAAACCCAAATAATGCATAGATAATTTTTTCCATATAGTCTGGCTGATTTTTCAGCAAAACAATCACAAGCACAAACACTATGCAACAAATTGTAAAAACAAAACCTTGAAACACTTTTGCTTCGTGCTTTTCTTTATACTCTTTCTCCATCGCTTCTTTTGATGTTTCAATATATTGTGTGATGTGCTCTGAATTAATTTTTTTGGATATAGAATTTTCGGGAGTGTTGGATATCATCCCAAATTGCATTGACATTACTCTTCTAATTACACTAGCTTGCTCTTTATCTGGTATAGTATCAATAACCTCTTCTAAAGATTTAGGAATCTCTGAATTTCCCATAACGATATTTTCATCATCCCCAGATCCATTTTGCTTTTTTGTCTCTTCTAATTCTTTTCTGTCGTCTTTCATTCTGCATTTCCTCCACTCCCACACAGATAGTCGCATTCATGCCATCAATATCCTTTACAATCTCAGCTACCAAGTTCTGTACAACAGTATTAGCAATTTGCAACTGTAATTGATATCTTTCATTCGCTGAAACATCAAGAGCATATTGGTCTAACTTATTCATTTTTAACACATTTCTTTCACTAATTTGCAACATTGATCAATCGCTCCCTATCTTACTTTCTGAATTAGAATTTTATTTTTACTATATACTTATATTATTGCACAATTTCTCTAATGTCAATAGTCCAATAATATGATAATGTATACGTAAATCTATATGTTATGCAACAAAATATTTCCTACAATTTATAAAAACATATTAATTCTCTTTTTTACCCACTTCACAAATATAACATTTTATGTCACAAAATTATCATGGCATCGCCGAAAGAGAAAAACCGATACTGCTCTCTCACGGCTTCCTCATAAGCGGACAGAATATGTTCACGTCCCGCCAGGGCAGAAACCAGCATGAGGAGCGTAGATTCCGGCAAGTGAAAATTCGTGATCAAACCGTCGGTCATACGAAAACGGTACCCCGGATAAATAAATATATCCGTCCAGCCGCTGCCCGCCCGGAGAATCCCCTGCTCATCCGTGGCAGATTCCAGGGTACGGCAGCTCGTAGTTCCCACAGCAATGACCCGATGGCCTGCCTGACGGGTATGATTGATCAGCTCTGCCTGATCCTCCTCCACCACATAATATTCCGAATGCATATGGTGTTCCTCAACATTCTTCACCTTGACCGGCCGGAATGTGCCAAGGCCCACATGAAGGGTCACATGGGCTATGTTGACCCCCATGGCCCCCACTTCATCCAGAAGCTCCTCCGTAAAATGCAGCCCCGCGGTGGGAGCCGCCGCAGAGCCGTCATGTTTCGCGTACACCGTCTGGTAACGTTCCTTGTCCTCCAGCTTGTGGGTAATATAGGGGGGCAGGGGCATTTCCCCCAGCCGATCCAGGATCTCCTCAAAAATCCCTTCATAAGTAAAGCGGATCAGGCGGTTGCCCTCCTCCACCATATCCAGCACCTCTCCTGCCAGAAGGCCCTCGCCGAAAGATACCCTTGCCCCTGGCTTCATCTTCTTCCCGGGGCGTACCAGAGTCTCCCATACATCCTTCTCCTTCCGTTTCAGCAGCAGTACCTCGACAGCCGCGCCAGTGTCAGGTTTATGTCCATACAGCCGCGCCGGTATCACCCGGGTATCGTTGACCACCAGCGTGTCCCCTGCGTGCAGATATTTCAGGATATCGCGGAATACCCCATGGGTACAGATCCCCGTTTTCCTGTCCAGATGCAGCAGCCGGGATGATGAACGGTCTGACAGAGGATCCTGGGCAATCAGCTCCTTCGGCAGCTCATAGGCAAAATCTGAGGTTTTCATATCAACGCTCATAATGATTCTTCCATTCCTTTTTATCATAATAAATGCGGTCTTCCTCTACGACAGTAAAACTCCCGTCTGCATAGTCCACAATGCTAACACTACAGTTGGGCGGCACGGTGCCGCGCCAGAAATTCTCTTCCAGAGGCATGCCGCTCATATGCCCCAGCAGAACCCGGGAGGAACAGCCATGGCAGGACAAAAGCACATGTTTGTCCTGCAGCGACGGGTCGGCTGTCAGATCGCCGATGAATTCTTTGATCCTCCCGCTCAACGCCTGGAAAGTCTCACCGTCCTCCGGCATCACCATATGGGACGAAAAGGGATTTATATAGAAATTATCCAAAAATTCTTTGGGAAGTTCATTCCGTCCCTTCCCGCAGCATATCCCTTCCCAGCTCCCGAAACTGATCTCTTTCAGCCGGTCGTCCTCAATCACCGGAACCTTCCTGTCTCCCAACACCAGCCTGGCGGTATCCTTCGCACGGCTTAATGGGCTGGTATAACAAATATCCACCGGGACGTCCCGCATCTTCTCCCCGGTGACCCTGGCAAGCCGGATACCGTTCTCATTCAGCGGAATATCCGTCTGACCCTGCAGACGGGCGCATGTATTCCACTCTGTCTCTCCGTGCCTTAAAATTAATATCCTCATATTCCCTCCTGGCATCCATGGGAGCCTGCCGCTGCAGGCTTTTAAAGTAACACAAAACCGCCGCCCGCCGGAACGGTTCCGGCAAAGCGGCAAGCTGTTTTTCTCTTACTGTCTCAGCACGATCCCCATGCTCTCCAGTCCGTTCAAAATCTTCTTCATCACACCCGTGATATCCGCTTCGGACAGGGTACGGTCTGCCGCGCGGAATGTCACGGAAAAGGCCACCGATTTATAGCCTTCGTCAATCTGGCTTCCCTCATAGACATCAAAAAGCCTGACCTCCTCCAGAAGCCTGCCGCCCCTCTGACTGATCATATGCTCAATCTCACCAATCTTGATCTTCTTGGGAACAACCATGCTCAGATCGCGCATCACAGCCGGAAATCTGGCAACCCCCGTATATTTGCGGTCAAAGGTACAATACTCTAAAATAGCGGGAATGTCAATAACAGCAATATAAGTTCTGGCTCCCAGATCATAATGATCGGCCACCACGGGGTGTATTTCCCCCAGAAAACCGATGGCTGTGCCCTCATAGCTGATCTTAGCCTGCCGTCCGGGATGCAGAAAAGTCTTTCCCGCCTGGGCGTCATATTCCAAATGCCCCCTCATACCGGCCCGCCGCAGGAAATTCTCCACCGATCCCTTTATATCAAAGAAATCCCCCGCATCATACATGCCAAGTGTGAGAGTTTTCCTCTCATCAGGAAGTTCTTTAAGCGGCAGCTCCTTCGGCAGATAAATATTTCCGATCTCATAGAGCTTCACGCTCTTGTTCCTGTGATTGTAATTAGCCGCCAGCGAGGTCAGGATCCCGTTCAGGGACAGGGTGCGCATAATACTGAAATCCTCTCCCAGCGGGTTGGATATACGGATGGCCTTGCGCTCCGGGGCATCCGCAGGAAGCAGCAGCTTATCGTAAATCCTGGGGCTCTCGAAGGAATAGCAATATCCCTGAGAAAATCCCTCATACTCCATCACATCTCTGGCAAGCTGCTCAATACGCTCCGCGAAGGAAATCCCCCCTGCCGTCGCCGCCCCGCTGGGCAGCGTAGTCGGGATATTGTCGTAGCCGAAGAAGCGGGCCACCTCCTCGGCCACATCGGCGGTGCACTGGATATCCTGACGGAAAGTGGGGACGATAATCGCTCCTGTAGCCGGATCCGGCACAAGCTCCACCCGTTTCAGGTAATCCGTCATCTCCCCGGCAGAAAGCTCTGTTCCAAGTAATGCATTGATCTTATCCGGCTCGAAAGGAACCCGGGACTCTTTTTTTATCTCAGGGTACACATCCACGATTCCTCCCACCACCTCACCGGCGCCCAGCTCTTCCATAAGCTGGCAGGCGCGGTTAATGGCCGCCTCGGCGTTGTTGGGATCCAAGCCTTTCTCAAATTTGCCGGAGGCCTCTGTACGAAGTCCCACACGTTTGGCCGACAGGCGGATGTTCGTGCCGTCGAAACATGCCGCTTCGAAGAGTACATCCTGTACACTGTCCGTAATCATGGAATTCTCACCGCCCATGATACCGGCCAGGCCCACAGCCTTCTCTCCGTCGTTGATCATCAGCACATCATGATCCAGTTTCCTCTCCTGCCCGTCCAGTGTCACAAAAGTATCCCCGTCAGAGGCCCGTTTTACAATGATATGCCGGTCGCTGATGGTGGCCAGATCATAGGCATGCATGGGCTGCCCGTATTCTTCCATGACATAATTGGTGATATCCACCAAGTTGTTGATAGGCCGGATGCCCACCGATGCCAGACACCGCTGCATCCACTTGGGCGAGGGCCCGATCTTAACATTTTTCACCACCCGGGCGCAGTAGCGGGGGCAGAGATCCATATCCTCCACCGTCACACGGACATAGTCATGGACGTCCTCATGATTGCCCGTCTTTGTCACCACAGGGGGATGGAACGGCTTATCAAAAGTGGCCGCTGCCTCTCTGGCAATACCTATGACGCTGTAGCAGTCCACCCGGTTGGAGGTGATCTCATATTCCACCACGACGTCGTCAAGGCCCAGGGCCCTGACCGCGCTCTCTCCCACCGTCACATCATCCTGGAAAACGTAGATACCGTACTCCGGGGCTTCGGGATACATATCCCGGTTCGACCCCAGCTCCTCGATGGAGCACATCATACCGTCGGACTCTACCCCTCTCAGCTTGCCTTTCTTGATCTTAATGCCGCCGGGCGTCATCTTACCGTCATGGCCGCCGGCTACCCGTCCTCCGTCCAGCACTACGGGAACTTTCTGTCCCTCCGCCACGTTGGGGGCTCCGGTCACGATCTGAACCGTCCGGTCTCCCACATCCACCTGGCAGACCACCAGTTTCTCCGCATCGGGATGCTTTTCGATTTTCTTAATCTGTCCCACCACGATCCTGTCCAGATCCGCATCGAGCTGTACATACCCCTCCGCCTTTGTTCCGGACAGAGTCATTGCATCCACATATTCCCGGGGCGTCACATCCAGATCCGGCACATATTTTTTTATCCATGATAATGATGTATTCATTGCTCTCCCTCCTCCTAGAACTGTTTCAAGAAACGGTAATCGTTTTCATATAAAAGACGCATATCGTCGATCTCATACTTCAGCAGGGCAATACGCTCCAGCCCCACGCCGAAGGCAAAACCTGTATACTGTTCCGGGTCGATACCGCACATTTCAAACACATGGGGATGCACCATACCGCAGCCCAGGATTTCGATCCAGCCCTCTCCTTTGCAGAAACGGCATCCCTTGCCGCCGCATTTAAAGCAGGAAACATCCATCTCCGCGCTGGGCTCCGTGAAGGGGAAGTGATGGGGACGGAATTTCGTTTTCGTATTCTCCCCGAACAGTTCCCGGGCAAACTCTTCCAGTGTTCCCTTCAGGTCGGCAAAAGTAATATTTTTGTCCACCACCAGTCCCTCGATCTGATGGAAAGACGGGCTGTGGGTGGCATCCACCTCATCGGAACGGAATACCCGGCCCGGGGCGATCATGCGGATCGGCATCTTCCCCTGCTCCATAACCCTGGCTTGCACCGGGGATGTCTGGGTACGCAGCAGGATCTCCTTATTTATATAGAAGGTATCCTGCTCATCCTTGGCCGGATGGTTGGCCGGGATATTCAATTTTTCGAAATTGTACTCGTCATACTCGATTTCCGGGCCTTCCACCACCTCATAGCCCATACCCACAAAGATACGCTCCACCTCTTCCAAGGCGATCGTATTGGGATGGCGGTGACCGATCTCACGGCGTCTGGCCGGCAGGGTAACGTCAATCTCTTCCTCCGCCATCCGCGCCTCCCGTATGGCCGTCTCCAGCCTGGCTTTTGTCTCCTCCAGATGGGCCTCGATCTTTGCCCTGGTCTCATTAACCATCTGGCCCACCATGGGACGTTCTTCCTTGGCCACATCTTTCATGCTCTTTAACACACTGGTCAGCACACCCTTTTTCCCCAGGAAATTGACACGCACATCATTCAGCCGCTCCAGTGCATCAGATTCCTGGATCTTCTGCGTCGCGTCCTCAAGGATCTGCTCCAGCTTTTCTTTCATATTATCGCTCATAGCTCCCACTCCTTATCTGTTATTTTACCAATCAGGGAGACGGATAAAAAAAGCCCCGCCCCCGCAGGGACGAAGCTTGGCATTCTCCGTGGTACCACCCAAATTCCCGGCCAATATACACCGGGCACTCGACTGCTTAACGCGCAGGCACGTCATTTCCTACTGCCCCTTTGGGGGTTCAGAAACACAGCTCCGGCGGGAAATTCACCCTTTTGCCCGAACCCGTGGCGGCTTCCAGCCGCTGGCCGCCATTCTCTGTGGGAAAGCAAAGGACTACTGACGCCTTCATCGCTTTTTCACTACTGTCGATCCTAATTCTAACACAAGAAAAAATGTTGTCAAGAGTTTTTTACTGGCTCTCCGTAGGGTCCATCTCCTGCCCGCTCTTCCTGTTCATCAGCACTTCCACCCGCATCCGTCGGAAACGATCCTCAAAATAAGCATTGATCTCCGCCCCGATCAGGAGAATATACATGCAGATATACAGCCACAGCATGACCAGGATCAGTGTAGTCAGGCTGCCGTACATATTGGAAAAGCTGTTGCTCAGCTCCACATAAAGCGAAAAGCCAAAGGAAAATACCAGCCAGGCCGCCGCTGACAGGGCCGCGCCGGGGAACTGGCTTTTCCAGGTAGCCCTTCGGTTGGGCACAAATTTGTACAACACCAGGAAAGTGAACACGAGAAAAGACAGAGTAATCAGCACCCGCATATGGACGATAGCCGCTGTCAGGTCGGCTGCCAGGGGATAATGGGCCGCCAGGCCATGCTGGATACTGCTGCCAAACACCATCAGGATCAGAGTGATGGCAATAGCGGCCACAAACACAATCGTATACAGGGCCGAAATCAAACGGGCTGTCAGATAATTTGGCACCACGGGCACATGGTACACCGTATTCAGCCCATTATACAGGGACTGGATACCCTTGGCCGCAGTCCAGGCCGTAAAAAGGGCCGAGATCGGCACCACCGCCCCGGATTTAGAAAACACCTCGGCCACCACCATGTAGACCAGATTCTGAAACTCCTCCGGCACAACCCGCATCATCATCACCACAAAATCATATTCGGTGATCGGCAGGTAACGGATCAACGTCATGATCAGCAGCAGCAACGGAATACAGGACATCAGAAAAAAGTAGGCGCTCTGCGCGGCATAGGCCCCCACATGGTCTTCTTTCATCCGCTTAATAAATCCCGCGAGGGCGATTCCCCACCGCATCACTTGTCTCAGCATTTCTCTTACCCTTCGCCATTCGTCAACACAACGTCCTGATAAAACAGTTCCAATATCTGCCGATAGCCCATTCCCTGTTCCGCCATGGCCTTCGCGCCGTTCTGGCTGAGCCCGGCGCCATGGCCCAGGCCGCCTCCGCGGATCCGGTAGCCTGCCAGCTCTTTCCCGTCATCATAGTATGGTTTTAACACAAAATACCCGCTGGGCAGTATTTTCGGGGACGATACTTTGCCCTCCTGATTTTTCGTTTTACAGCCTTCCGGGGACAAAAAGCTTCGGATAGCATACTCGGAATCCACCGTGTAGCTTCCCTTTTCGCAGGTCACAGTCAGCTCCGTAGCAGCCCATCCTGTCGACCGAGAAGTGACAGCCAGCGAAAGCACCGGCCCCAAATCGCATTTCTTTTGTTCGGACAGCTCTTGTATCCGGCTCAGCGGCATCGTCACCCGCCAACGGAACCAGGGCATATCATGTTCCCAGGCATTTTCATCATCGGTCTGAATATAGGCGGCAAAAGCGTCCTCCGATTCCGGCATTTCCCCTCCGATCCCCACATAGGCCGCCTTCAGGCAATTATCCTCGTCTCTGGGATTCCATATATCTTTTCGGCTGGTCAACCCACAGGAAGTTGAAAAAAAATAGATATCCGCCGGTTTCCCTTTCCACAGCAAAATTTCGTCCGCTGTAGCCTTTACCGCATCGGTAGCCCGTTTGTCCGTATCCTGCCCGTTATAAACTTGCCAGGACACGGAATCATCCACGTCGGCATGGTAATCTTCCATACCGCCCATATTTTTTACCGCGTAAGTCCGGGAACAGACTGCCTGGGCTTTCAGCGCTTCCGGCGGATAAGACGCCGGCATCTCCCCCGGCACCGTATAAGCCACATAAGTTTCCAGAGGCAGCTCGTTGACCACATAAAACCCATCCGCCGCCGGATAGAAAAACAAGCTTCCCCTGTAACGTGTGCTCTGCCTTTGCAGCCCGTCGTAATCCAGAAAAAACTCCGCGTCTTCTTCATCAGAAGACACCTGGAAATAGTCTTCGGTAATCAGCTCCGTCTCCATCACAAGAGTGTCATCACTCCCATATTTATGGTCGCCCGCCTGCCAGGACTTATTACAGGAAATGCGCATCTGGCCGAACATGCAGTTTCCGTCCTGATTGTGGCTCAACACAACCCGGATGCTCCGGGGCATAACCGTATCGTCTGCGCCGCCGTCCGTTCCGACAGCCGGAAGCTCCGCAACAGCAGCCTCCACCTTTTCGACCCCCTCCGCCTTTTTGCTGTCCCTCTGTCCCAGACGTGCCGCACAGGCAAGAAAAAACTGCTGCCAGGGCATCAGGGGCCTTGCCGGAGCCAGAGTTTCCACGGACAGGGGCGCCGCATAGATGATTACTCCGATCAAAAGTAATACCAGCAATATTTTTATTTTTTTTATATACTCCATTCAGTCACACTCCGGTACTACTATATGCTGAAAGATACGCAAAAAGAGCCTCTGAGGGCTCTTTCTTTATACTATCGCTAAAACCCCAGAGTGCCGTTTCCCGTCTCTTGACTCCTAGCCGAAGCCAGGTGGGTAACCGCAACTGCACTTCTGCCTTCCACTGCAAACGGAGGCCTGGCATCTATGCAGCGATATAGGAATCCCGTTTAAAGTAAATGTAGGTTCAAAATGACGAGATCATCGAACACCCCAGGAATCTTGTATTTGCTACACACATTATACTTTATTGTATGTCCAAACACAATAAAAATGTGCGACAAATCCTCACAAGGTTCATCAAAAATTTCATGAAGTTTGATGCTTGACAATCCCAAAAAATAAATTTTGCAACATACAGGGCGCTGCCAAAGAGCAATTTTCTACATTCTCTACGAGAATCAATCCAAAAAAACTGGCATAAATCCAGGGCCCTGTAATACCGTCCCATACAAAAAAGCCGCCAACGGCGGCTTTTTGTATAGGGTCACTCCATAATTCTATTATGACAGCTCATCTACCAGCTTCTGAACAGATGCAAGAGCTTCCTCGGGCAGAGCGTCATAACCGCCCTTCTTCTCGCTGAAGTCTTTGATCGCGTTCACGCGGTTGATCATAGCACTTTTCAAAGCAGCCACATACTCGGCATCGTTCATGTCCGGAATGAAGTTGTCTGTCAGTGTCCAATCCATGATCTCAATATCCTCGAAGGGGCCCCACTGTTTGAACTCAGCACGATCCTCAACGATGGCTTCCAGTATCCCCAGCGTATCGGCCGGTTTTACCTTCTTGCCCATGAAATCGCCGGTGTTGACAATGTAGCAGTCCACGTTCTTTTCTTCCA
Organism: uncultured Lachnospiraceae bacterium; assembly: GCA_910588295.1. Classification (GTDB taxonomy): domain Bacteria; phylum Bacillota; class Clostridia; order Lachnospirales; family Lachnospiraceae; genus UBA11957. The sequence continues at coordinate 16,511 of CAJUQO010000003.1, read as the reverse complement.
CCAGTTTTTTGAACTTCTCGTAGTCATGAACCAGCGGATACGTACGGAACGGGTTTGCATAGGGAACGATACGCAGAGCGTTCAGATCCGTACCGGCAGCCACACGCTCGGCGGTGGAAGTCTTGGTAGCCAGCGTAGCGCCCATCACAGACGCCAGGGCAGCTCCTTTGAGCTTCACTACCGGCGGGATGGTCGGGTCTTTCATGATCCAAAAGATCGCGTTTACCGGAGCATCAATCTTATCTACACGGTTCGGAGACCACAGTTTGGATTTGATCGCACGGCCATTACCATTACGGATATCCTCGGTCACGAGCTGGATCTTGCCCTCGGAGTCCATCGTAGCGGAACAGTTCTGAGCTGTCAGCAGATATTTGTTATCCGGGCAGCCTGTGGGATAATCGGCCGTCTTGTCAAAATAGGTCGGCTCCAGAGCCACGGAAGAGCAGGTATCTGTATTGATAATGAAAGCGTCGTCATGCAGTACGGTAATCGGATATTTGCCGCCATGCTTTGCGTGAGTCAGCGTGGACTTTCCGGATCCGGACAGCCCGAACACCGAAGCCACATATTTTCTGCCGTCGGGCAGGGTATACTCTTTCTGTCCGCCATGGCAGGAAGCATAACCGTTTCTGTTTGCCAGGGCCCAGGCCATGGTCAGCGTGCCTTTCTTGTGCTCGCCGAAATATTTCATACCCAGAATGGCGGCACAGTTCTGGTCCGTATCAAAATAGCACAGGGTAAGCGGATCGCTCAGGCAGCTGTAGTCCAAGTCAGGACGGTTGCCCGGTGTCCACTGGGGATCAGAGAAAATATAGATATCCGGCTCTTTCCCACCACCGATCGGCTGGGATTTTTTGTACATTTTCACATACTCATCGGACATATACTGGAAGTTCAGCATCCAGTTGTACATCAGATTCTCCTCGCCTTCCGGAATCAGCAGATGGGCTTTTGCCATGAATTCGGGATCCAGGCCAACGAAAACCTCAATATGATACATGGTTTTCCAGCGTGTCTCATAGATCGCGTCCATAACCACTTTATCCAGCTTGGTCTCGTCCACACCGGGCTCTCCCTTGATACGGCGGGCGCCGGCATAACGTCCGGTAACAGCGCCGTCATTGAACAGCAAAACCTTTGCGTCCGGCTCCAGTCCGAACTCCTCGCCTCTGTAAACCGGCATATCGGTAACGATGGTTCCCGGAGAATTTTTAGCCAGATCATAGGCTTCTTTTAACGTATTTACTTTGACAACGTTGTTTCCGTAAAACGCGCCTTCAATGATCGCACGTGTTTTGGAAAAACCTGGTTTTCCGGCGCCGATCTCTTCGATCGGGTAATATGCTTTCGTAGACATTCTATATTCCTCCTTATATTTTCTCAAAAACAAAACTAATTATCGCATCAATCCCAAAAATTGTCAAGGCGTTGAACATGCAGGATATCGACGAGAATCCTGCGTTTTATTTCCGGTTTATGGGCATTTTGGACAATCTTTTTATCCGAAGCGCAGTTCTTCACAGACATCAGGGATACTTCCCCGGATACCGCATAGAGCCTGATTTGCATTTCTTCGATTCCTACAAATTGTACTTGTTTACCAGCTCATTCACAATGCCAGTATACCTCCTCTATGCAACAATTTTCACATCATATTAGGATTTCTCTTCAATATTTTCAGATTGCCGTCCCGAAATCTACATCAAAAAAAGGATTTACCGATCATCACGGCAAATCCTTTTTCCGTGGGGCCGCTCCACGCGGCCCCTTCCTAGTAGTTTTTCATAAAACTGCTATTCACAAAATTACCACTGGCAGGGCTCGAAGTCCGCAGCGTTGTCTTTTGTAACAATATCTGTGCTCAGATAGTTCACACGCGGGATATCAATACCGCAGAACCACTCTGATACAGTACGAACGGCAAGACCGGCATCACCCTGGCAGGTCTGGTAGGACATACCGAACAGATCGCCGGATTTCACCAGGTCAAGGCCCTGTTTGGAGATACCGGCGGCAACGATCTTGATATCGCTGCGTCCGGCAGCCTGGCAAGCCTCAACGGCGCCGATCGCCTGGTCAGAGTCATCAGCCAGAACGATAGCGTTCAGCTTATCGCCGAATTTGGTGATCCAGTCGGCTACTACCTGCTTAACCTCGGAAGCCTCAAATCCGGGAGACTGGATATCCAGGGTCTCGATGTCCGGATATTTCTCAGCCAGCTCGGTCAGCGGGCCATAGCAGCGGGCATAGTAGGGAGATCCGCCTACATTATGGGTAATATAAGCAACGCCGCCCTTACCTTCCATGGACTCACCCAGCATATCGGCCAGTGTTCTCATCTGATACCAGTCGTTGGGGCCTGTGTAGGAAATAATAAAGTTCATGGCGTCAGCTTCCGGTGTAGTGTTGGAGCAGAATGCCGGAATACCAGCGTCTGTGATTTTCTTGAACTGCTGTGTAGCATGATCAGCAGATACCGGGATAACGATGATGGCATCGGGCTGATCATTGATCGCCTGGTCAACATAGCTGTCCTGGTTGGCCTGATCCCAGTTGGGGTCATAGATCTCATAAGTCATACCTACAGCGTCACAGGCAGATTTGAAAGCGTCTGTATAGCAGGTAGTCCATGCATGAGCGCCATGAACGATCAGGATAACTTTCTTGCCTTCCTGGCCGTCAGCCGGGGATTCCGGGAACTGAGCATCTGCGGACTGATCCCAATCCAGATACTCTTTGTAATGCCAGTGATTCTTGTCTTCCTCGGGAAGCTCCTCCAGAGCCGCCGCGTCACCTTCAACAGCCGGAACGTCAAAGCTCAGACCCTCAGCCATCATCGGATGATTATCGGTGGTCATCAGGCTCTCCTCAGCTGCCAGCAGCTTCTCATAAGAAGCCTGAGCCGCTTCCGGAACGGTCACATCACCTGACGGAGCTGTGCTTCCTGCATCGGATGCCTCCGATGCCGCGCTGGACTCGGGAGCTGCAGATGATTCCGGTGCCTCACTGGCTGCAGACGCTTCCGGCGCCGCGCTGCTTCCGGCCGCGCTGGAGCTGCCGCCGCCGCATCCTGTCATGAACGCTGCGCTCAGAAGCATAGTACCGCTCAGCAGGATCGCCAAACTCTTTTTCATCATTTTTTTGTTCCTCCTATAATTTTTTATCTATTAAAAGCCTGTAATGCTTTTAATCCATTTATTCCGGCTCAAAAGCCGTTTTAATTTCTTTAGAAACCCGCCGCAAGCGGCATCCATCCTGGGATGCCACATGCGCCAGCTCCGGTTTTCTTGCGTGGTGGCGCGCCAATGGGACGCATGATAGTTTTATTTTGCATTACCTGTCTCATTCTTATACTCGATATAGAGATTCGGACGGCGTCCCAGGACTTTATCCCGATTGTACTTGGCAACGGTCTCATAAACCAGACACAGCACCAGGGCCGCGCCGATCACCAGCACCTGCAGCTCCGTGGATTTGCACAGGGCCTTCAGGAAAGCGATCATAATCAGGGATACATAGGTCCAGATCACGCTTCCCTTGCCGCCGTAGATGTCCGTTCCGCCAATTACGCATGCTGTAAAGGCCATATAGAAAGGAGAGATACCTTTCTCACCCATAGTCACGTTGGCCGCGCCGGAGTAGATACCGTTCAGCGCACCGCCAAGACCAGCGGCCAGACCGGAAATGACAAAAGCAGCGATGACGACCATATCACTCTTGATACCTGCCAGCCAGGCAGTTTCCGCATTGCCGCCCACCATGTGGATGTTGCGGCCCAGCCTGGTATACCGGAGGATCACCATGACGCCAAAGATAAAGATCGTCGTAATAAGAAAATATGTGGACAGGGGGAGAAACGGTATCAGCTTGCCGTTCAGCATATCGTTCCAGGTATAATCTTTCCCGATACTCAGCTCTTTACCGTTACAGTAAACATACATCACGCCCCTCAGCACAAGCTGCATACCGATACTGGCGATAAACGCATGAATCTTCAGCTTGGTCACCAGCAATCCCATAATCAGACCGTTCAGTATACCCATCAGTGCCCCAATGATTACGCAAACGAGCCATGGCAGCTTCTGATCGGCATGGAGCCCCAGAGTCAAAAGCGCGGCAAAGGTGGACATATACATAACCGTCATATCCATATGGCCCGCAATCAGCACGATGGTAAAGCCGAGCCCCAGCCAAATCACCAGGCTGCCGTTTCCGGTCACGGCCTGAATATTATAGGGTGTATAGAAATTCTTAGCAAACAGACCGCAGATCATGATCAGCACAAGCAAAAGGTAGGATCTGTTTTTATTGATAAACGCAGCATTTAATTTAAAATTCTTCTTTTCCATTATGCTCTACCCAACTTTCTGTTTGAATATGTGTTCAGCCATACGATGAACAGGAATACGATACCCTGTACCAGATATTTCGAATATGTACCCAATCCCACCCAGGAAAGGATGTTGTTCAGCATACCGTAAGCGAGAACACCGCCGATGGTTCCTGCGATAGAGCCCTTGCCGCCGTTCAGCGATACGCCGCCGAGAAGGATGGCTGTCAGGGCATCAAAATCGTAGCCCGTACCATTCTCATAGGAAGCACATTTCCTCAAAGCCGCATAGAATATACCTGCTGTGGCGCTGCACAGACCGTTGATGATATAGGCGGTCATCAGCTGTTTCGTACAATTGATACCGGAAAACTTTGCCACTTCATAATTTGTACCAATGATCTTCAGCTTCTGGCCAAACCCTGTCTTGGTATGGATGATCCAGGAAATAAGGAACATAACCAGCATAACGATGGCCATCAGGGAAATGATTCCGCCGATATAAGTACGGGAAATGGCATAGAACAGATTGGCCTGTCCCTGCATATCCTCCCGGGCGATATCCTCGGCATAGAGCATCTTACCCTGCCACACCACACGGATAACGCCGGAAATCAGCAGATTCACCGCCAGGGTCCAGATGATGGCATTGGCCCGCATCTTACCGATCATAAAGCCATTGATCACGCCGATCAGGGCGCCAGCCAGAAGACCCACCACAATAGCTCCTACAAAACCGAAGTTAATGCACTGTACAGCCATTACGCCGCCGAAGGCCATGGTGATCGGTACAGACATATCCGTCATATTTCCGGAATACGTAACATAGAAAAGGCCCGCGCAGACCATACCCACCAGGGCCACAGCCTCCAGAATGGACTGAATATTACTCTTTCCGAAGAACTGGCCTCCCGACACGATCAGGCCCACCACAATGAGCAGAGCCACAATGATCCAGATACCCAGCCTGTTAAAAAGCAGCGTAAATTTATTAATCTCTGTTTTTCTTGTATCTACCTTTGGAGCGGTAGTATTTTCATTTTTCTTTACTTCGGACATGATACGAACTCTCCCTCCCCATTCGCTGCAATTAAGATTGAGTTTTCAGTCATATCTTTCTTCTGGATCTCGCCGATCGTATGTCCCTCGCGCAGGATCACGGCCCTGTCAGCCAGGCCGACTACTTCGGGAAGGTCAGAGGAAAGCAGGATAACCGAATTTCCTTTAGATACGTAATCCTTTACCACGTTATGGATGACCTGCTTGGCATTTACATCCACGCCTCGGGTCGGCTCGTCCAGGATCAGGATATCTACACCGGAGGCCAGCCATTTCGCCATCAGCACTTTCTGCTGATTGCCGCCGGAGAAGCTGTTTACCAGACGGTCGCGGTCTGCCGGATATACGCTCATCTCATTGATTTTCTCGTCTACCAGACTGTTCAGGCCGCTGGCATTGAAAAATATGCCTTTGGAATGCTGGTCAATGATACAGGAGGTCACATTATCGGCCACCGTCTGGTTCAGGGCCAGGCCTACCACTTTCCGATCCTCTGTCAGATAGCCGAGGCCGCCCGCGATAGCCGCGCCGAAGTCCTTAAATTTCACTTCTTTGCCATGGATGGTCACTTTGCCGCCGTCGGCTTTATCTACACCGATCAGAGCGCGGGCGATCTCTGTACGTCCCGCGCCGGCCAGACCGCAGATAGCCAATACCTCGCCTTTATGCAGCTCAAAATTCACATGATGGAAGAATCCCCATCTCGTATAATCCTCTGCTTTCAGAACCACTTCTTTCTGGATATTTGATTCATGATCCGCATAGAAATTCTTCACCGGCTCACCCACCATCATCTCCACCAGATGATCCGGGTTCGTCTCGCTCACAGGCAGGGAACCCACCAGCTTGCCGTCGCGCATGACCGTAACATTATCTGCAATATCGAAAATCTCTGCCAGATGATGGGAAATATAGACGATTGCGAGTCCCTCGGACTTCAACTGCCGGATAATCCCATACAGACGGTTAACCTCCTCGCTGGAAAGAGCGGAAGTGGGCTCGTCCATAACAACGATGGAGGGATTGAATCCCAGCACTTTGGCAATCTCCACAAGCTGGGCCTCGCACTGGCTGATCTCAGATACATCCAGCGTCGGATCAATGTAATCCAGCCCCACCCGGGAAAGCAGTTCCTTCGCCTCAGCGATGGCTTTCTTCTTATCAATAAAGAGGGCATTCTTTTTCGGAAGCCTGCCCACCAGAAGATTTTCGTAAATCGAAATCCTGCGGGCCAGGGACAACTCCTGATATACCATACCGATACCGGCCTCTTTAGCCAGCATGGGGGAATGGAGAAGCTTTTTCTCACCATCAATGTAAATATCCCCTGTGTAGTCGTTAAACAGGCCGTTCAGCATTTTCATCAGTGTGGATTTTCCGGCGCCGTTCTCACCCATCAGCGCATGCACTTCCCCCTTTTTGACCCGAAAGTCCACCTTATCTACAGCCAGTGTACCGGGGAAGCGTTTGGAAACCTTCTGCATGTCCAGTGCATAAACCTGTCCTGCGTTATTAGGTTCGTTGCTCATATCCTCTCTGCTCCTTTCTTGTGTTACACGATTTCTTTACGATAATGAACCGGCAGCCCGTTCAAGCGCTTTCTCATAGCGCCTGACATTCACCGAACTTGCCAGACCATCAGACCAGCTCTGCATATCCTCCGCGCGGAGATCACTTTCCACCTCCTGCATCCACACCGGCCTGTCGGCCTGCACAAAATACAGTAAATGGAATCCGTCCTCTCCATATACAACCTCACAGTCACCTGGCTTGCGCGCTTCATCAAAGCACCAATGTTCCACAGAACTATCCAATGTATCCTTTACCAGCTTCTCATAGAGACCGCCCTCCCGTCCGGATGTGGATGAATGCTCATCCGCCAGACTGGCAAAAAGCTCCTCCGTGGCTCCGCCGGTAGTCCATTCCTCATAAATTTCCTCTGCCTGTTTGCAGGAATCCTCAAAACGCTGATCCCGTTTTGTGCTGTAATCCGCAGACGAAGTATCCAGATCTGAAGTATCCACGGCAAACAGGATATCCCTCACATTCACAGTCGCGTACTCCCGTCGGCTCCTGCTATGGAATACCATAACATAATAACCTTTACCGTCATCAATCACGGTGCTGTCGCCCTCCCGGCGATCTTCCACAAATAACCAGTCCCCATAGGAATACCCTTCACTGTAGTAGGCATCCTCCGTAGCATAATAGGCGGCATCCGGATATTCCTCCGACACCGCTTTAAGCGTTTCACCTTTCTCAACCCTGGCAAGAACCGCCCGGGCCTGCTCCTCTGCCGCGGCCTTCTGTTCCTCCGTTGGTTCCTCATCATGGTCGCAGGCTTTAAAATACAGACGCTCATAGTCTGCATAGGTGTAATGGCCGCTGTGCTCCTGATAATATTTCTCTATCTCTCCGTCACTGTATGTATAGCTTTGCTCTTTATATTCAGAGTATTCCTTGGCCAGCCAGGAATATTCCATCAGCTCCCTGTAACGTTCCAAATCCATGTCTGCGCCATAGATACCGGCCACATAGCTGTCAGCGTCCGTACCGTTATTCTCGGCTACGGAACGGATCCCATCCAGATAATCCCGAATATCCGCCTCCCCTGTCTCGCTGAGAGCAAAGCCTTCTTCGCGGGCCGCTTTCACGGCTCCCATGATATTTGCCATGGAATCCACTGTCTCATCCAAGAAATAGGAAAACCAGGATCTGCCGTCCTCATACTCCTGCGTTTTCAGCGGCTTGGACCGGTCAAACATATACGGAAGATACTCCTCATACTCTTTGCAGTAAGAGTCAAAAAAACTATAATAAAAGTAATTCACATCGGCGACAGAAAACGTTTCGTCCCCGATCTCCACCGCCTTTTTTTCATTTACCACCAAGCTCGCGGAACGGATCATGGCGTAGACAGTCAGACCAATCACCAGGGCAAATACCACCGCTGCTTCTATGATATATAGTTTGGTTTGTTTTTTCTGATCTCTGTTCTTTTTCCGGACCATGCACCCTGTCCTTTGCTGGATATCGTTCTATCTGATTCCGTTTCTGCAGATTCTGCCCTCCGGCGGAAAAAACTGCAAAAAACGTTTCACTCTCGCTTAATAACTTAAACTATTTATTCACATCATATATGATTAAATTTATAATTTCAACAACTGGTGAAATTTACTTTTAAACGTTTAAATTTTTTTATTTGGCAGTTTACACATTGTCCTTAGTCAGCTTTTTTCTGCCAAACTAAGGGGTTGCAATCCATACCCATATCTTTTCGATATTTTTATTATAACGGAGAGAAACAGTGAAACAATAGATTTTGCGAAATAAAAATCTAATCGTTTAGATTGGCGCTTGGCCCTGGGGAAGAGCCTTCGATATGATAAAATAAGACAGTTTTCGGAAAACAGACCATTTAAAAGCCGGGCGGCTGAGGCTTGCAATATATCTCAGCCGCCTTACCTTCTTTTTGTAAGAATTTATTCCCCTATCCTTTCAGATTTTCAAGCCCTCTTCCAGCATAGCCCGTATATTTTCCGGCGGCACATCATCCAGGATCACTCCCTGGCTGGGAGAAATGACCAGGCCCGTGGGAAAGATCTCTCTGAGCTCCCGAACCTTAGCTTTCACCTGCTCCGGCGTGCCGTTGGGCAGCAGCTCCTGGATATCCACACCGCCACAGAAGGCCACTCTGTCACCGTAGGCCTCCTTCAAACGGCGTGGGTCCATGCCCCTGGCCGTGGCCTGAATGGGATGCACCACATCCGCACCGGCCTCGATCAGCTCATCAACAGCATCAAAAATCGCCCCGCAGGAATGGTAGATCACCTTCAGCCCATACTGATGGGCCTGATCGATCATCCGCTTCGCCCCAGGCATGACATAATCGTGGATCATCTGCCGGGAGATCATCAGTCCGAGCTGGCTGCCGAAATCATTGGCAATGATTACGGCGTCCAGATGCCCTTTTGTGGATTCATAGATAATCTCGTTGGCCCGCAGGTAAAACTGTAAAATCTTTTCGTCCACAGCCTGATAAACCTCCGGATTAGCCGCCATGTTCATCAGGGCCGTCTCCATACCGAAAGCCGCACAGGCATCCTGGAAATGGGCGCTCCACACCTGGCCGAGCACCGCCCTGTCCTCCGGCGCTGCCAGACAGCGGCGGCGGCACTCCTCACGGTCAATATATTTTTCCGGATCGGGCCAGTCAAAAAAGGCCAGATCTTCCGGATCTTCCGCATCCTTAAAGCATCCGTCGGCCGTCAGCGTCCGATGTTCCGGATCCACATTGGAACCATTCTGATACCAGTCAAAGGCTGCCGCGATACTCGTGGCGTAGCCGGAATCATAGGGAATATCGAAGGCGTACACATCATCCCCCGCTTTGACCTGCAGTTCATGCCAGTCCTTCACACCGTAAAGGCGACATATGTTGGTCAATTCCTCACCCACCGGAGCGCTCATCCACACCGCCGGGCGATCCACCGGCCTGCGATCCACAGTTGCATAAAAACGTTCTTTCCCTGTCATAGCTTTACCCTCCGCAATCTGCTGTTCGTTGTCCTGACAACTAACTGTTTATCCATACTATACTCTCCGGCCCTCTTCTCTGCAATAAACATAGATAAGCAAAAACAGTACAAAAATCGCCTGTTCACTTGACCGGCAGGGCAAATATGATATAGTAATATATAATCTAAACATTCAGACACTTTGCTGAAAGCTGCACAAATTATTCCGACATATGGCATTCCGTCGGATGGAGGGCAAAATATGAAATATATCTATGACGCTCCTTACGCAGACATTTTTCTCTGCAACGGCGAACTCAACTGGCATGACTTTTATTATATTAATCCAAACAGTGTGGATGAACGCGCCCTTTTGTATCAGCTCAACCGCACAGGTATTGAGCAAAAAGCCCCTTCCCTATTTTCCGTAGAGCGTTCCGCACAGACGCCCTACTGTGAAATTTTCTGCATTCTTTCCGGCAAGGGCCGGCTTACTTACCGCGGCAAACAATACTCCCTGTACAAAAATCAGCTCATCCTGATGAACAGCCACGAACCGCACAGCTATGGCAGCGACCCCCAGGATCCCCTTGGAATGATCTGGATCGAATTTCTCGGCTCCGACAGCCGCCGCATCATGGATGAACTGCTTTTGCACTACTCTCCGGTCTCCACCGGCGGCCCTTTCCTCACAGCCTCCAGGGAGATCAGTCTCATACAGCAGCATTTGATGAGCGATCCGGATTATGATACCACTGTGGATCTTTATCGTCTGCTCGTAAAGCTACTGGCTTTGCCGGATTATACCGATACAGAGAGCGCGGAACACTCTTCTATTCCCTGGAAAATGGCAGAAAGCTATATACAGGCCCATCTGGGAGAAAACAATTCCAACAGCCTGCTCGCCGACATGTGCGGCGTAAGTTTGCCCTATTTTATTAAAAGTTTCAAGAAACGGTATCATCAGACGCCACAACAATATATCAAACAGCAGCGAATCCTGAAAGCACGCTACCTTCTGACACGCACTTCCATAAGTGTCAGCCAGATCACGGAACAGCTTGGATTCTGCAATGACAGTCATTTTATCCGCGTATTCAAAAACAGCGAGGGCATAACCCCGCTGTGTTACAGAAAAACCTACAGTAATCCATAACGGCATTTTTACGGAAAATCCGCAGTCATCCATGACGGCATTTTTTGCAAAAGAGGGGGAACCGGAATACATCCGGTTCCCCCTCTTTTTAATCAGATTTTATGTGCTAATTTCGTCGAAAATTAGTCATAAAGGTTGGGAGCGATATTGTCGTCATTCATGGTCTCTGCAGTATACCAGTAACCATCCATCGGAACGTCCGCTACGCTCTCGCCGTCACAGATCTTAGCCAGAGTCACAACAGCCTCATAACCCATCATCAGCGGGGACTGTGTCACAGCACCGATGAACTGACCGTTTGTGATAGCTTCTTTCTGCGGTGTACCGGCATCAAAACCAGCGCCGATAATACCCTGAGAAGGATCTGTGGACAGTTTGTTCAATGTCTGGTTTGCACCGATAACACCCTCAGCGGATGTCTGGTTGGAACCAAAGATAGCGATCGTATCCTCTTTGGACATGATCTTCTGGGCCTCTGTGGAGCACTGCTCGGGAGTCGTCTGAGCCGGAACACCAACCTCGATGATAACCTCTGCCTCTGCTTCTGCAGCAGCATTCTCTGTAGCGTTTACATAGAACTCATTACCAACCACGGCAACCTTCTTGCCCGCGCCCTCGCAGAGCTCTTTCATCTTATTGATGAATCCCTGGCCACGCTGCTGGATATTCAGAGCCGTAGCATCCTGGTTGATCTCACCGATCCTGACTTTGGCATCCGCTGTCGCCGCTGTAATCTTCTCCTCGATAACCGGGAACATATTCTCTGCCGCAACGGCGCCTGCCGCAGCGTTGTCTGTAGCTATTGTTGCGTACACGGAGCCTTCCGGAGCATCGGCAACACCTGTGTCAAAGCACACTACCGGGATACCTGCCTGCTGAGCTTTTGCAAGGGAATCAAGAACAGAATTGGTATCGCATGCAGCCAGAGCGATTCCGTCCGGCTTTTTCTCGATAGCATTATCCAGCATCTGAACCTGATCAGCGATATCAGACTCTGTGGCCGGGCCATTAGCCTCAACCTCAACGCCCAGCTCAGCTTTCGCCTGCTCCACGCCCTGGATAGCTGCCTGCCAGTATGTAGACTGGAAGCTCTTAACGATCATCTGGAAATTATAGCCCTTATTTCCGCCTTCTGTACTGCTTGCCTCTGCCGCGCCGCTGCTTGCTTCCGGTGCTGCGCTTGCCTCTGCCGCGCCGCTGCTTGCTTCCGGTGCTGCGCTTGCCTCTGCCGCGCTGCTTGTTCCCGCAGCGCTTCCTGCGTCTGACTTCGGTGCCTCACTGCTGCTTCCACCGCCACAGGCTGTCATGGACAGTACCATCGCTGCGCCGAGTAAAATAGCCAGAGCTTTCTTTTTCATTCTAAAAATCCTCCTTAAAAATTGATTTATTTATATGAAGTCCCGAAAAGGACGACATACCTTTATTATTTTTTCTTTTTCACCACGTCGATCAGTACGGCCACGATCAGCACGATACCGGTGAATATCTGCTGCCAGTTTGCCTGAAGGCCGATAAACGGCAGACCCACTTTCATCAGGCAGATAACGATAACGCCGAGGAAAGAACCCAGAATCGTACCTACGCCACCCGACGCGGAAACACCGCCCACGATAGCTCCGCCGATGGCATCCAACTCAAATCCGGCTCCTGATCCCGGATAAATCGTAGCATACGTAGAGGCATACGCTATACCGGCCAGACCGGCGAAAAACCCTGAAATCACATAAGCCAGTACATGATAAAACTTGATATTCACACCGGCCAGCCTTGTCGCTTCTTTATTACTTCCGATAGCGATTGTATAGCGGCCGACCCTTGTATGATCCAGTACAAAGGACATGACGGCAACCAGAACCAGCATGGATATAATGCCGACGGGCACTACCATCCCATTCGGGGCGATGAACTTAAACACATTTCGGAACGCTCCCTGAGAAGATATGGCCGACGGCCAGGACACGCCGAAACCACCGCAGAGCGCCGGCCCCAGGCCTCGTGTAATCATACAGGTACAAAGTGTTGCCAGAAACGGCGGCAGATCCATGATTGCTATCAGCACACCGTTAAACAGGCCGATCAAAACACCGATCCCGATGCACGCCAGAAGCCCGACGCCTATCGGCATTCCCTTCTGTACTACCAGGAATCCACCGATCAACGCGTAGGACGCAAGCCCCGTACCGATGGAAAGATCAACGCCGCCTGTGATCAGAGGGAAGGTAACTCCCAAAGCCATAAGCGTAATATAATATGAGTTGTCCAACACGCTTACCAGCGTGGGATATGTCCTGAAAGTCGGGCTGAGGATGCTGAAAAGAATGATCATTGCGACAATGATCCCCAGCACCATGGCCTCCCGCACTTTTAATCCCCCAAAAGATTTTTTATTTGCCATTTTCCTGCCCCTCTCTATTCAATCTCTCTTGTAGCAAGATTCATAATTGTTTCCTGCTTCGTCTCGGAAATATCCAGTTCACCCGTCTTCTTTCCCTCACACATGACAACGACGCGGTCACTCATTCGCAGAATCTCTGTCATTTCTGAGGAAATCATGATGATGGATTTTCCTTCCGCCACCAGCTTGTTCATCAGCTTGTAAATCTCATTTTTTGCGCCGACGTCAATACCTCTGGTTGGTTCGTCAAAAATCAGGATATCACAATTACGGGTCAGCCACTTGGCGATAACAACCTTCTGCTGATTTCCGCCGGACAGGTTCACCACCAGCTGATCCACGCCCGGGGTCTTTGTCGCGAGAGCTTCCACATACTCTTCAGCAACCTCATTCTCTTTTTTCTTATTGATGAAAATACCGTTCATGAATTTCTTCATGGAAGCCATAGTTGTATTCTCGGCCACCGTCTTCTGTACCACGATACCATATCTCTTCCTGTCCTCGGAGAGATAACCGATACCGCAGGCAACGGCGTCCTGGGGGGTATTGATCGTTACTTTCTTACCATTGACATAAATATCCCCGCTCTCCTTGGGATCGGCGCCGAAAAGCGCCCGGGCCGTCTCTGTCCGTCCGGCTCCCATCAGCCCTGAGAAGCCTAGGATTTCACCTTTCCGCAGTTCAAAGCTTACATCCTGCACCATTCTGCCGGCGTTCAAATGCTCCACCTTCAAAACCACCGGCGCATCCGCCGGAACGGCGCTCTCGGTCTTTGGTTCTTCATAGATCACGCGGCCCACCATCATGTTGATGATATCTTCCTTCGTACATTCTTCTGTGATCAGTGTTCCCACATAGGCGCCGTCGCGCATGACCGTAACACGGTCTGTAATCACTTTGATCTCATCCATACGGTGGGAAATATATACCATGGCAATGTCTTTTTTCTTCAGGTCGCGGATGATCTTGAACATCTCTTCGATCTCTGACTCCGTAAGGGCCGCCGACGGCTCGTCGAAAATAATGACTTTGGCGTCAAAGGAAACCGCCTTGGCAATCTCACACATCTGCTGCTTGCCCACCGTCAGGTTTGACATGGTCTCTGTCGGGTCGATTTGGACATTCAGACGGTCAAAAAGCTTCTTTGCCTCTTCATTCATCTTTTTATCATCAATCCGGATCCCTTTTTTGAACTCCCGGCCAATGAACAGGTTCTGAGCAACGGTCAGATGGCCCAGCATGTTCAGCTCCTGATGCACGATAACGATACCCGCGTCCTGAGCCTCCCTTGTATTCTTAAATTCTATTTCTTTTCCTTCATATGTAATTGTACCTGAATCCTTTTTATAGATTCCCGTCAGCACCTTCATCAGCGTTGACTTCCCCGCGCCGTTTTCGCCCATCAGCGCCAGGACTTCTCCCTTCCTCACCTCCAGATCCACATGATCCAGAGCGTGAACGCCGGGAAAAGATTTATCAATACCCTTCATTGTCAAAATAATATCGCCCATATCCTCACCTCTCCTTTCTCTAATTCTTCCTGCGTCTTGCGGAAACATCGGCATAAACAGCCGCTATAACGATCAATCCAGTAATAATATACTGGTAGTCCTTTGTAAATCCCAATGCAAGAATACCCTGCTGTAAAAGAGAAATGATGAGCACGCCGATCACTGTACCGCTGATGGAGGCAAGGCCACCGGCCATGGACGTACCGCCCATCACGCAGCCCGCTATGGCTTCATTGTTGTACTGATCCCCGTATCCGGGCTGCACCGTCGTGTAAGCTGCCACAAAGAAAATCGAAGCAATACCGACCAGCGTCCCGCAGATTATGTAAGCAAGCATTTTCCATTTTTTTACATTGACGCCGGAGAGCCTCACCGCCTCCTCGTTGCTTCCGAGACAGAGCATATACCGCCCCCACTCTGTTTTATTCAGCACAACGGCGCATACAACCGCAACCACCAAAAAGATGATCAGTCCGACGGGGATCCCGTTCATGCTGACCAGATTCCTGTACCATCCGCCGTCCGTATTGGACTGGGGCCAGCTCACCGACTGCGTCTTCGTAAACACGGCGGCGATACCTTTTCCTATATTCATGCTTGCCATGGAAACGATAAAAGGCGGAACCTTCCAGTATGCCACCAAATAGCCGTTAAAAACACCGAACAAAACGCCGATCAGAATACTCATGATCAGGCTCAGGCCCATCGGCACGCCATAAGTCGTCAGGCTGTAACCTGCAACAAGGGCGCAACAGTACATTACCGGGCCAATGGAGAAATCAATACCTCCCGTAGCGATAACAAATGTTACCCCCAGGGAAAGGAATCCCAGAAAGTACACATAATTCAGTGTGTTTAAAATACGTGAAAACCCAAAGAAACTGCCCCCCGTCAGCGCTCCAAATGCCAGATACATCAAGAGCAGCACAAAAATGAGGACAATTCTATTAAAGCCCACCTTTTTCACAAATGCGTTTTGCTTGATTTTTTCCATCCTCTTTCCTCCTCCATGAACATTTCCCCCAAAATACTTTTCGTCATCAGCGCAAAACGTTTCGCGCTGACAGAATCCCAAAGCCGTTTCAAAAGATTTGAACATTTTTTCTAAAATACTCCAGGATTTTTTTGGTTTCTAACGTCGATTATACTATTTATACTTTCTTGCGTCAATACTATTTTTACATTGTATTTATAATTTCTTTACAATTCGTACATGATTACTTATCCGGCCGACATGAAACGTTTTATTCATATCGAACGGACAGATTCTCCCTTTTGTATTTTTGTGCCGAAACAGATCTTTACAGGCGCTTCCTCATCCTCCCCCTCCACCCGCCTCAGCAGCAGTTCCACCGCTTTTTCGCAGATCTTTTCCATGGGCTGTTCAACCATATACCAGCTCGGACGGATCAAACCAGTGATCATCAGGCTGTCAAAACCGATCAGGGAAATATCCTCCGGGCAGGAAAATTCTGATTCATTAACGGCCCTCGGTGCGCTCGCGGACAGAGACGGTGCCCTCCTCCGCCTCTTTGTCGCC
>CAJUQO010000002.1 GCA_910588295.1 uncultured Lachnospiraceae bacterium | reverse complement strand
TATTTCTTCGGTGTGCGAGCGCACCCGTTGGTAGAGCACTCGGCTGTTAACCGAGTTGTTGTAGGTTTGAGCCCTACTCGGGGAGCTTAAGAAAGTCCGTAAACACAGTGTTTACGGGCTTTCTTTGTTGTACACCGGTATTTTTTTTAAAAATGAAGTTGCGGATACGAATGGCGTCAGTACCTAAAATCTGTCGGGTGAATATTATAATAGTGTACACAATCCGTCAAAAAATAACATTTTTCGAGGAGGTTTGCAGATGGAAGGTCAGTTAGTGTGGAAGGAAGAATATAATACTGGTGTTGATATCATTGACAGAGAGCACAGAAGGCTTTTTAAAATCATCAATAAACTGTTCGTATTTACCGGCGAAAAAAGTAAGAGCCAGTGGGCATGCCGGGAGGGAATCAAATTTTTCAAGGATCATGCACTGAAGCATTTTACAGAGGAAGAAGAATATATGGCGTCTATCAATTATGAAAGACTTGGAGTACACGTGCACATTCACAGTGAATTTCGGGAGAGAACCCTTCCCGCCCTCGAGGAAGAGCTGGAGAAGACAGATTACTGTGCGGATTCTGTGGAACATTTCCTTGGCGTCTGTGCAGGGTGGCTGGTAGGCCATACCCTGATAGAGGATCGTGCGATTACGGGAAGGAGCAGAAGCAGGTGGATGGAACTTCTGCCGAACAGGGAGCAGGAGCCTGTGAAGAGGATTATTCTTCGGCTGATGTATGATTTGTTCCATCTGGAGTCCTATGTGATCAGTGACGCATATGGCGGGGAAAAGTTTGGCAGAGGAATATATTACCGGTTGGTCTATGGCAGGGATCAGGGCGACGAAAAATATGAGATGCTTTTGGTCTTTGAAGAAAAATTGTTAATTAATACGGTGGGAAAGGTTATGGGGATTAAGACGAATAAGCTCAATACCCTGTTAATGAATGCGGCAAGATATATGGCCCGCCAGTTTGCCGAAAAGGTCAGAGAGCATTTGCCGGAGATGAATGGTTATAAGCTGATGGGAGAAAATCTTCTTTCTTATGAGCAGTTTAAGGATTTGTTTGGGAATGAAAAAATGCAGGTCAGCCTGCTTTTGGATACGGGTGAGGGATATTTTTCGTACTGTGCCATTGTCAGGCATCCGCTGAAAAATGGCGGTACCGTTTCTGCCGGCGCCGTTCCCATCAATAAGGATAATGCGATGACTGAGGTGGAGAAATATCTTATGGAGCGGGAAAACTATTTGAAGAAGGAGAGCCATTTAAAGCAGAAAGTGCTCGTGGTGGACGATTCCGCCACAATAAGACAGGGTATCCGGAAGCTGCTGGCCGAGGACTATCATGTGGCACTTGCCCCGTCCGGCACGGCCGCAATCCGCTGCATTATTTTAGATAAACCGGATCTGGTTCTGCTGGACTATGAGATGCCGGTCTGTAATGGTCAGCAGGTATTGGAAATGATTCGTTCGGAAGATGCATTATCGGATACGCCGGTTATCTTCCTGACAGGGCGGTCTGATCCAGAGACAGTGAAGAAATTAGTCGCTTTAAAACCAGATGGGTATCTGGTAAAGGATTTAAAGCCAGAGCAGATTAAGCAGAGGGTGGATGAGTATTTCGGGAAGAAAGATTAGGTATTTATACGGGGCTATCAGAAAACAGATAGTCCCATATTTGACAAAAACGTCATGGTAGTATATAGTTTAGCCCGAATAAAATGGGTATGCAGGTATCCAATTATTTTTGAATCAAAATACCGCCGGCAGGTAATCTGCAAAAGTTATCTGCTTCCTGCCCGGCTGGGTTGGTAGGGGAGAAGTGAAAAATAGCATAAGTACAAAATTATTTTATGGCCAGGTTTTCAAACTTGTCATACCAATCGTAATCCAGAATTTGCTGAGCGCCGCCGTCAGCTCCGCCGACGTGATCATGTTGAATTATGTGGGACAGTCATCTATTTCGGCCGTATCCCTGGCCTCGCAGTATGCCAGCGTGCTTTTTATGGTGTTTTACGGACTGGGAACCGGAGCAACTATGTTGTGCGCGCAATACTATGGAAAGGGAGATATGAAGACCATCCAGCTGGTTGAGGGGATCGCCCTGCGATTTTCTCTTGTGATCGCCCTGCTTTTTGCCGGGATGGCCCTGCTGGTGCCGGACGTGATGATGCATGCTTTTACCAATGACCAGGAACTGATCGCGATCGGCGCTTCTTATCTGCGGTTTATGAGCGTCAGCTATCTGTGCTGGGGAATTACGGAAGTATATCTTGCCGTCCTCCGAAGTGTAGGCAGGGTAGTGATCAGTACGGCCATGAACCTACTGGCGTTTTCGTTGAATGTTTTTCTGAATGCCGTATGTATCTTCGGGCTTTTCGGCGCACCGAAGCTCGGGGCGGCTGGTGTGGCAATAGCGACATCAGCGTCCCGGCTGATCGAGCTTGCGGCATGTATGATTGTTTCTTTTGTGAGCGCGGACATTAAACTGGATCTTCGCTATCTGTTTGTGCGGAATAAGGTGCTGTTTAAGGATTTCGTTCGGTTATCTTTGCCCGCATTAGGAAATGACGTGAGCTGGAGCGTGGCGTTTTCTATGTACTCCGTTATCATCGGGCATCTGGGGACGGACGCTGTGGCAGCCAATTCGTTTGTCGTTGTGGTCAGGAATTTTGGGACGATACTCTGCTTCGGTGTCGCAAGCGCGGGAGGTATCCTGTTGGGAAACATGATCGGCGAAAACAGGCTGGAGGAGGCCAGAAGCGGGGCAAAGGAACTGATGAAGCTCACGGTGATTGCAGGCGCAGTCGGAGGGCTGATCATTCTGGCGATCATGCCATTTGTATTGAGATATGCCTCTCTGTCCGGACAGGCCATGCATTATCTGAAATACATGCTGTGGATCAATACATATTATGTGATGGGAGCAGCGGTAAACACAACCCTGATCGCGGGTGTTTTCCGTGCGGGCGGGGACAGCCGGTTCGGGTTCATCTGCGATACGGTGGATATGTGGTGTTACGCGGTTCCGTTGGGATTCCTTGCGGCATTCGTGCTGAAGCTGCCGGTGATGTGGGTGTATTTCCTGCTCTGCACAGACGAATTTGTCAAATGGCCCTGGGTGCTAAAGCATTATCGAAGCGGGAAATGGCTGAGCAATATTACCCGGGATGATCTGTATGATACGGCAGGATAGCCATGTCTTTAGCGCGGACGTTGGGACATGATCGTAACAGTTCAGCTGCTGGCTGAGCTGTTACACATGATCCCCTGATCCGGTTATTTTCCTTGCACGGTTATCGGAGAATGTATATAATAATAACGTTAACCGGTGAAAGTATCATTTTATATAGAAAGGCGGACAAGCAGAAATCATGAAAACAAGAATAGGTATTTTGGGCTACGGCAATCTGGGGCGGGGCGTGGAGTGCGCGATCCGTCAGAATCCGGACATGGAGCTTGCGGCGGTATTCACGAGAAGGAACCCGTCCAGTGTGAAGATCCTGACAGAGACGGCAGCTGTCCGTTCCGTGGACGAAGCGGTGGATTGGAAAGATAAGCTGGATGTACTGATCCTCTGCGGCGGCAGCGCCACGGATCTGCCTGTGCAAACGCCGAAATATGCCGAGTACTTCAATGTGGTGGACAGCTTTGACACCCATGCGAGGATTCCGGAGCACTTTGAAAATGTGGATGCGGCGGCTAAAAAGGGCGGAAAGACAGCCATCATCTCCGTGGGCTGGGATCCCGGCATGTTTTCCCTGAACAGGCTGTATGCCGGCGCGATTCTTCCTGAGGGGCAGGATTATACTTTCTGGGGAAGGGGCGTGAGCCAGGGACATTCCGACGCGGTACGCCGGATCGCGGGGGTAAAGGACGCCAAACAGTATACGATCCCTGTGGACAGCGCTCTGGCCTCGGTGCGGGCCGGTGAGAATCCGGATCTGACCACCCGGCAGAAACATACGAGGGAATGCTTTGTGGTGCCGGAGGACGGCGCCGACAGGGCGAGGATCGAGGAAGAGATCAGAACCATGCCCAATTATTTTGCGGACTATGATACCACGGTGCACTTTATCACCGATGAAGAAATGAAGCGGGATCACAGCGGGATTCCTCACGGCGGGTTTGTGCTGCGCAGCGGCGTTACGGGTTGGGAGAAAGAGAACCGCCATCTGATTGAATACAGTCTGAAACTGGATTCCAATCCGGAGTTTACGGCCAGCGTGATCGTGGCATATGCCCGGGCGGCCTGCAGGCTGGCGGCGGAGGGGGACAGCGGCTGCAAGACGGTTTTTGACATTGCGCCGGCTTACCTGAGTGCAAAGAGCGGACAGGAGTTGCGGGCTTCCATGCTCTGACGGCAGCCTTTTTGCATGGAAACAGAAAGCGGAAAAATACTGCCGGAATTCGCCTAAAAATAATGAAAATTCTTCTTGCAAAACAATGCTGTCTGTGGTAATATAGTCTTTGTCAGTCGTGACCTGTCTGTGGACGGCAGGAAGCAAGAGGAATAAGGCCCCTTGGTCAAGCGGTTAAGACACCGCCCTTTCACGGCGGTAACATGGGTTCAAATCCCGTAGGGGTCATAGGGCGCAGTAGCCAAGTGGTAAGGCAATGGTCTGCAACACCAGTATCCACCGGTTCAAATCCGGTCTGCGCCTCTGAAAAAAGAAAAGTGAGCATGGGAAATGCACAGGTAGGTTTGTGTTAACGAGCTTGCCTGTGCATTTTTCGTAATACATTATTGCACACTGTATTTTAATGCTTCCATGCGCATGCCTTTCCATCCAGTGCATGGAAAACCTTTCCTTCGCAGGTATTGCAGCCCGGGCATATGTTTCCGGCCGTCCGGTTTGTCCGGGCGGGCCGTTGTCCTGTCTATCCTACAGAAAACGGTTGGGGATGTCTTGTATATTTCCGACATCCTGGCGGGCGTAGATTTTGGCTGTCCGGATATCCATGCTATGGTACCGTTTGAACTCCCGCATGAGATGGGACTGGTCAGCATAGCCGTATGTATGGACTGCGTCCAAGACGCAGAACCGGGGATTTCGCAGGATTTCATTCCATAGATACTGGTAACGGACAAGATTACAATTTCGGTACTGTAAATGATCCGTGGAAGCCTGTACAGAAAAGATTATGTAACAGTTTAGGCAAGTTGACCTGTTACAAGATTATAGCATACAGATGAAAGGTTAGACAGCTCTTATTTTATTAAACATGCTGTCAAAAGAATGATATGTTATAATATTTTAGAGGTTGTTTAGAGAACTCTTTTGTAAAATCCTGTTAAAGATCGGCAGGAGGCGCCGCTGGCTGGAATTTTACAGATACAAAAGGTCTAAGGGCATAGGCAGAAAATGTCATATCAAAGCGTATTCTGTCAACCATTTTCATAATTCTTTCAGAATTCTTCACACATAGTTCGCGGGTCGGATGCTATACTATAGACAGTTAATCGGCGGCATGGAGGAGCCGCCTGGTAAGGGGTGGTGAGTGAAACGTGAAAAAAATCTGGAATATGTATCAAATCCTTGATGAGAGGCTTTCCTATCAGAACAGAGGGCTGGAGTACCGGGATGCTTATCGGGTGATCGTGTATATAAAGAGTGCAATGAGAGGACGGCTCCAATCCGAGGAGAGGGCGTCCGGTTTGCCGCTGTACGGTTCGGAGAAATCTGCGTCGGATTCGCTGCTGTATGGGTTAGTGATGTCACTGCGCCAGAATAGTATCCAGGCGGTCAGCAAAAAGGAGATGAACGAAAACTGTCTGGATCGTTTGGTTATTGACGGCCAGGGTATTCGGGTGGGATGGAACAGCATAGACGGCGTATATATTCTGGCAGAAACCAAGGAGGGCAATGCTCTGGTGGAGGAGATTGCCTATATGCTGGAAAACGAGAATATCTGGTGGAACCAGTGCTCGGGATAATCGGGTTATGACATAGGAGGGCGTATGGCGGCAAAGAAAGTGGGCGACTCGGCGACGGAGCAGGTTTACATTATCCGTTCGCAGCACATCAACAGCTACGGGCGGCTGTTTGGCGGCTATCTGATGCAGTGGATGGACGAGTTGGCGGCCATTGTAGGCAGACGCCACAGCGGCGGCGAAGTGACCACGGCGGCGGTGGATAATCTAAATTTTAAGTCCGGCGCCTATATGGGTGACATGGTGGCGCTGGTGGGAAAGCTCGTACATGTGGGGCGCACATCCATGGAAGTGCGGATTGACGCCTACGTGGAGGACAGAACAGGCACACGCAGGAGCATTAACAGAGCCTATATCGTGATGGTGGCCGTAGATCAGGAAGGCCATGCGGTGGAAGTGCCGCGGCTGGAGATCGGGACGGAGGCGGAACGTGCTGAGTGGGCAGGAGGAGAGAAACGGTACGAGCTGAGAAAACGGAGGAGAATAGAAGGGTATTGAGTGTGGCGAATGTGCTGCCGGTTCTTGCGGAAAGAACCGGCAGTTTTGCGTCAGGATTACATGCCGTCCGTGTATCAGGGCCGAATTTCCCGCATACGGGCATCTTCGCGGCTCAGCTCGCCGTAGATCTGGTAGCTGCTCCAGACGGCGTTGCTGGGCGTCAGCACGGCTTTCAAGGGGATGCGCAGATCGTTTTTGCGCAGCGCCGGGAGAAAGCGGTTCAGCAGCGCTTCCGGGAAATGGCACATGACCAGCATCTCTTCCGTCATATCGGGAAACTGTTCGGGTATAGGAGACGGCGGGATATTTTTCAGACCGGCCAGAGCCCCGATGGGCTGTCCGTACAGATCCGCGGAGATTACTTTGGCGCGGATCTTCATGCCGAGAAGCAGCATATTCAGTCTTTTTTTCCGCAGGGGATCGGTAACATTGTAGATAAGAACCTGTGGCGTCATGGGAACTCCTTTATAATTTGCGGTTGATGATAGTCGATGATTTTGTTATTATAATATATGATATAACAGAATCCACTCTTTTTTTCAAGAGGAAATGAGAAGGACAGGAGGTAGCCATGGATAAGGATTACAAATACAATTACAACAAGCTGGAGCAGTCGGATACTTTCTATGCGGATCAGGAGGAATACAAGAAAGAGTCCGGGCTGGCCGAGACATGGGCGGAGGACGCCCAGGATGATCTGGAGGACTGGATCGAGGGCCAGGGTATTCAGCTTCGTTATTAGCAGAAAAGGAAACAAGGATATTGTCTCAGAAAAAAAACAGTAAAAAAATAAAAAAAGTAAAAAAAGGGCGGTACGGTATCTTTTTATGGGCCGGTCTTTTACTGGTTGCAGGAGTGGTGGCCGTTTTCTCCTTTTTTAAAATTGCCGCGGCGCTGGCGGAATATCGGGCGGGAGAGAAAGCTTATGAAAAGATGGAGACGTATGTGACTCCGGCGGAGGAACTTTTTTCAGAGGGTTCGGTGAGCGGATCTGCGGATTCTGTTGTCAGCGAAGAGGAAGGGCCGGGGATCCAGGTGGATTTTGACAGCTTGAAGGAGATCAACCCGGATGTGATCGGCTGGCTGTATTATCCGTCTCTGGATATCAGTTATCCGATTATGAAAGGCGAGGATAATGATTACTATCTGCATCACACAATAGAGAAGAAAGAGAATTTTTCCGGTTCGATTTTTATGGAGACAAAGAATACATCGACGTTTGCCGACAGCCACACCATTATCTACGGCCACAATATGAAAAACGGTTCGATGTTCGGCAAGCTAAAGCGCATACGTGACCTGGAGATGACGGAGGATGATCACAAGTTTTGGATTCTGACCCCGGAGAAAACTCAGCTCTGCCGCGTATTTTCTGCCCAGGAAGTGAAGGCGGGCGGCGAGGCATATATGCTGTTCACCGGTCCCTGCCAGGAATTTGTGGATTGGGCCAATCAACTGTGCCGTACTTCAATTGTGGATCCGGATGGCGTAACTTTTGAGGAGACCGACAGGATTATCACGCTGTCTACTTGTACCAGCAACGACAAGACGCGTTTTGTTGTGCAGGGCCTTTGCCAGTAGGCGGCGCTGCGGGGGCGGAGAATGGCTGTCGGACAGTTTGGGGAGCAGCCGGGGCTTATTATGTTCCGGGGAAAAGAGAGGGATGAATATGGCGGCAGCAGAACAATTGCAGAAGATCATTGATGAACATGATAATATCGTTTTTTTCGGCGGCGCCGGGGTGTCCACGGAGAGCGGGATACCGGATTTTCGCAGCGTGGACGGCCTGTACAACCAGAAATATGACTATCCGCCGGAGACGATTTTGAGCCATACGTTTTTTATGCGCAGGCCCGGTGAGTTTTATCGGTTTTACCGGGACAAGATGCTGGTTCTGGATGCGGAGCCCAACAGTGCCCACAAAAAGCTGGCGGAGCTTGAGCGGGCGGGAAAGCTGCGGGCAGTGGTGACGCAGAACATAGACGGCCTGCACCAGAAGGCGGGAAGCAGGGAGGTGTATGAGCTCCACGGTTCCGTGCTGCGCAATTACTGCACCAAATGCGGCAGATTCTATAATGGGGAATATATGCTGCACAGCGAGGGCGTGCCTGTCTGTGCGTGCGGCGGGACGATCAAACCGGATGTGGTGCTTTATGAGGAAGGGCTGGATACGGATACCGTCAATAAATCCGTGGCCGCCATTGCCGCCGCCCAGGTGCTGATTGTGGGCGGCACTTCCCTGGCCGTGTATCCGGCTGCCGGGTTGATCGACTATTTCCGCGGCGATAAGGTCGTACTGATCAACAAGGGGGCTACATCCCGGGACAGCCAGGCTGACCTGCTGATCAAGGAGCCCATCGGACAGGTGCTGGGGAAAATTGAGGTGCGTTAGAGAGGGAGGCCTATGGAATACGGGATTGGCGATATCATAAAATTAAAGAAAAGACATCCCTGCGGCAGCTTCGAGTGGGAGGTTCTCCGGACGGGGGCGGATTTCCGTCTGAGATGCGCGGGCTGTGGCCATCAGGTAATGGTTTCCCGCAGACTGGTGGAGAAAAATACCCGGGGAGTCCGCAGGCCGGAAGCATAAAGAAAAGTCCAAATTTTACCTTGCTTTTTCCGGTATCCTGTGGTAATATAAATTTTTGTGAAATATAATTTTATTCCTTGCTCCCCGCCTGGGGCGAGGGGCCAGAGACCACAAGGAGGTAATGAGCATGCGCAAATATGAGTTAGCTTTGGTTGTGAATGCGAAGCTGGAAGACGAAGCCCGCGATGCCGTTGTAGAGAAAGCAAAGGGATATATTGCACGCTATAACGGAACTGTGACAGAGGTAGAAGAGTGGGGCAAGAAGAGACTGGCTTATGAGATTCAGAAAATGCACGAAGGCTTCTACTATTTCATCCAGTTTGAGGCAGACGAGACATGTCCCGCGGAGCTGGAAAGACACGTCCGCATCATGGACAATGTGTTAAGATATCTCATTGTTAAAAAAGAGGCTTAATCATATAGCAGGAACCCATTAAAGGTTTGTGTCGGAACTGTAGATGAGTTTGGCGCCGCAGGCGCAACAGGAGGTAGAGATGAACAAAGTTATTTTAATGGGGCGTTTGACAAGGGATCCGGATATCCGTTATTCCACAGGTGATTCGGCTACTGCCGTGGCCAGATATACTCTGGCGGTGGACAGGCGTTTCCGCAGGGAAGGCAATGACCAGACTGCGGATTTCATCGGCTGTGTGGCCTTTGGAAGAAGCGCGGAGTTTGCGGAGAAGTATCTGCATCAGGGGATCAAGATCGTAGTGACCGGCCGGATTCAGACCGGAAGCTACACCAATCGTGACGGACAAAAGGTTTACACTACGGATGTGGTGGTGGAGGATCAGGAATTTGCGGAGAGCAAGAGCGTCAGCGACGGCAACCGCGCCGGTTATGGCGGCGGTTCTTATCAGCAGTCGGCTCCGGCTCCGTCTGATCCGCCCAGGATGACCAGCGCGGACGGCTTTATGAATATCCCGGACGGGATTGAGGAAGAACTGCCGTTCAATTAATGAAATAGTATGGAGGTTAAAGCAATGGCTTATAATAAAAGTGACAGGCCCGATACTCCGATGAAGAGAAGAGGCGGGCACAGAAGAAAAAAAGTGTGTGTTTTCTGCGGCAAAGAGAATAACGAGATCAGCTACAAGGATGTCAATAAGCTGAAGAGATACGTGTCCGAGAGAGGGAAGATCCTTCCCCGCCGGATCACGGGTAACTGCGCCAAGCATCAGCGCGCGCTGACCGTGGAGATCAAAAAGGCAAGGCATATTGCCATTATGCCTTATGTGGCGGACTGATTCCCGGCGGACAAAAGACGCTTTGGATAGCTTTTACAGCACAGCATTTTCAGATATCTGGACAAAAAAGGGCATGCCATCACGATGTGGCATGCCTTTTTATACTTTGGTATGCAGAAGATATGGCAGCGGCAGGTTTTCTATACATAATAATTTGCTTATCCGGTGGAATAATGGTATAATATTTTCTATTCTATGTGTCAGGCGGTAAAGCTATGGTTGGAAAGATAAAATTCAAGGGAGTTATGAAAGTATATCTGCAATGGCCCTTCTACCTGTTCTTTTTTCTGCTGGCCGGGGGTGTCGGTATCTGTTATATTGATGTGCCGGCAGGATTGGCCGCGATAGGTCTTTCACTGTTGTATCTGCTGATTGCCTCACTGGTATTTACAAAATGCAGGCGCAGATATCTGGATGAACTCATATCCTTTGCCACCCAGTACGGACAGGTGCAGAAAAGTCTGATGATGGACTTACAGGTGCCCTGTGCCCTGTTGGATACATCTGGGCGCATTCTTTGGATGAACCGGGGGTTCATGGAAGTGACCGGAAAGGATAAGTTTTACCGGAAAAGTATCTGTACGCTTTTTCCGGAAGTGGATCCGGCAAAATTTCCCGGTGACAGCCAGACTTATGAGTCGGAGACTCAGATTGACGACCGCGAATATCGTATGCAGATCCAGACGGTGCATGTGGATGAATTGCTGGATGGCGCCCAGGCATTGGAGGTGGATATCCGCAGTTTCAGTTTGCTGATGGTCTATCTGACAGATGTGACAGAGCTGAATCACTATATTCGTATGAATGAAGAAGGGAAGCTGATCTCCGGGCTGGTCTACATTGATAATTATGAGGAGGCCATGGAGAGTATTGACGAGGTTCGCCGATCCCTTTTGAATGCTCTGATCGAGCGGCGGATAAACAAATATTTTATGGCCATTGATGCCATTGTTAAGAAACTGGAAAAAGATAAATACTTTGTTCTTCTGCAGAAAAAATCACTGGATGTATTGAAAGAAAAGAAGTTTGATCTTCTTGAGGAAGTCAAAACGGTCAATATCGGCAACGAAATGGCTGTTACCTTAAGTATCGGCCTGGGGTTCAACGCTTCCGGCTTTGCCCAGTCGGCAGAGTACGCGAGGGCAGCCATTGAGCTGGCGCTGGGCCGCGGGGGTGACCAGGTGGTGATCAAAAACGGCAGCGAATTGTCTTTCTACGGCGGCAAATCCCAGCATGCGGAGAAGAGCACCCGTGTAAAGGCCCGTGTGAAGGCCCATGCCCTGCGGGAGATCATGGCCAATATGGACCGTATCCTGGTGATGGGCCACGCCATGCCTGATGCCGATGCGCTGGGCTCCAGTATTGGCATATACCGGGCGGCAAAGTACCTGGGGAAAAAAGCCCATATCGTCATAGACCGCATCACCACGTCTACCAAGCCTATGATGGAGTCTTTTTTGCAGGACGATGAGTATGGCGATGATATGTTTGTGAATAGCGATACGGCCAAGGAGCTTGTGGACGACAGTACCATGCTGGTGGTGACGGACACCAACAGGCCCAGCTATACGGAGTGTGAGGATCTGCTTTACATGGTGGATACCATTGTAGTGCTGGATCACCACAGGCAGGGCGGAGATGTGATCCAGAATGCGTCCCTGTCTTACATTGAGCCTTATGCTTCCTCCGCCTGTGAGATGGTGGCGGAAATCCTCCAGTATTTTGACGACAATATTCGTGTGCGGAATGTGGAGGCGGACAGCCTGTATGCCGGAATTATGGTAGATACGGATAATTTCCAGACCAAGACGGGCGTGCGCACTTTCGAGGCGGCTGCGTTCCTGCGCCGATATGGCGCTGACACTACCCGTATCCGGAAGATGTTCCGGGAAAAGCTGGATGATTACCGGGCCCGTGGCGAGGCGATCAGTAATGCGGAATTGTTCCTGAATGCTTACGCCATTTCGGAGTGTCCCTCCGACGGAATCGACAGCCCCACTATTGTGGGAGCCCAGGCCGCCAATGAACTTCTGAATGTGGTGGGCGTGAGGGCATCCTTTGTACTGACTTTGTTCAATGAAACGGTATATATCAGCGCCAGGGCCATTGACGAGGTCAATGTCCAGATCATTATGGAGCGGCTGGGCGGCGGCGGCCATATGAATGTGGCCGGTGCGCAGATACGGAATAAGACTATTGAGGAAGCAAAGATGATGTTAAAAGAAACTTTGCAGGAAATGATAAACGGAGGAGATATTTGATGAAAGTGATTTTATTGCAGGACGTAAAGTCCCTGGGAAAAAAAGACGCCATGGTGAACGTCAGTGACGGGTATGCGCGGAACATGCTCTTTCCCAAGAAGCTGGCCGTGGAGGCCACGCCGAAGAATATGAACGACCTGAAGCTGAAAAAGGCCCATGAGGATAAGGTGGCCCAGGAAAACCTGGAAGCGGCCAGGGCTTTTGCAAAAGAGCTGGAAGATAAAGAGGTGACGGTATTTATCAAGACCGGCGATAATGGGAGAGTTTTTGGTTCCATCTCTACGAAGGAGATTGCCGAGGCGGCCAAAGAGCAGCTGGGCTACGAGATCGATAAGAAAAAGATGCTCCTGGATGCACCGATCAAGGTGCTGGGGGTCACCAACGTGCCTGTGAAACTGCACACAAAAGTTACGGCTTCCCTGAAAGTCTTTGTCAAGGAAGCATAGGAGGGACGGACGTGGAAGAAGCGGTCATCAAGCGGATACTGCCTCACAACACGGAAGCGGAGCAATCGGTTCTGGGCTCCATGTTCATGAGCCGGGATGCCATTATGGTGGCGGCGGATATTCTGACCGGTAACGATTTCTACCAGCAGCAGTATGGGGCTTTCTTTACGGCCATGACCGAGCTTTACGCTGACGGACAGCCGGTGGATCTGGTTACGTTACAAAACAGGCTGCGGGAGAAAGGTCTGCCGCCGGAAATCTGCAGCGTGGAGTACATCAGCGAGCTGGTGAATGCGGTGCCCACCTCTGCCAACGTAAAATATTATGCGAATATCGTCAGCGGAAAAGCTATTCTGCGCAGACTGATCCAACTGAACGACGAGATATCCAATGCCTGCTATGGAGAGCAGGCGAGTGTGGAGGAGATTCTGGCGGACACCGAGCAGAAAATGTTTAAATTGCTGCAGCGGGGGAACAAGGGGGAGTTTGTGCCCATCCGGGACATTGTTATGGACGCCCTGGATTCTATTGACGCGGCCTCTAAAAGTTCCAATCACATCACAGGCCTGTCCAGCGGCTATCGGGATCTGGACCGTAGGACGGCTGGGTTTCATCCCTCCGATTTTATTCTGGTGGCGGCGCGTCCGTCCATGGGAAAGACGGCTTTTGTCCTGAATATCGCCCAGCATATGGCTTTGCGGGATGACAAATATGTCTGCATTTTCAGTCTGGAGATGTCCAGGGAGCAGCTCGTTAACCGCCTGTTTGCCTGTGACGGCAACATTAATGCCCAGAATATCCGGACAGGGAATCTGAGTGATTCAGAGTGGGGGCAGCTGGTCTATACGGCGGATAAGATCGGCGGCTCCAAGCTGATTATCGATGATACGCCGGGAATTTCGGTGTCCGAGATGCGTTCCAAGTGCCGTAAGCTGAAGCTGGAGAAGCGGCTGGATGTGATCATGATCGATTATCTGCAGAAGATGGAGGCGGATCGTCATTCGGATTCCAAGCAGCAGGAAATTTCTGATATTTCCCAGGCGCTAAAGACGCTGGCCAGGGAGCTGGAAGTACCGGTTATCGCCCTGTCCCAGCTCAGTCGCGCCGTGGAAAAACGGGACGATAAACGTCCCATGCTTTCGGATCTCCGCGAGTCGGGGGCCATCGAACAGGATGCGGATGTGGTTATGTTCATTTACCGGGATGCTTATTATAATCGAGACGCGGATAATGAGCTGAAAAATATTGCCGAGATTATTATTGCCAAACAGAGAAACGGCCCTACGGGTACGGTGAATCTGGTTTGGATACCGGAGTATACGAAATTTGCCGATCCTCTGCCGGAGGATCAGCTGCCAGAGTGACGGCCGGATGAGGGTGCTGTCAAAATAGGGGCGATAACGGAAAAATATCGGTGCAGGGGGTGTATGGGGACGGTCTCTGTCGGAATATTTGGATGAGATTGCATTGAATCTCCAGGTGGGACGGGTATATAATCAGGATGAGTTCAGATTTCGGAAAGGAAGTAAGGGTCTATGGGCAAAACCGGCTGGACGATTTCTGAGACGGCCAAGCGTACCGGAGTGGATGCACATGTGCTGCGGTTCTGGGAGGAAGAACTCTCTCTGGTTGTCGGAAGGAATCAAAAAGGACACCGTATTTACACCGAAGAAAATCTGCGCCAGCTGGAGCAGATTCAGGAACTGAAGAAAAAAGGTTATCAGCTCAAGGATATTCGTGATATCCTGCACGGGGAAACAATTTCGGATGCTTC
Organism: uncultured Lachnospiraceae bacterium; assembly: GCA_910588295.1. Taxonomy (GTDB): domain Bacteria; phylum Bacillota; class Clostridia; order Lachnospirales; family Lachnospiraceae; genus UBA11957. Next base: position 126,906 of record CAJUQO010000002.1, on the reverse strand, counting down.
GCAGCCTGACCAGGCTCCGGCGGAAATGGCAATAAATAAGGCGGGGGAAAAGCCGGACAGGCCTGCAGGCCCGGCGTCCATTGCCATGGCCAGGATGAATAAAAAGCCAGGGCTTACAGCTGTTGTCGTGGCCAGGGAGGAGCAGGCGTCCGACCATGGAACCCCTAATGGGGCAGCCGCCGATACAGAGGCGGACAGGCATGAGGAGTTCTACTCTATTCTTGAAAAGCTGATAAAGGAGATTACGGTGAGCAACCATCGGGAGGGGCGTTACAAACGGCTGGATGCGGCGATCCGCCAACGTCAGGAGTCCAGGAAGATGGTGGCGGTCACCGAAGAACGGCAAAGAGCCCGGAAAAAATATGTGAAATAAAAAACAGCTCAGACTAGATGGTCTGAGCTGTTTTCTCTTAAGCCTCTTTGATGGCCTCTGTGGGACAGGCACCGGCGCAAGTTCCGCATTCTACACATGTGTCGGCATCGATCACATATTTGCCGTCGCCCTCGCTGATAGCCTCAACCGGACATTCGCCTTCGCAGGTTCCGCACATTACGCATTCGTCGGTAATTACGTATGCCATAATCATATCCTCCTTGATTTTGCCCGCAGGCATTTTCCTTATAGTAAGGTTAGGCCTATTTTAAACGATATACATGCATAATACAAGTATTTAATTGTAAACATCCACAGGAAATGCCTGGGTACAGGCTGTTATGAAAGTCAGTCGCAAAGCTGCGACAGCTTGCACAAAGCCTGGTCGGGGATGATGCATTTAGCGTGTTCTTTCAGGTATGCTTCGCCGGCTGTGGAGAAAGCGTCGCCGCGGGCATATTCGGAAAGCTGGTTGCAGACCCGGTTGAAGTCCTCCGGTGACTGGCCGGACTGGTGCAGGATTAGCTGATAGCTGTCTTCATTGTTGTAGCGGTACAGGGCGTTGGCACCGTCGAAGGCCTGGCCCATTCCGCCGGCCGCCTGGATTACATCATCAAGACTGAAAAATTCAAAGGAGCGGATCAGCTCCACATTATCCGGCCTGGCCTGCTGTTTGGCGGAGGTTTTCTTCTCGTCGGCCTGTTTGGCCTTGCCTTCACAGAGCTTTTTAAAGAGATCTATGATATCGTCCGCTCCCACCATCTGGGCCAGCAGGTCTGTTTTGTTATCGTTCTCAGTGCTGGGCGCAAATTTAGAGAAACGGGTATCCAGCTCCTCGGGATCTTCCACTTTCGTGATGATCAGGATGATGCTGTCCGGCATGATCGGTATGGCTTCGATCATCAGGGGAAGATTGTCGGCATCAAAGCCAAACTTATCATTGGCCTGCTGGATCATATCACGGAACAGATCCTTGGCCTTGTCAGTGGCGTAGGCAAGCTCACTGAGATTTATTTCACGATTTGCCAGATCTTCCCGGGAAAGAGTACAGCGAATCTGATTATCACTGATTTTTTCAATCTTCATAAAATCACATCCTTTAAAGAGTTTCTATGTTTTATCTGAGTGCCTTGATAAAGGTCTAATCTCCTGATTAGCCATGGTTCATTATATACCATATATTCAGCTGATGTAAAGTTTTTCACTATTTTTTAAGAAATAAAGAAAACATTTTGAGAAACAGTTGAAAAAAACGGCCAGTGGTTTATAATAAAGGAGCAGGCTGCAGGAACCTAGAAGGGAGTAAGCTGGATTTTGTATATGGCAGCCGCTGTCCGAACTATTCATTTCACCGGTATTCACCGCAAGTATTTCCCAATTTACAGCAACGTAAACAAAATATAACAGCCTGCGTAAACCATGGGTTCTTTTTGTGATGCATGGAAATTACATTGACTACAGGAAAGGATTAACTTTATATTTCACAAAAGCAAATGAAGAAATCAGAAAATATGAACAAAAAGATGCTGAAAAGCGAGCTGAAGCTTTATGAAAAGCAGGGAGTCGTATTGAAACTGGAGGATCAGAAGATGAGTCCAAAGGAGATCGTCAGGGCCTGCTTTGCCGCAGAGGAGGGGTCTTATATGAGAGACTATGTCTGTGATGAAGACGGCGAGCTGAAGATGCTGTGCTTCAACCTGATCAGAGAAAATAAATAGCAGGTGACGGGCTGCCATATACAACCGTTCGGCTGAGGACGGACTGTAACAATTTTTTTTGGAAATCCAGAAAATGATAATGACGAACCGGTGTAAAGTTGTTATAATAAAATTTGTCGAAAAGAATAAAAAGAAGTCTAAGGGGATTAAATAATGAAGAAAAAGCTGACAGTGGCGGGGATGATGATCGTCTGTCTGGTCATTGTGCTGTGCATTATTGGCCTGATGACAGACAGCCTTCCGAATTTTGTCCCGACCGATAAGTACAAGGATCTTACAGGTTATTTTGGAGCGGAACCGGGTGAGGGCGAGGCAGTAATGGTGGTAAATGGCGAAGTTTCGGAAATGCCGGCCTGGCAGGTGGACGGCAAGTGGTATCTAGACTGCGAGGAGGCGGCTTCCAAGCTGGGCAGCCGTATGTACGCGGATTACGGCGAAAATGTTGCCGTGTTTGCCATGCCGCAGGATATTTACCGCTTTGTGCCGGATGTGACCGGTTATGATACCAGGACAAGCCGGGTGGATACGGAACAGGCGGTGATTGTCACCAGGGGAGAAAAATGGGGAGTTTCCCTGGATTATCTGTCGGAATATACGGACTTTACCTATACATATTATGAAAATCCTTCCCGTCTGGTGATGCTGGCGGACTGGAGTGAGCTGACGGTGCGCCCGGTGGCAGAATCCTGTAAGCTACGGGACGAGGCAGATAAAAAGGCAGAGGTCGTGGAGGATCTGGAGGCAGGTACCCAGGTGTACGTGCTGGAGGAGGAAGAGGAATGGGCTCGCGTGATGGCTGGGGACGGTTACAGCGGCTATGTGGCGGCATCTTCTCTGGGCGAGGGCAGCCTGTACGGGGATACCCAGCCATCCAGGGTGCCGGAATATACCCATATCACCCGGGATCACAAGATTTTCCTGGGCTGGCATCAGATGACCACCCAGGGGCATAATGACACGCTGGAAGAACGCCTGGCAAATGTCCAGGGGTTGAATGTGATTTCGCCCACATGGTTCACCGTGGCGGATAACAGCGGCAATCTGACTTCCATCGCTTCTGCTGAATATGTGAATGCCGCCCATGCCAAAGGGCTTGAGGTCTGGGGGCTGGTGGACAATTTCAGTGACAATGTGGACACGCTGGTGCTCCTGTCCAGTACGGCGGCACGGACCAATCTGATTAACCAGCTGATCAGCGCCGCCCTGGGGTGCGGCCTGGACGGGATTAACCTGGATTTCGAATCTATCACGGAGGAACGGGCTCCCCATTATCTTGAATTTATCCGGGAGCTGTCGGTTTCCTGCCGTAATAACCGGCTGCTCTTTTCCATCGACGACCCGGTTCCTCAGTTTTCTTCCCATTATGGGCGCAGGGAGCAGGCTTTGGTGGCTGATTATGTGATCATTATGGGATATGACGAGCATTATTCGGGCGGCCAGGAGGCTGGTTCCAACGCGTCTCTGCCTTTTGTGGAACAGGCGATCCAGGATACGTTAAAGGAGGTGCCGGCTTCCCGGACGATCAACGCCATGCCCTTCTATACAAGGCTGTGGACGGAAACCTACGGAACCGGTGAACTGACCTCCGAGGCCATGGGAATGGATGAGGCGGCGGCCTATGTGTCGGAAAATCAGATGGAGACTTATTGGGATGCGGATCTTGGCCAGAATGTATCGCAGCGGGATTCGGGGGAGGCCCTTTATCAGATTTGGCTGGAGGATGCGGCGTCTCTGACGGAAAAGTTGAAGCTGATTGACAAATATCAGCTTGCCGGCGGGGCTTTCTGGAAATTGGGCTTTGAGAATGCGGCTATTTGGGCCACGATTCAGGAGTACTTGTAAGGAGGAACGGCGATGAGTGATTATGATATGTTCAGAACGACACTGATGGGCGGATTCGACAAAGACGACGTGATCCGGCAGTTTCAGGAATTAAAAGAGAATCAGTACAAGGAGAAGACCCGCCTGGAGAAAGAATTAAAGGATCGTGAAGAAAAACTGGCCGAGATGTCCAAGCGTTTAAAGCTAAAGGAGGTACAGCGGGAACGCCTGGAGAAAGAGATCGCCGAAAAGTATCAGAAATATATTGACAATTACGACAGCATCAGCGGACTGGTTTTTGACGCCAAGGTTCAGGCCAACCAGATGCTGGAGGAGGCAATAAAAAAGAGGGATGAGATCCTGAAAGAAGCGGATCAGGAGGCCAATCAGCGTCTGGACGAGGCGGAGGAAAGCTCCCGGCATCAGATGGAGGAAGCGGAAAGAGAGGCCAAACGGCGCGTCCAGGAGGCCCAGAAAGAGGCTGACAGGATCGTTTCGGAAGCCGGGTTCAGGTACGAGGCGCTCCAGATGCAGATGGACGAGGTGGTGGATCTGTTCGGCCAGGCCCAGAAGCGCTTTATGGCTGCTTACAAAGAGGTGCATCAGATTATTTCCAGCAGGCCGGGCGGGAATCCGGCGCCGGAAAAGACGAAAGCCGGGAAGACTGCGGAAGAAAAAGTATTTGGCCTGTCGGACGACATATCTGATGAGGAGATTAAAAAAATGTTTGAATTAGAAGACGCGTAAACCGCATATTTTATCTGTTTCCCCGGGATGTTTTATGTGTGACAGCCTGCCGGGTATACAGAATTTTCCCTGCCGGGCATGCATATAGTTATAGTAAATGTTTGGCAGGGTATTTTCTGTGAAAAAAAGAACCGTGGAATGGGTAATGCTTCTGCTTTTGCTGACAGGGGTTTATTTTCTGTCGCGGGAGGCGGCCCGGGTAACGATGGTGGAAACGGGTAAGCCGAGAGTGGTAGTGATTGACGCGGGGCACGGCGGTGAGGATCCCGGCAAAGTAGGGGTCAACCAGGCTCTGGAGAAGGATATCAACCTGGCCATTGCCCGGCTGGTGGAGGAGAAGCTGCGCGATGAGAATGTCACGGTGGTGATGACCCGTGAGGCCGACCAGCAGCTGGGACAGGCGGACGGCGGCAGCCAGAAGGCGGCGGATATGAGAGAACGGTGCCGGATCATCAATGAGTCGGGAGCTGCCTGTGCGGTCAGCATCCATCAGAACAGTTATACGGAGCCTTTCGCTTCTGGAGCCCAGGTGTTTTACTATGAGACATCTGCCGAAGCCCAGTCTTTCGCGGCCATCATGCAGCGGAAGCTGGCCGAGGCTCTGGATCAGGATAACCACCGGGAATGCAAGGGGAATACCACTTACTATGTGCTTAAAAAGACCAGCATACCGATCATCATCGTGGAGTGTGGTTTTCTGAGCAATCCGGGGGAGGCCGATCTGCTGCTCACCTCCGATTATCAGGAACGGGTGGCCCAGGCCGTGTGCGAGGGAATACTGGAATATCTTGACAGCGATAAAGTGTAAGGAGTATGGTTTTAAGGGTTGCACTACCCTGGTTAATTGTTTATAATATAACAATCAAACAAAAGCGGAGGTATCAGCAATGAAGAAACTGGTTGTCAAAGATAAAAATGCCTGTATGGCTTGTCTTTCCTGTGTGTATGCCTGTTCCCAGGCCTTTTATAAGGTGGATGACCCGGCGAAATCCTGTATCCAGATTACAGATAAAAATGGCGCCGTGAAGGTAAACACCTGTATCCAGTGCGGCAAATGTGCCAGAACCTGTGAGCAGGGCGCGATCACCCAGAACGCCAAGGGCGTGTATATGATCAACAAGAAGCTTTGTAACGGCTGCGGCAAATGTATGGAGGTCTGTCCCATGAAGGTCATGGTGGCCGGTCCGGAGGTGACCAGCAAATGTATCGCCTGCGGTATCTGTGCCAAAGCATGTCCGATGGAGATTCTGGAGGTTCAGGAGAAATAGTACATACAGTATTGGCAAATATGTCGAAAAGCCGCCCGGGTGGGCGGCTTTTTTGGGTTTTCTTTTTGCAGGTATGATGGTATAATAGGGCGAACATAGCGGGAGGGGGTGAAGCATGGAGACTATAATTGAGAAAATTGATCCGGTACATCCCGATTTTGCGATTATGGGCCAGGCAGGAGAGATACTGCGGCGGGGCGGCCTGGTGGCTTTTCCCACGGAAACCGTATACGGGCTGGGCGGCGATGCGCTGAACCCGGAGGCGTCGGAGAAGATCTACAAAGCCAAGGGGCGGCCGTCGGATAATCCGCTGATCGTACACATTGCGGATCGGGAGGCGCTGGAGGGCATTGTGAAAGAGATCCCTGCGAAGGCCCTTGCCCTGGCAGAAGCATTCTGGCCAGGACCGCTGACCATGATTTTTGAGAAGAACGGGCGGGTGCCCCTCGCCACCACCGGAGGGCTTGATACCGTGGCGGTGCGTATGCCCGGTCACGCCGCGGCCCGGGAACTGATCCGGCGAAGCACCGGCTATATCGCGGCGCCCAGCGCCAATGTTTCCGGACGGCCGAGCCCCACGAAAGCGGTTCATGTGATCGAGGATTTAAACGGCCGGGTGGAGATGATCCTGGACGGTGGGGCGGTGGGGATCGGCCTTGAATCCACCATCGTGGATTTTACCGGGCAGACGCCCATGATCCTGCGCCCCGGGTATATATCCGGCGGGATGATGGAGCGGGTGATCGGCCCCGTTTGTATGGACAGGGGACTGATGGCTGAGGATTCCTCCGTGCGGCCCAAAGCCCCCGGTATGAAATACAGGCATTATGCCCCCAAAGCGGAACTGACGATCGTGGAGGGGGAGGAAAACCGCGTGGTGGAGACAGTCAACGGCTGGATACGGGAAAAGGAAGCATTGGGCCTGCGCTGCGGTGTGATCGCCACCGATGAGACGGCGGGACTGTACCGCGCGGAGACGGTGATGAGCATGGGATCGCGGGAGGATGAGGAGAGCATAGCCAGGCACCTGTTCGACGTACTGCGGCGGTTTGATTTTTTGGACGTAGCCTGCATTTATTCGGAGTCTTTCCACACGCCTCGCATGGGACAGGCCATTATGAACCGGCTTTTGAAAGCTGCCGGACACAGAGTGATCCGGGTATAACGATTCAGTTGTAAGGAGATACGACGTGAAGCAGTATAACCGATTGATTTTCGTAGATACGGATGATACCCGCAGGGCGCCGATGGCGGAAATGATTATGAAGAATAAGTTTTTGCTGGGGCCGCTCACGGTGGATTCCCGGGGCCTGGTCGTCCTGTTTCCCGAGCCTGTGGATCAGAAAGCGGAGGCTGTGCTGGCCAGCAACGGATATACCATGGAAGGATACCGTTCCGCCCAACTCACACAGGAGGATATCGCGGATGACGTACTGCTTCTGACCATGGAGGATGATCAGAAGACAAAGATATGGGAGCAGTTTGAGTGTGCGAAACATGTGTATACCCTCACGGAATATGTGAAAGCGTCGGGGGATATCAGCCCCCTTTACGGTGAGCCCCTGATGGTCTACGGCCAGTGCTTTGAACGGCTGTCCCGGTTGATCGACGATCTGGTAGTAGGACTGAACGAAAAAGAGATACTGAGTATAGGAGGCGGAAAATGACGGGTAAAAGGACGGATTATCTGACCTGGGATGAATATTTTATGGGCGTGGCCATGCTCTCGGCCATGCGTTCCAAGGATCCCAACACCCAGGTGGGGGCCTGCATTGTCAGCGGCGATAATAAAATCCTGTCCATGGGGTACAACGGTTTTCCCCAGGGCTGTTCTGACGACGAGTTTCCCTGGCGCCGAGAGGGCGACCCGCTGGACAACAAATATTTTTATTCCACACATAGTGAGCTGAACGCTATACTGAATTACCGCGGCGGCAGCCTGGAGGGGGCCAAGCTCTATGTGACGCTGTTTCCCTGTAATGAGTGCGCGAAGGCGATCATACAGGCAGGGATCATCACGGTGATCTATGACAGCGATAAATATGCCGACGAACCGTCCACGGTCGCTTCCAAGCGGATGATGGACGCGGCGGGCGTGCGGTACTACCGGTACAACCGGACAGAGAGAAAAGTGACGATAGATTTATAGAAGGAGAAACCTATGGCAGAGAAGAAAATGGTAGAGGCGATCACCTCCATGGAGGAGGATTTCGCCCAGTGGTATACGGATGTGGTGATCAAGGCGGAGCTGTGCGATTACACCAGCGTGAAAGGCTGCATGGTGATCAAGCCGGCAGGTTACGCGATCTGGGAGAATATACAGAAGAATCTGGATCAGCGGTTCAAGGAAACCGGCGTGGAGAATGTGTATCTTCCCATGTTTATCCCGGAGAGCCTGCTCCAGAAAGAGAAGGATCATGTGGAGGGATTTGCCCCGGAGGTGGCCTGGGTGACTTACGGAGGGGCGGACAAACTGCAGGAGAGGCTCTGCGTACGTCCCACCTCCGAGACGCTGTTCTGCGATCTGTGGCAGCGGGAGGTACATTCTTACCGGGATTTGCCCAAGGTATACAACCAGTGGTGTTCCGTGGTGCGCTGGGAAAAGACCACCAGGCCCTTCCTGCGCTCCCGGGAATTTCTGTGGCAGGAGGGCCATACCATCCACGCCACCGCCGAGGAGGCCGAGGCGCGGACGATCCAGATGCTGAACGTCTACGCGGATTTCTGTGAGCAGGAGCTGGCTATTCCCGTGATCCGGGGCCAGAAGACGGACAAGGAGAAATTCGCGGGAGCCGTGGCCACCTACACCATCGAATCTCTGATGCATGACGGCCAGGCCCTGCAGTCCGGCACCAGCCATAACTTCGGTTCGGGCTTTGCCAGCGCCTTCGGCGTGGAATTTACTGATAAGGATAACCAGTTAAAGCCAGTGTATGAGACTTCCTGGGGTATTACTACCCGCATGATCGGCGCCATCATCATGGTGCACGGCGACAACAGCGGCTTGGTGCTGCCGCCCAGGATCGCCCCCGTTCAGGTGTGTGTGATCCCCGTGCAGCAGCACAGGGAGGGCGTGCTGGAAGCCTGCGGAACTATTTTTGACGAATTGAAACAGGCCGGCGTGCGCGTGAAGCTGGACGACAGGGACAATCGTCCGGGCTGGAAATTTGCTGAGGCCGAGATGCGGGGCATTCCTCTCCGGGTGGAGCTGGGGCCGAAGGATCTGGCGAACGGCCAGGCCGTGCTGGTGCGTAGGGATAACCGGGAAAAGACCGTGGTGGCCCTAGATGAGCTGGCCGCAAAGGTGCGGGAGCTTCTGACAACGATCCAGGCGGATATGCTGGAGCGGGCCAGGGCCCACAGGGATGCCCACACTTACGCGGCGAAGAACTATGAGGAGTTTGTGGATACCATCAATGTGAAGCCGGGCTTTGTGAAAGCCATGTGGTGCGGCTGCCGAGAGTGCGAGGACAAGATCAAGGAGGATACCGGGGCCACGTCCCGCTGCATCCCCTTTGACCAGGAGAAGGTGGGCGATACCTGCGTCTGCTGCGGCAAACCGGCGAAAAAGATGGTTTATTGGGGACGTGCGTATTAATGAGGTTGAAAATACCGGCGGGAGCCGGACTGATCATCCAGAAACTGAAGGAGCACGGCTTTGAGGCCTATGTGGTCGGGGGCTGTGTCCGCGACCGGATCCTGGGGCGGGAACCCGATGACTGGGATATCACGACGTCTGCTTCACCTTATGAGGTGAAGCAGATTTTCGGACGGACGGTGGATACGGGGCTGCGGCACGGCACGGTGACCGTGTTGATCGGCTCCCGGGGTTTTGAGGTGACGACCTACCGGATTGACGGTGAATATGAGGACGGCCGTCATCCGAAGGAGGTTGTGTTCACCGGGAGTCTGCGGGAGGATTTGCGACGGCGGGATTTTACGGTCAACGCTATGGCCTACAATGATGACGAAGGGCTGGTGGATCTGTTTGGCGGTATGGCGGATCTGCAGCGGCATGTGATCCGCTGTGTGGGCGAGCCGGAGGAGCGATTCGGGGAGGACGCTCTGCGGATCATGCGGGCCGTGCGTTTCGCGGCTCAGCTTGACTTTGCCATAGACGGCCCCACGCGGGAGGCCCTCGCCCGCCTAGCGCCCGATCTGGGGAAAATCAGCGCGGAGCGAATCCAGGCGGAGCTGGTGAAGCTTCTTGTCTCCGGCCATCCGGAATATATCGGCATCGCCTGGGAGGCGGGCATCACTGGCGTGGTGCTGCCGGAATTTGACGCGGCGGCGGGCGTATACCAGCACACGCCCCACCACATGGACACGGTGGGAGAGCATACGCTGAAAGCTCTCTGCGCCGTCCGGCCGGATAAGGTACTGCGGTTGGCTATGCTGCTTCACGATCTGGGAAAGGCAGAGACGAAGGAAACCGATGGCGACGGCGTTGACCATTTTCCCGGCCACGGCGAGGAGAGCGCCCGCCAGGCGGGAAAGATCCTGCGCCGCTTGAAATTCGACAACGGCACGATTACGAATGTTGTAAACCTGGTGCGCTGGCATGATATCCGTTATGAGGCGGAGCCGGCGGCTGTCCGCCGGATGCTGTCTGTGACAGGCCGGGAAATGTTTCCCCTGTATATGGAAGTGCAGCGGGCCGATGTCCTGTCCCAGAGCGGCTATAAACGGGAGGAGAAGCTGGAAAAACTTGCATCCATACAGCGGTTTTATGAGGAAGCCCAGTCTGCTGGGTATTGTATATCCCTGCAGGAGCTGTCTGTGACAGGCCGCGACCTTACCGCCCGGGGCATCCCCGCCGGGCCGGAGCTGGGGGCCATGCTGAAAGATTGTCTGGCGTTGGTGCTGGAGGATCCGAAAAAGAACACGAAAGAGGAGCTTCTGGGATTTCTGGGGCTGTGAAATAATGATAGCGGCAGAAGAGGACTTTGAAATATCTTTTTCAAAGTCTTCTTCTATTTTCCTCCTTTTTTTCATACATTAATACGCAATGGAAAAGAGAAAAGGGGGAACAGGCTTGTATCGATATGAACTTGAGGTACTGGAGCAGTACGGCATTCAGACAGATAACCTGATCCGGGGGCGTGGTTCCTGGATATGCGATACAGGGGAGGGACTGAAAATCCTGCAGGAGTACACCGGATCCGTGCAAAAACTTATCTGGCAGAAACTGATCCAGGAGAGGGCGGAGGATGGAGGCGTGGCGATTACCGATCTTTTGCTTCCCAATCTGGAAGGGGAATTGTACAGCCGTGACAGGGCCGGTACGGTCTATATCCTCCGGAACTGGTACAGGGCCCGAGAATGTGATACCCATGCCAGGCAGGATATCCGGAAAGGCACGGAGATCCTCGCCCGGTTACATAATGAGGTGAAGATCCCTTATCAGATGCAGTATGCCCCGCCGTTGCTCTACGATGAGTGTTGCCGCCATAACCGGGAGCTTCGGCGCGCGGCCACCTACCTGCGCAAAAAGAAAGGCAAGAATGAGTTTGAGGAAACACTATATGCCAGTATTGACGGGATGATCCGCCAGGGCGAAGAGGCTGTGGCGCGCATGGCAGAGCATGGATCGTACCGTGTGAAGGAGTCCGGAGACGCATCGGTCTGCCATGGTGATTATACCCAGCATAATGTGCTGTTTGCGGGCAGCCAGACGGTGATAACCGGGTTTGGCTGCTGGAATTTTGACCGGACTACCGCCGACCTTTATCAATTCATGCGCAAGATCCTGGAAAAAAATGACTGGAACCGTAACCTCGGTGTCCACATGGTGCGCTGGTACAGCGCCATACGGCCTCTGGACGACATGGATATCACGGATCTGATGCTGCGCCTGTCCTATCCCTGGAAGAGCTGGAAACTGGTCAATTACTATATGCAGAGCTCAAAAAGTATACCTCCCAGAAAAAACATGGAGAAAATACATAAAATCATGAAGCAGCAGGATAATTGGCAGTGTTTTATAAATTTCCTCTTTTCTGATTTATTTTTTCAGTAATATGGTATATAATGGTTGCGAGATACCCGATAAATGCTCCGGGATTTAGAAAAAGCAGGAGGTAGGAACACATGGATTATAAGGAAATCTATGAATCATGGTTGCAGAACCCTTATTTTGATGAAAAAACGAAGGATGAGCTGAGGGCCATCGCCGATGACGAGAACGAGATCAAAGAGCGTTTTTACATGGATCTTCAGTTTGGTACGGCGGGCCTGCGCGGTATTATTGGCGCGGGAACAAACCGCATGAATATTTACGTAGTCCGCAAGACTACCCAGGGGCTGGCGAACTATATCGCGGCGGTAAACGGACAGGAAAAGGGTGTGGCGATCGCCTACGATTCCCGCCGGATGTCCCCGGAGTTTGCCGACGAGGCGGCCCTGTGCCTGGCCGCCAACGGGATAAAGGCATATATTTTTGAATCCCTGAGGCCCACGCCGGAACTGTCCTATGCGCTTCGCAGGCTGGGCTGTATCGCCGGTATCAATATTACGGCCAGCCATAACCCGCCGGAATATAATGGCTACAAGGTTTACTGGGAGGACGGCGCCCAGATCACCCCGCCCCATGATACAGGTATTATGGATGAGGTGAAAAAGGTAACGGACTACAACGAAGTGAAGACTATGGACAAGGATGCTGCCGTTGCCGCCGGTTTGTACGTGGTGATCGGCGCCGATGTGGACGATCCCTATATTGAAGAGCTGAAAAGCCAGGTGCTGCATATGGACGCGATCCGGGAAGTGGCAAAAGATATGAAAATTGTCTATACGCCCCTGCATGGTACAGGCAATATCCCGGCCCGGAGAGTATTAAAGGAGCTGGGCTTTGAGCATGTATATGTGGTGCCGGAGCAAGAGCTGCCCGACGGCGAATTCCCCACGGTCAGCTATCCGAATCCGGAGTCTGACGAGGCGTTTACCCTGGGATTGAAGATGGCTGAAGAGATGAAAGCCGATCTGGTGCTGGCCACGGATCCCGACGCGGACCGTCTTGGGGTGCGGGTCAGGGACAAGAATGGAGAGTACCACTGTCTGACCGGAAATATGTCCGGCAGCCTGCTGGCTGATTATGAGATCGGCCAGAGAAAGGCTCTCAGGGGCTTACCTGAGGACGGCATGCTGATTACCACCATTGTATCTTCCAACCTGGCCGCAGCTATTGCCAAGGATTACGGTATCGGGTTTAAGGAAGTGCTGACGGGTTTCAAATACATCGGGCAGCAGATCCTGCAGTACGAGACCACCGGCGTGGGCACATATCTGTTTGGTTTTGAGGAGAGCTACGGCTGTCTGATCGGCACCCATGCCAGGGACAAGGATGCTATCGTGGCCACAATGGCTCTTTGTGAGGCGGCGGCTTATTACAAGACCCAGGGCAAAACTCTCTGGGATGCCATGCTGGACATGTACGAGAAGTATGGTTATTACAAGGAGGATATTAAATCAATTACCCTGGCGGGTATTGAGGGGCTGGAGAAGATCCAGGGCATTTTGAATGCTTTGCGGCAGAATCCGCCGAAGACGATTGGCGACTATACGGTACAGGCTTACAGGGATTACAAAGCGGACACGATCACGGACGCGGTTACAGGGGAAGTGCGTGCTACAGGGCTGCCCGCCTCTAACGTGCTGTATTATGATCTGAACGATGATGCTTGGGTATGTGTAAGGCCCTCCGGCACAGAGCCTAAAGTGAAATTCTATTATGGCGTCAAGGGAATTTCTCTGGAGGATGCCGATGAGAAATCCGCGGCTCTGGGCGCAGCAGTTCTTAACATGGCCGATCAGATGATGTGACGGTGAATATCTGCTATTTTTTGAAAAAGCCATAAAATACGGGACTTTTCCTTGACAAATGCTCCCTGCGGGTATATAAATAGTGTTGTTGTAATTTTCTGAAATGGAAAAATATATGAGTATAAGAGAGACAGGAGGAAAATACCCGTGAATAAGACTGAACTGATTGCAGCCATGGCGGAGAAGACGGAGCTGCCTAAGAAAGATGTGGAAGCGGCGTTAAAGGCATTCGAGGATGTGGTTTCTGAGGAACTGCAAAAGGGTGAGAAAGTGCAGATCGTGGGATTTGGCACATTTGAGGTATCTGAGCGGGCAGCCAGAGAGGGAAGGAATCCCCAGACCGGAGAGTCAATTATGATTGCGGCATCTAAGACGCCGAAGTTTAAAGCCGGAAAAGCACTGAAGGATCTCGTCAATAAATAAGCAGAAACAAAAAGGAACTGGTGACAGTTCCTTTTTTTATAAAGAAAGGGAGATAGTATGCGATTGGACAAATTTTTAAAAGTGAGCCGCCTGATCAAGCGGAGGACTGTGGCCAACGAAGCCTGTACGGCGGGGCGTGTGTTGGTGAACGGTAAACAGGCCAAAGCCTCGGCGGTGGTCAAGGCCGGTGATATCCTGGAAATCCAGTTTGGCACCAGGACGGTGAAGGCGGAGATCCTGAAGGTGGCGGATACGGTGCGCAAAGAAGAGGCCGCTGACATGTACCGTTATATATGAAATACAAAAGTACTGAACCAGCCGGGCTTTTCATATAATAGGGGTAAGCAGACGGTATGGGGGGCCTATGGTGGCGCAACAGAGTAACCGGGGGCATGAGCTATGTCTGAACAACTGCCAGGAGGGGCAGATCAGCGGCGTGCGGGAGGTGTTGTCTTTTGACACGGAGCTGATCCGCCTGGAGACAGACTGCGGGAATCTGACCATTAAAGGGAGTGACCTGCATATCGGTGAGCTGTCGTTGGAGACCGGCAGCGTACAGCTCACCGGCCAGGTCACCAGTATACAGTATAGTAAAAGCAAGAAGGCGGCCGATGCCGGCAGGCATTTGCTGCAGAAGATGTTCCAGTGAATGTAGCGGGAAATGTGGCTGCCGAAACCATGTTATTTGTTCGGACTGCCGGTTTGGGCGTGGTTATGGGGGCGGCATACGACTGTCTGCGCATTTTCAGAAAAGGGATCTCCCACAGGAAAGAATGGGTGGACAGGGAGGATCTGGTTTTCTGGATCTGTGCGGGGCTGCTTTTTTTTGAGTTTTTGATTTATTATTACCAGGGAAAACTGCGTTTTTTTGAGATTGCGGCCGTCTGCTTCGGCGCGTGGCTGTACCAGCGGACTGCCAGCCCTCTGGTGGTCAGGGCCGGTGGGAAATGTTTTGCCGCCTTTACCGGTCTGTGCGGGAAGTGCGCGAGGCAGGTGTGCAAACTAATAAAATGGTTGAAAAATGGATGTAAAAGGGTTAAACTGCAACTATGCCGCCGGTGGGCGGCAGCGACAAAGGACTACAGGGGGAAACGGACGAAGAATGGGAAAGGCAAATGGCAATCGGAGAAGCGCAGGCGGAAGAAAGCATAGGAAGCAGAATGTAGTAGCCATGTTATGTATCATGGCCGTGACATGTGTACTTTTGGCGGTAATTTGCGTGATGAACGCCGGATTGCGGCAGAAAATTGCGGCGAACAATGAGGTAATTGCCGGCCTGGAGGCGGAGATCGAGGAGGAGCAGGGCCGGACAGAAAAGATCGAAGAAGAGAAAAAGTATATGGACAGTGATGAATACGTGGAGAAGATTGCCCATGAGAAAATAGGCCTTGTCTATGATAACGAGACGATCTTTAAAGAAAACAGATAAGATTCTGGGATTCGCCACTTGATTTTGACAGTTTTTTCAGATAGTCCCGTGTATAATAGCCCTGATTAACCAACAGGGGGTCGATATTATGCAGCAGCTATTCTTTGCCATGCTCGCGGCAGGTGCACTACTGATCGCCCGGGACATGGCAAAATCTGTTTTAGGTAAACGGGGACAGCTATGGGTCAGGGAGGTTCCTCAGGACAGAGATATCCAGCTGAAGGCGGAGGCCTTTCACAGCCTGGCAGACGCCTTTTACGAACTGCCCCCCACAGGGAGTATCCGGGAGGGGCAGACGGAGAAACAGATTTGGGACAGGTTCTATAAAAAAAATTGTCGCGACTGCGGTTATCTTGCGGCTTGTGAGCAGTCCGGGATGCAACGCAGACAGGCATGTATCGAGGAGATGGCCCGACTTCTTTCTGACGGGCAGAGGGAACAGTTTGAAAGTCATATGGGTGAGTGGCTGGGTTTTTGCAGCCGGGGACGGGAGACTGCGGGTATCCTGGAACTCTGCGTCCGGGAACACTACCGGGAAAATTTCTGGCGGCAGCGTATGGTGGATGTGCGTCTGTCCTCGGCCATGCAGCTCCGGGAGATCTCCCACATGATGCGGCAGACAGCCAGAGAGATTAAACAGTTTCAGCCGCTTACGGAAAACCAGATGAAACGGCTCAGGGGCTATGCCTACCGCCATGGCCTAGTGACAGGACAGGCCTGGCTTTGTGAGCAGGGAGATCACAGGATACGGCTGTTTGTTTCTATGCGGACGAAAAACGGCAGGACTGTGTCCACCCAAGATATTGCCAGGGCGCTGTCCGGGCTGATGAGCCGGAAACTGGTGCCGGAAAAGAATCAGAAGCTGTTCGCGGGGGAAAAATACCAGCTTTTCGCGTTTACGGAGGATGTGAGCTACGAGCTTTTGTACGGAGTTTCCCGTCGGATGAAAGACGGCGAAACCGTATGCGGGGACAGCTATGGCGTACTGCAGGGGCAGGGACAGACCTTTTTGTGTCTGTCCGACGGTATGGGCTCCGGGCCCATGGCCAAGCAGACCAGCGAACATGTGCTGAACCTTCTAGAAGAGCTTGTGGAATGTGGTTTTACTAAAGAAACGGCTTTCCACATGATCAATACGGCCGCCCTGATCAAGTGTGACGATGAATCTTATGCTACCATGGATATCTGCCAGGTAAACCTTTACACGGGGATGTGCGAGTTTTTGAAGGCAGGAGCCTGTGCTTCCTTCATTTTCCGGGAGCAGTATGTGGAGTGCGTCAGTCTGCCGGGCATGGCCCCGGGGCTGCAGATGCAGTCGGATTATGAGAAGACCCGCAAAAAGCTTTTTCCCGGTAACTATGTGGTCATGGTCACGGACGGCGTGCTGGAGGCCCTGCCCCCGGAACGGCAGACTTCACTGATGCAGGAGATTATTCTACATACCACGGGCGGCACGCCGGCGGAACTGAGCCGCCGCATACTGGAGAAGGTGCTGAATCTGTGTCAGTTTGCCGCTGCCGATGATATGACGGTGCTGGTGGCAGGGATGTGGCAGAAATAGGAAAAAACAGGAGATTTGAATGAGAAAACGGGTGGAGGCGTTTGTCAGGGAGCATCGTATGCTAAAGGCCGGGAGCCGGATCGTGGCGGGGGTATCCGGAGGGCCGGATTCCCTGTGTTTGCTGGATATATTATGTGATATGCGCAGCGACTGGCGTCTGGGGATCTCTGTTGTGCATGTGCACCATGGGCTGCGGGGGGAGAGTGCTGACCGGGATGAAGCTTTTGTGAAAAGGTTCTGTGCGGAAAGGCAGGTGCCCTGCCGGGTATACCATGAGCAGGTGGGGCGGCTGGCCCGGGAACAGGGGAAGAGCGTGGAGGAGGCGGGGCGGGATATCCGTTACCTTCGGTTTGAACAGTGGCGCGGCAGGTGGGGCGGGGATTATGTGGCAGTCGCCCATCACCGGGATGACCAGGCGGAGACGGTGCTGTTTCGGCTGGCCAGAGGCAGCAGCCTGAAAGGGGCCGGGGGGATCCGGCCGGTGAATGGCCGTGTGATCCGCCCTTTGCTTTGTATGGGCCGTCAGGAGATTGAACAGTATTTGACGCAGCGGGGCATTTCCTGGTGCGAGGACGAGACGAATGCGGAAACTAATTTTGCAAGGAATTGCATCCGGCAGCAGGTGCTTCCCCTTTTAGAGAGCAATATTAATTGTGGCGCGGCGGCTCATCTGGCGGCAGCGGCCCTGGAGTTTCAGGAAGCGGAAGAATATGTGGCGGGGGTGGAGAAACAGCTGTACCCCCGATATGTGGAAGCGGTCGGAAGTGGTTGGGCAGTATCGGAACGGCTTCTGGATGAGGCGCCCTTCCTGGGGCGTAGGATATTATACCGCGTCCTGCTGGAGGCGGCCGGGACGGCCCGTGATCTGTCGGCGGATCATGTAAAGATTCTGGCGGATCTTCTTTCGGGTTCCTGCGGGCGGCAGGCGGATCTGCCCTGCGGTGCGCAAGCCCGGAAGGAGGCGGGGCGTCTGGTGATCCTGTCTGCGGACAGGGGGGCGGCCGGACAGCCTACAGCAGCTTTTTCGAACCAAGCGTGCAAAGAAAATGCCGGCCTGTGCATCCCCCTTACAGCCCCGGGTACCTTTTGTGTGGGCGGAAAACGTCTCAATCTCAGGATTTTACAGGAAAATCCCATGAATTTTCCGCGAAAAAAGTATACGAAGTGGCTGGATTGTGATAAAATATCTGATAACCTTGTTTTGCGGAAGCGCAGGCCCGGCGACAGAATAGCGATTGACGCTGCGGGGCATCATAAGAAATTGAAGGATTTTCTGATTGACTGTAAAATTCCCCGACACAAAAGAGACGGACTATGGCTGTTGGCCGAGGGCAGCGAGATCCTGTGGGTCATTGGGGAACGCATGGGCGCCGCCTGCCAGGTCACCGGGAGCACCAGAAGGGTCTTAGAAATTGAATTTACAGGAGATGAAGAGAATGAGTGATAAGATTTCTGTATTGTTGAGTGAAGATCAAGTGGACAGGAAACTGGATGAGCTGGCAGCCGTCATTAATCGGGATTATGAGGGGAAATGCATCCATCTGGTAGGTATATTAAAGGGCAGCGTGTTTTTTTCCTGTGAGCTTGCCAAGCGTCTTACCATGCCGGTGACCATGGACTTTATGTCGGTTTCCAGCTATGGCAACAGCACCAAATCTTCGGGCGTGGTCAAGATCGTCAAGGATCTGGACGAACCGCTGCAGGACAGGGATGTGTTGATCGTGGAGGATATCGTGGATACAGGGCGCACCCTCAGTTACCTGATGAAAGTTCTTCAGGACCGCCATCCGGCAAGTATGCGCCTGTGCTGTATGCTGGATAAGCCGGAGAGAAGGATTACGGATGTGAAGGCGGATTATGTCTGTTTCAATATTCCGGACGAGTTTGTGGTGGGCTTCGGCCTGGATTATGCCCAGAAATACCGCAATCTTCCTTATATCGGCATATTGCAGCCGGAATAATTTTACAAATCATAAAGGAGTAGCAATTCAGTGGGAAAACAATCAAGAGGTTTCGGTATATACTTTTTAATCTCTATTTTTTTGGTCGGGCTGTTTATGTATTTGTCCACGAGCCTTTCGACAAATACAGGGTATACCTATCAGCAGTTTGTGAATGACCTGAATGAATCGAGGATTGGGAAGGCTGTCATTGAGCAGAATAAGCAGGTTCCGACGGGCCAGGTACATGTGGCGCTGACGGGCGGAGAGGAGGGCTCTTTCTGTGTCAGTGACGTGGCAGAGATCGAACAGCTTTTACGTGATAAACATGTGGCCTACGTGGTGGAGGATGTGCCGAAGGACAGCGTTATGATGAATGTGCTGCTGCCTGTAATGCTGTCGCTGGCCGTGGTGCTGGTGGTGATGCTTTTTATGAACCGCTCCATGGGCGGCGGAGGAAGCAATGCTAAAATGATGAATTTCGGCAGAAGCCGGGCAAGGCTTTCTGATGAAAAGGATAAAAAGGTGACATTTGCCGACGTAGCGGGTCTGGATGAGGAGAAGGAAGACCTGAGAGAGATTGTAGATTTTCTGAAAAGCCCTCAAAAATATACCCGCGTAGGCGCCCGGATTCCCAAAGGCGTACTTTTGGTGGGATCTCCGGGAACGGGTAAGACGCTGATGGCCAAGGCTGTGGCCGGGGAGGCCGGGGTGCCTTTCTTCAGTATCTCCGGTTCGGATTTTGTAGAGATGTTTGTGGGTGTGGGCGCTTCACGTGTCCGCGATCTTTTTGAGGAGGGCAAGAAGCACAGTCCCTGTATTATCTTTATCGACGAGATTGACGCGGTGGCCCGCCGCCGCGGCACCGGTATGGGCGGCGGCCATGACGAGCGTGAGCAGACGCTGAACCAGCTCCTTGTGGAAATGGACGGTTTCGGTGTCAATGAAGGCATCATCGTCATGGCGGCCACCAACCGGGTGGATATTCTGGATCCGGCTATCCTGCGCCCGGGGCGTTTTGACCGCCAGGTGGCGGTGGGAGTGCCGGATGTGAAGGGCCGCGAGGAGATCCTGCGGGTTCATGCCAAAGGAAAGCCTCTGGCGGATGATGTGGACTTGAAGCAGATCGCCCAGACCACGGCGGGCTTCACCGGCGCGGAGCTGGAGAACCTGCTCAATGAGGCGGCTATCCATGCGGCTAAGGATGAACGGGTCTATTTGAACCAGGGTGATATCAAAACCGCATTTATTAAGGTAGGAATCGGTACGGAAAAGCGCAGTAAAGTGATCTCCGATAAGGAGAAACGGATCACCGCCTACCATGAGACCGGCCATGCGATCCTGTTTCATGTATTGCCGGATATGGAGCCGGTTTATACGATTTCCATTATCCCCACCGGAATGGGGGCTGCCGGTTATACGATGCCCCTGCCGGAGAATGATGAGATGTTCAATACCCGCGGAAAAATGATGCAGCATATCATGGTCTGCCTGGGCGGCCGTGTGGCCGAGGAACTGATCTTTGACGATATCACCACCGGCGCTTCCCAGGATATCAAGCAGGCAACCTCCATTGCCAAAGCTATGGTAACCCGCTACGGCATGTCCTCGAAAATGGGGCTGGTGGCTTATGGTGACGATTCTAGTGAGGTGTTCATCGGACGTGATCTGGCTCATGACAGAGGGTTCAGCGAGGAGACGGCCGCGTCCATTGATTCTGAAGTGAGAGAAATCATCGGACAGTGTTATGTTAAAGCGAAAGAGATTGTGGGCAAGTATGAAGATGTCCTTCATCGCTGTACAGAGCTGCTGCTGGCTAAAGAGAAGATCGGACGGGAAGAGTTTGAGGCGCTTTTTGTAAAGGAGCTTCAGCCTGTTGGTGATAATGGATAAAAATGTAATGCAAAGTTTGTGAAGTTTGTGCACACTTTTATAGAGTATCAGGCTATAATGATATCCGTAAAAACCCCCCAATACATTATATGGTTTTTGCTACACCCCATAAGAGAGATACCTTCTCCGAAAAGACAGCTTTGTAACAGAAGCTGTCTTTTTAGTTACTATAACACAAAATATGGGCAAAAAATTGCTTGAAGTGGGGGAGCGGGTGAGATAAAATGGGAGTACCCGTCTTTGACGGGCAGAAAAGGGCACGGAAGTGTGCTGATGGAGGAATATATGGTTCAGTTTCCGGAATTGAAGACGAAATATATTGATAATATGAGGCCGCTGTTCAGCCGCTATGCACTTTACAGTGACGAGACAGAGAATTTCCGCATACCGGCGGAACCGGAGCCAGGACAGACGGTGACGATACGTTTCCGTACCCTGAAAGGGAATGTGGATGATGTATACCTGATCAGCGGTTCTACCAGGCAGCATATGACGCTGCTGGAAACCCGGGAAGGATTTGACTATTACACCACGGATATCACGGTGGGCGGGGAGAAGGTGCTTTATTATTTTGAGATATGCGCAGGAAAGATCCGATGCTATTATAACAAGCTGGGGGTGACCCGGGATCTACAGGAGCAGTACTCCTTCGGTATTGTGCCGGGATTTCATACGCCGGACTGGGCGAAGAGCGCGGTTTTCTACCAGATCTTTGTGGACAGATTCTATAACGGTGATCCTGCCAACGACGTGCAGACGAACGAATATAATTATGTGGGCCGGAAGGTTCGGCGCGTTGAGGACTGGGACAGTGTGCCCGAGGCCATGGATGTGCAGAATTTTTATGGGGGCGATCTGCAGGGGATTATTGACAAGCTGGATTATCTGCAGGATCTGGGCGTGGATGTGCTGTATCTGAATCCGATCTTTGTATCGCCCTCCAATCATAAATATGATATACAGGATTACGACTACGTGGATCCCCATTTCGGAAAGATCGTGCGGGATGAGGGACGGTATCTGGAAGAATGGGAGATGAGTAATGAGAATGCCCGGCGCTATATCACCCGTGTGACGGAGAGGGAGAATCTGGAAGCCAGCAACCAGCTTTTGATCACGCTGATCGAAAAGCTCCATGAGCGGGGGATGAAGCTGATCCTGGACGGCGTGTTCAACCACTGTGGTTCTTTTAATAAATGGCTGGACAAAGAGCGGCTCTACGAGCATCAGCACGGCTATGAAAAGGGGGCCTATGTGTCGGCGGACAGCCCCTACAGGTCTTTCTTCAAATTTAATAATGAACATGAGTGGCCCTACAATGAGTTTTATGACGGCTGGTGGGGGCATGAGACGCTGCCCAAGCTGAACTACGAGGCGTCCGAAAAGCTGGAGGAGTACATTCTCCAGGTGGCGAAAAAATGGGTGTCCCCGCCTTTTAATGCGGACGGCTGGCGTCTGGATGTGGCGGCGGATCTGGGCTACAGAGAAGATTATAACCATCGGTTCTGGAAGAAATTCCGGCGGGCGGTCAAAGAGGCCAACCCCCATGCGCTGATCCTTGCGGAGCATTATGGCGATGCCAGGCCATGGATGCAGGGGGATGAGTGGGATACAGTCATGAATTACGATGCGTTCATGGAACCGGTGTCCTGGTTTTTTACCGGAATGGAGAAGCACAGCGACGATTACCGGGTGGATATGCTGGGCAACACGGAGGCATTCTGCAGCGCCATGCGTCATCATATGTCTGCATTTTACAATCCGTCTCTGCAGACGGCGATGAATGAGCTGGACAATCACGATCACTCCCGTTTCCTGACCAGGACAAACCACCGGGCGGGCCGCATGACCCATCTGGGCTCCCGGTCAGCGGAGGAAAATGTAAATAAGGCCGTCCTGCGGGCTGCCGTGGCGGTGCAGATGACCTGGCCCGGCGCGCCGACGCTGTATTATGGCGATGAGGCCGGCGTCTGCGGCTATACGGATCCGGACAACCGGCGTACCTATCCCTGGGGGCATGAGGACCGGAAACTGATCGGATATTACCGTGATGTGATCCGCATTCACAAAAGCTACAAAGCTTTGCAGACCGGTTCCATCAAAATGTTGAAGGAGAAGTACAATATTCTTCAGTATGTCCGGTTTACGATGGATGAGCAGATTCTGGTGGCAGTTAATAACCGGAATGAGACGGTCACGGTGGAGATCGGCGTATGGGAGGCGGGGATCAGCCGCACCAGCAATACCAGCATGCGGCGGGTGTTGTATACCCATGCCATCGGTTATACGATAGAGCAGGAGGATTATGAAGTGATCGGGGGTATGATTACGCTGGAGATGGCGCCCCGGTCGGCCATGATCCTGGTGAGGCAGCGGCGGGCCCCCATATGATATAGATGGCAAAAAAAGTCGGTTATGCCGGCTTTTTTTGTGCATAAACTTACCGGCCTAAAATTGTACAAATGCCGTAGTATTATTGCGGAAAGCATGTTAAAATATAAACAAAAAACGGAGGAAGACCATGGCCGAACATATAATTACCTTGACAAAGGAAAGACGGAATTTTCAGGCGGCGGATACGGAGACTCTGCTGGCGGCCCTGATCCGGGCTCAGGCAGCGCCGGATGCGCCCTGCGGAGGCAGAGGAACCTGCGGGAAGTGTCTGGTGAAGGTTCGCAGTAAGAAGTATAACGGGGTGCAGAAGGCATGCCAGATTTATGTGGACTGCGATATGGAGGTGGATACCTCCCTGAAAGCCACCGGCCACAGCCTGCTGACTGAGGGGATTGAGAGGGATATCCCGGTAATGCCCATGATCCAGAGGACGGCAATAAAGATGGAGCGCTGCAAGGTGGGTGAGAGCTATTCCGAGTGGGAGCTTTTGAAGATGGCCCTGGAGCGGGCCACAGGCAGGAAGGCGGAGGAGTTTACGGCCTCCCCGGCGGTGATCTCCGGGGTCTATGCCTTTATGGAAGCCCATGATTATGAGGGGGAGGCTGTTCTGTGTAAAAACAGAGTGCTGGCGTTGGCGGAACCAGGCAAAAGGCTCTATCTGGCGGCCTTCGATATCGGTACCACTTCGGTGGTGGGATACCTGCTGGATGGGGCGGGCGGAAAGGAACTGTGCGTAACCAGCCGCCTGAATCCCCAGTCCCAGTTTGGCGCGGATGTGATTGCCAGGAGCGATTATGTGCTGAAAGCGGGGAGCGGCGATGAGATGAGCCGGGTGATCCGCGGAGCCCTGGACGAAATGCTGGGCGAGCTGGCCGAGAAGGGCGGGATCGGCCGGACGGATATCTGGCAGGTGGCCATTGTGGGCAATACCTGCATGAACCACCTGTTCCTGAATATCTCTCCGGATTCCCTGGTTCATGCCCCTTATAATCCGGCCTCACGGGAGAGTATACTATTAAAAGCGTCTGAGGTGCAGCTTTTCATCCATCCGGAGGGGCAGGTACTGATGCTGCCCAATATTGCAGGCTTTGTGGGGGCCGATACCGTGGGCTGTCTGCTGGCATCGGATTTTGACCACAGGGACAAAATGTCCCTGATGATTGATATCGGCACAAACGGCGAGATGGTGCTGGGCAATAAGGACAGGATGATCACTTGCTCCACCGCCGCGGGTCCGGCTTTTGAGGGAGCCAAGATCGAGTGCGGTATGCGGGGAGCTCTCGGCGCTGTGGATCATATTCATATGGAAGAAGGGCGGGTGGTCTACAGCACCATCGGCGGGGGCGAGGCCGTCGGTATCTGCGGCTCCGGTCTGATGGACGTGGTGGCCATGCTGCTGAATGAGGGATTTCTGGAGGACACAGGCCGTCTGATGGATCCGGACGAGCTGGAGAACGAATATGCCCGGGCCAATAAAGATCGGATCATCAAGATTGGCGGCAAAAATGCTTTCTCTATCACGGAAAAAGTTTATATCAGCCAGAAAGATATCGGCGAGGTGCAGCAGGCCAAAGCGGCTATAGCCGCAGGCGTGATCCTGCTGTGCGGGAAAATGGGCATTCCGGTTTCCGGTATTGAGGATGTTATGATTGCCGGTGCTTTCGGAAATTATATGAAGGCCGAGAGCGCGTGCCGGATCGGACTGATCCCCCAGGAGCTGGCGGGTAAGATCCGTATGATCGGTAACGCGGCCGGTGAGGGGGCCAAGATCGCCGTGCTGAACGAGGCAGAATACGACCGCTGCGACGGGCTGATCCGACAGGTGGAGTTCCTTGAACTGGCCGCCGACCCGGATTTTAATGATACATATCTGGATGAACTGATGTTTCTGACCGATGAGGAGTGAGTTTTCCATTTATATCCATAGAAATGCGTTTGTGTGATTCGTACAAAACACCTGTAAAAAAGAAATAAAAAAGAGTGCGAAAATCTTAGATTTTTGTTTACGGCAGAAAAGTTTTGTGCTATGATAGCCATATATTGTTTAGGAGGTTTTTGCACAATGATTATTATTGGTGAGAAGATCAACGGCTCCATTCCGTCCGTGGCAAAAGCGATTGCCGAGCGGGACGCGGAGTTCATCAAGGCAAGAGCCGTTGCTCAGGCTGAGGCAGGCGCTACATATATCGACTGCTGCGCATCCGTAGAGGAGGATGTGGAGGTCGAGACCTTAAAGTGGATGATCGACTGCATTCAGGAAGTTACCGATCTCCCGATCTCGGTGGACAGCCCCAGCCCCAAAGTATTGCAGGAAGTATTCCCGTACTGCAAACGGGAAGGCCTGATCAATTCCGTTTCCATGGAGGGCGACAAGGTGGACGTGCTGTTCCCGGCCATCGCGGATACAAAATGGGAAGTGATCGCACTGTTGTCCGATGATACCGGTATTCCGAAATGCGCGGCGGACAGGCTCAAAGTATTTG
Source organism: uncultured Lachnospiraceae bacterium (assembly GCA_910588295.1). Lineage (GTDB taxonomy): Bacteria > Bacillota > Clostridia > Lachnospirales > Lachnospiraceae > UBA11957. Next base: position 101,035 of record CAJUQO010000002.1, on the reverse strand, counting down.
ACAAACTGATGGCCAAAGCCAAAGAGTATGGTATCGCTCCGAGCCGTATTCATATCGATCCCCTGATCGAGATGCTGTGCACATCTGAGGATGGTATCGCCATGATCGAGGAAGTGATCAGTACGATCCGCGGACAGTATCCGGAGATCCACATCACGGCTGCTATCAGCAATATTTCTTTCAATCTGCCGGTACGTAAGCTGATCAATATGGGCTTCACTGTCCTGGCTATGAAAGCAGGTCTTGACAGCGGTATCCTTGACCCGACGAACCGTGACCTGCTGGGATTGATCTATGCCACAGAGGCGCTGCTGGGGCTGGATGACTACTGCATGGAATACATTGATGCGTACCGTGAGGGATTGATCGGTCCGGTAAAAAAATAAGCAGTACATAATTGGCTATGATTTAAACGGGCAATGAGGACTGTCTGTTTAAAATAAATTAAAAAAGCGGAGGAAAACAAAATGTCCAAAATTGATGAAGTTGCAGCATTGATCGAAAAAGGTAAAGCGAAATTGGTAGGCCCTGCCGTACAGGCAGCCATTGACGCAGGCGAAGACCCGACTGAAATCCTGAACAAAGGTATGATCGACGCTATGGCCGTAGTTGGTGAGAAATTCAAAAACAATGAGATCTTCGTTCCCGAGATGCTGGTAGCGGCAAGGGCTATGAAGAAGGGTGTTGAGGTTCTGAAACCCCACCTTGGCTCCGGTTCCACAGGCGCTCTGGGCAAACTGATCATTGCTACCGTTGCAGGCGATCTGCATGATATCGGTAAGAACCTGGTAGCTATGATGATCGAGTCCGCTGGTTTTGAGGTTATCGACCTGGGCGTGGACGTTCCGATCGAGAAGATTATTGAAACCTACAAAGAGAATCCGGACACAAAGGTTATCTGCCTGTCCGCTTTGTTGACAACCACAATGCCGTCCCTGAGGGACACCGTTGCTGCTATCAATGCCGAAGACTTCCGCAAGGATGTTAAGATTATGGTTGGCGGCGCTCCGATCACCCAGGCATTTGCTGACGAGATCGGCGCAGACGGCTATTCCGAGGATGCCGCTTCCGCAGCTACTCTGGCAAAATCTTTGGTTGGCGCTTAATTGTTTCTTACTTCTATATGGAAAACCTGCCATCGGCAGGTTTTCTGCATAATCAAACATAAGAAGGGCTGCTCCTGGTAAGCAGCCCTTTTTCGGTGTTTTTATACTCGCGGGTATAGCAGGAACGGGATATTTTTGGGGAGAATCCTGTCAATCCAGGATATCCGAGGGATCTTCGCCCGCGTTTTGTGGATATACCTGCAGATCATCCGGTGCTTGGTGGGTGGCCAGCAGGACTTCTTCGGGACCGTTTACGCCGTAGCCTTTCAGTTTCTTATCCAACCAGTTCCTGTCTTTTCCCGCATGGCGCAGATTCTTTTCCATAATGTGTCCGTCGAGAATCACATTGGCATTCAGATACTCCTGTTCCGGCGAAAGGTTCATATCTTCCGGTGTCAGGGGCTTTTTATCTGCTTTGGGTATAAAACTGATTTTGCCGTTGCTCTCCAGAATAGCCGTCTGCAGGTCTGACACGGAAAAATAACCGCTGATCCGGCATTCTTCCAGAAATTCGTTTAGGTTCATACGGGCTTTGACAAGATTTTTTTTATAAATTAATCCGTTATTCAGCAGGATCATCGGTTCGCCGGTGATAAAACGCCGGGCCTTGATGGATTTGGCGGTCAGCCGGGAGACGATAATGGTGAAGATCCCGTAGAGTACCATGGCGGTCAGGGGAAACACGGGGTTGGATTCCAGTTCAGTAGCCATCTCTGCGGCGATGGAGCCGATCGTAATGCCGTTAATGTAGTCGAACAGGCTGAGCTGTGAGATCTGTCGATAACCGATCATCTTTGTCAGGATGAACAGTACAATAAATGACAACAGTGTCTGCCAGAGCAGGTTAATATAATCAAGCATAAGGTGCCTCCTTTGGAAAATGTTGTTAGGGGATGACTGCATTTTGGGAATAGTTTTTGCGGGGATAAAAAAAATATGTATGGAAAATCAATTTCTGGTTTACATAAAATAGGTGAATATGATAGGATAAGGCAGGAGAAAGGGGGGCATGTATGCGCGAAGTGAAGGAATATAGATGTGCTGAGGTGAATCTGGATTATGTACTGCGCCAGGCGGTGATCCAGATGCACGCGGTGATCCGGGTATTTGATAAAAGCGGATATCTGATCCGGAAGTATGGTATGCTGGATGATGATAAAGATCCTGTCATGCGGGATACAGATTTTTTTCGGCTGCTCATGGGGTATGGCTGGCAGGATTGTCCCCATCTCTATTATGAATATGATCAGGTGATCAGCGCGGTAATTCAGATGGATCTGGGCTGGGTAATGATTATAGGGCCGGTCAGCCTGGTGCCCGTATATAAGGAGTTGAACCAGAAAATCATCAGGTGCCACCATTTGGATCCGGCGGACGGATACCGCCTTCCCTACTGTTCCCGGGAATTTTTTGTCTGCGGATTGCTGTCAGTCTTTCATATGATTACCGGGCAGGAGCTGTCCGTGGATGACGTGTGGGAAAAAAATTTCATGAACAGTGAAATGAAAAAGCGTCTGGAGCAGAATCTGGTGGAAACTACGATCATGCATCAGGAGAAAGAAACGCCCCGCACGCCTTACAATATGGAGAGGCGGGAGATGGACTGCATCAGCAAGGGAGACAAGGAAGGGCTGCGGAAGGTAATCTCAGAGATGGATGTGGGAGAACGCGGCATATTGGCGGCGGATCAGCTCCGCCAGGCAAAAAATAGAGCAATTTCCCTGATCACCCTGGCCAGCCGGGCCGCTATTGAAGGCGGTATTGCTGCGGAAAATGCCCTGACGGTCAGCGACAGTTTCATCTGTATGGCGGAATCCATGAAGACGGCGGAACAGGTGGAGGCCGTGATGCGGGAGGCGGAGTACAAGCTGGTGGATATGGTTGTGGAAGAAAAGCAAAAAGCTGAGCTGCCTCATCCGCTGGTGACAAAGGTGAAAGATTATGTTTTCCGCAACCTGCAGTCGGAGATTAAGGTCAGCGATATGGCGGGGAATTTTTGCGTCAATGCCGACTATCTGTCTTCCCTGTTCCATAAGAGCACGGGCAAAACGATCACGCGGTATGTACTTGAGGAGAAAGTCAAGGCGGCCAAAAGTATGCTGATCTACACGTCCAATACGCTGCAGGAGATTGCCTTTGTGCTGAATTTCAGTTCACAGAGCCATTTCAGCACAGTGTTTCGTAAGTTTACCGGGCTGACTCCCAAGGAATACAGGGATACTTACAGTTTGCAGGAAACGGACGCGGAGGAGTGAGACAGAGGGCGAGATAGAAAAAAGAGCTCCTAAAAACCGGAAATATGTATAAGAAATTTGAAAACGTCCAAGATATTTGATGTATCGGGGGCGTTTTTTTTGATAAAGTAACACTTGCAAGCGGGGAGGTAAAATTTCCCGTGGGAGGTAACTGATGTTTTTAGAGCTTGAGGAGGCGTTATTATGAAAACATTCAAATTATCGTTGAACAGTATTGAGAAAGTAAGTGAATTTGTGAAACAGATTTCCAAGTATGAGGGATCTATGGATATTGCAGCAGGTAGATACAGCGTGGATGCGCGTTCTGTGATGGGTATCCTGTCCATTGATCTGAATCGCGTACTGGAACTCAGAGTGCCGGAGGATTATTATGAGATGGGCGCTCTTACCAATGACATTCAGCCGTTCCTAGCGTAAGCCAGAACAGCGGCTGGGCAGCCGTCCGCGGCTGCATAAAATACCAACCCCATTGGATCTGCGGGGAATGGGCGGCTGCCGGACTATCACCCATCGGCGGCGGAAAATACTTTTTCCTGCGGATTCAATTTCTAATATATAGTTTCTCACCATGAAAGGCTGCTGTTACAAAAGACAGTAGCTTTTTTACGATGCATGTATTATTGAAACAAAAAAACTTGCAGTTCTGAAACTGCAAGTCCTGACCGTGCGTGAGAAGATTCGAACTCCCGACACCTTGGTCCGTAGCCAAGTGCTCTATCCAGCTGAGCTACACGCACACGCTGTTCTCTCAAACAACAGTCATATCATACTCTTTTACCGGGGGTTTGTCAATAGTTTTTCAAAAAAAGATTCCCGGATATACCGGGAATCTTTCGGGAGAACGATTTTAGTAGTTCTCGTTCTGAGTCTCGTTAGAGAAGCTGTTCTTGTTCTGTGCATTTTTGCTCTGGGCGTTTTTGCTCTGAGAATTCTTATCTGTGGAGTTTTTGCTGTTTTTGTTGTGGCAATCATTGCTCTGGTTGCTTTCGTTTGTGGAAGTATTGCTCATTCTGTTTTTGTCAGTGGTGTCTGAACTGTAATTTTTAGACATTTTCTTACCTCCAGTGTCATAAATTTTAATTACAATGCTATTATTCCAAAATACAGTGGGAATATTCATCAATTTTTATTGCATTTTATTTAAATATGTATTATAATTGTAACGTAAAAAAGAATCTGCCTTGTATGGCGTCTTTTTTACAATTAATAACCCCTTATTAATTATTTATACTCCCCTTGAAACAGTCAGTAGCTCCCCTACTGGCTGTTTCTCTTTCCGTTGGGATGGGCCGGGCGCACCGCGTGCAACGCGGCCCCGGGAGGAGTGCTGGCCTGTCCGGCCGGTAACACAAAATCTTTCATCGGGAATATAGTAATAAAAAAGGAGTTCTATCATGAAAAAACCGGAAACCATATCGGTGGAAGAGTTAGAGCGGCGGAGGTCCCGGCCCGGCGTGGTGGTGGTGGATCTGCGTTCTGCCGGAGAGTACCGGGAAATGCATATACCCGGCTCTATTCATGTTCCATATGAGAATCTCGGGCAGATGTCCCGTTATCGTGATAAATCGATCATTCTGTATTGTGAACACGGCATCACTAGCATGGCAGCCGCTGTTACTCTGGCGGAGAGGGGTTACAGGGTCTCCTCCCTGAAAGGCGGCATACAGGCATATATGGCAAAAAGAGAGCACACTTCTTGACGGAAAGGACAGGATGTGGGTACAATAGCTTTAAATTTACGAAGGAAAAAAGTTACGAGGAGAGTACAGTATGAAGATTGTAGTTGCGTCAGATATCCATGGGTCGGCCTGGGCCTGCCGGAAGCTTCTGGAGGCCTTTGACCGGGAGGGGGCCGGGCGTTTGCTCCTGTTGGGGGATATTCTTTACCACGGCCCCCGCAATGATCTGCCGAGGGAATATGCCCCCAAGGAGGTGCTGGCCATGCTGAATGCCATAAAAAAGGAGCTGTTCTGTGTGCGGGGCAACTGCGATACGGAGGTGGATCAGATGGTGCTGGAGTTTCCGATCCTGGCGGATTACGCGGTTCTGCCTCTGGCGGACAGGCTTATTTACGCCACCCACGGCCATCATTTTTCTCCACAGCATTTTCCGCCCTTTTGTGATGGGGACGTACTGCTCTACGGCCACACCCATATTTGGCAGGCCGGATCGGTGGGAGGCCATATTTGCCTGAATCCGGGCTCCGTGGCGATCCCCAAGGGAGGGAATCCGCCTACCTACGGTGTGCTGGAGGAGGAAACATTTTCTGTCCGTACCATGGACGGTGCGGTTCTGGGACAGACGGCGCTGGGACAGCAAGGAGTCCGTGGATCAAAAGAAGAAAGGATATAGCTATGCGGCGATGGAAACTGATGGCCCCCTGTCATTTCGGTCTGGAGGCGGTGCTGAAACGGGAGATTCTGGATCTGGGATACGATATTGCCTCGGTGGAGGACGGAAAAGTGACCTTTTACGGCGATGCCGAGGCGGTGGCGTACGCCAATATATTTCTGCGCACCACGGAGCGGGTGCTGATCAAGGTGGGGGAATTTCAGGCCCGTACCTTTGAGGAATTGTTTGAGGGAACAAGGGCGCTGCCCTGGGAGCGGTATATCCCGGCGGACGGGAAATTCTGGGTGGCAAAGGCCACGTCCATTAAAAGCAAACTGTTCAGCCCCTCGGATATCCAGTCTGTGATGAAAAAGGCTGTGGTGGAGCGGCTTAAAGGCGCTTACGGCTTGTCCTGGTTCGAGGAGGAGGGGGCCTCTTATCCCCTTCGCGTCACATTTATGAAGGATACAGTGACAGTGGGACTGGATACCACGGGTATCTCCCTTCATAAAAGGGGATACCGCCAGCGGACGGCCAAGGCGCCGATTACGGAGACACTGGCCGCGGCCCTGCTCATGCTGACTCCCTGGAACCGTGACCGGATACTGGTGGATCCGATGTGCGGCAGCGGCACATTTCCCATTGAAGCGGCCATGATGGCCGCGGATATGGCTCCCGGGATAAAACGCAGGTTCCTGGCCGAGCGGTGGGAGAATCTGATACCGGCGGGTTGCTGGCAGGATGCCAGGGAGGAAGCTGCGGATCGGGTACGCACCGATATCGTGACGGATATCCAGGGATACGATATCGACGGCGAGGTGGTGCGCCTGGCCCGGGAGAACGCGAAGACGGCGGGGGTGGATCATCTGATCCATTTCCAGCAGCGGGCCATCCGGGATCTCAGCCATCCGAAAAAGTACGGGTTCATCATCTGCAATCCGCCTTATGGCGAGCGGCTGTCAGACAGGGAAGAACTGCCCGGGCTGTACCGGGAGATCGGGGAGGGCTTTGCCAGGCTGGATGACTGGTCCATGTACTTAATCACCGGCTTTGCGGACGCGGAACATTATATAGGAAGAAAAGCGGACAGAAACCGAAAGATTTACAACGGCATGTTGAAGACGTACTATTATCAGTTTCTGGGCTCAAAGCCGCCGAAAAAGAGGACAGGGCAGCCTGTCTGAGCATAAGATATGAGGAGGGAACTATGCGGATCATATTTGCCACGGGAAATAAGGATAAGATGAAAGAGATACGGGCGATCCTGGCGGATCTGGGGATGGAGATACTCTCCATGAAGGAGGCGGGGCTTGCGTCCGATATCGTGGAGGACGGCGCTACCTTTGAAGAAAATGCCGAGATCAAGGCCAGGGCCGTCGCCGGGCTGTGCCGGGATATTGTGCTGGCCGATGATTCCGGACTGGAAATTGACGCCTTGGGCGGTGAGCCGGGGATCTATTCCGCCCGGTATATGGGGGAGGATACGTCCTATCGGGTGAAAAACATGAATCTGATCGACCGCCTGGCGGGAGTGCCCGACGAGAGGCGCACAGCCCGTTTTGTCTGCGCCATTGCCGCCGTATTCCCGAATGGGAGCTGCGAGGTGGTGCGGGGCACCATCGAGGGGCGGATCGGTTATGAGGAGAGGGGAAGCAACGGGTTCGGCTACGATCCGATCTTTATAGCTCCGGAGTATGGCTGCACCACGGCGGAGCTCTCGGAGGAACAGAAAAACAGGATCAGCCACAGGGGGAAGGCCCTGGAAAAGATGAAAACCATAATAAAGGACAGGATAGAGAAATGAAAATTTTGGTGATCAGTGATACCCACGGCCGTGATCGGAGGATGGAGCGGGTGGTGAAAAGGGAACTTCCGGTGGATCAGGTGATCCACTGTGGTGATGTGGAGGGGCGGGACGGTTATCTGCGCCGGCTGGTACCCGGCCCCTGCTGCATTGTGGGCGGCAATTGTGATTATGATCCGAAGCTGCTGCCCTCGGTGGCGTTTAATCTGGCCGGCCATCGCTTTTTTGTGACCCACGGACATCATCAGGGAGTGAATTTCGGCATGGAATCCCTGCTCCGCATGGCCCGGGAGAACGAGGCCGACATCGTATGTTTTGGCCATACCCACCGCCCGGTCTTTGAGCAGCAGGAAGGAATCTGGCTTTGCAATCCCGGCAGCCTGACGTTTCCCCGGCAGATGGGGCGTGCGTTTACCTACCTGGTGCTGGAAGTGGATCAGAACGGAGTCAAGGGAGAAATCCGGGAGGCGGAATAAGACCGTTTTATGCCCGCCCCGTTTTTCGGCATGATCGGTCACTGCATATGCACAACCGGGAATTTCAGGGTCAGCGTAAAGCTTTCTCTGTATACGGAGCCCACCGAAAGTTCAATATGAAGATTTTTTGCCATCTGCCCGGCCAGGTACAGGCCCATCCCCGTGGCTTTCCGTTTCCGTTCGTCAGTGTCGCCGGTGAATCCCCGGTCAAACAGGAAAGGAAAGTCAGCCCGTTTTACGCCGATCCCATTGTCATGAATGGACAGGCAGATGGCGTTTTCCTCCGTCAGCAGACTGCCGGACAGGCAGAGAATTTTTTCCTCTTTGCGGTCGTCTTTGTATTTGCAGGCGTTGCTGACGGCCTGGGCCAGTATGAACAGCAGGCCCTTTCGGTCGGTGAGGACATGGATGTCTTTGACATTCAGCGAAGGCCGTATCTGCTCCTCTCTGAGTAATGTTCCGTATTGCTCCAGTATTTCCCCGCAGCATTCCCGCAGGGATACCGGTTCAAACCGATAGTCTTTGTGGCTGGCTTTCAATCGGGCATAATATAGTATCTGGGTCACATACTCAGACATTTGATTGGATATATAAAGCATCCGCTGATAGAGCAGAGGGGACATTTCCTCCCGGCGGTTGTCCAGCAGGAGGGTCATCAAAGACAGGGGGATCTTGATTTCGTGCACCCATGTCTCGATATATTCTTCATAATCCTTCTGCATCTGCTGCTCTTCCAGCAGGGCGTTTTCTTTTTCCCTCAGTTTTTCGCTGGTCTTTGCGAGCTGTTCCCTTTCCCGGAGAGGCAATATTTCTATATATCGGGCAGCCCGGGCATCATAGGGATTGTTCAGAAAATAATCGGCAGCCCGCCGCCGTTTTTTCTCCCGGCGGAAGATGAGAACCGTGGATAGTCCGAAGATGGCCAGGGCAGCTACGGCGAAAATTCCGGCCAGCGCCTGATAGGCTCTGGCGTCTGCAAGCCAAAGGCAAAAGGCGAAAGCGGCGTCTGCCGCCAATAGAAGCAGAAGGAAAAAAAGATATTCCCGGTAGAGCCCCCGGATTCTGCGCAGCATAGCTCTCTTCCCGTCAATGTTCTTCATGGCCGCCACCTCCCCTGAGACGGTAACCCTGCCCCCGGATCGTTTCCACCCGGTCTTCCAGCCGTACTTTTTTCAGGCTTTTGCGAAGCCGTGTCATGTTGACCTGCAGGGCATTTTCATCGATATACTCGGTGGTGCCCCACAGAGCCTCAAAGAGAGCCTCCTTGGACACTACCTCATCCCGGTGCCGGAGCAGAGTCTCCAGTATCCGCCCCTCTCTCTCGGAGAGCAGGATGGAGCGGCCGTCGGCATGCAGGGTATAGGTCTGGTAATCCAGCAGAAAACCGCCTCCGTCCAGGGTGCATTCCCGCCCTGCAAAGCGTTTCAGCAGGCTTTCGGCCCTGGCCAGCAGCCGGGAGGTATTGCAGGGCTTTGTCAGATAGTCGTCCGCCCCCAGTTCCAGGGCATGGAGTTCATCTTTAAGCTGATCCCGGGAGGTCAGTACCAGGATGGGAACGGAGCGCTGCCATCGGATCTGTCTGCAGATCTCAAACCCGTTCATGCCCGGCAGGGTCAGATCCAGCAGAACCAAGCTGGCTTCTTCGCGGAGGATTTCCGAGGCAGTATCATGGAACCGGGTAATACAGCGCACCTTGTAACCGGCTTTTTGAAAGATATCCGCCAGTTCCTGGCGCATGAATGCTTCGTCTTCTACAATTACGATTGTTTTCATAGGCGCTCCACCCCATTTAATCCTTATTCGCTGCGCCGGATTTCCATCATCCGGAGGATGTTTTCCCGGCTCAGGCGCATAACCATTTTCATATATCCCCATTCTATCACACAGAGAACGATAAGGACAGCTCCCGCAATAAAAAACAGTGTTGATCCCTGGCTCTGCATGGTGGGGGAAAGCAGGCCGGAGAACAGGGAGATGGTGGCGAAGATCCCGCTCACCGCGGCCGTGGCCAGAGGCAGGCCGAAATACCAGCGGATCTGCCGCCGGGAAGAGGCGCAGATGTCCTCGCTGTCGCTGCCCAGGCAGACCAGGGTATGGTAGCGCCGCCGGGTCTTTTCCTCCTGCATGAGATACTGGAGGCTGATCACTGTGTTGGCAATGACCAGAAAGATCAGCGCCAGGTAGATCATCAGGTAGCTGGCCGCCACGATATAAAAGAGCTGCCGTCCCATGTTCTGCAGATAATTTTCGTATGGCAGGCCGCTGGCCGAAAACCATTCGTCCGCTGTGGTAATGGCCTGCATCAGCCCTTTCTGCCGGATCAGGCCGGGGGAGAGATAGGCGTTCCAGTAGGTAAAGTAGTCCTCTCCCGCGTATTGCCGGAAGATCTCATCCGGCAGGATGAGGCCGAACATGATCGTGATGCTTCTGTCTACGACGATATCTTCGGAACAGATCCCTTTCAGGAGATATTCTTTTCCGTCAATGGTCAGCCGGGGGCCATAGGGCAGGAGCCGGTCATACGTTTCCTTTGCCAGCGTATCGTAGAATGTCGGATCTACATAGATGTATAGTTCATTATCCGTCAGGCTGAGAGGGGGTTTGCCCTGGTTTTCCAGAATTTCGTTGATGCCTGAGAGGGCGATGATATGGGGGCTGTCTCGGAAAATATCGTTATTCTGTATGCGTTTTTGCTGCTCAGCGCTCAGATGGGACGCCGCTTCTTGCAGGCCGGAGGTATCGTAGGTACAGGTTTTCCTGTCCCCATCGCTGCTCCACATGCCTTCGGTGGGCAGATAGGCCACGGAGACGCTGCTCCATCGGTCAATGAGATCTTCTGATTGGGATTGCCTGATCAGGTCTTCGATTGCCTGGCCGGAGGGTTCGTCGTAGGACTCCAATGTAAAATCCATGGTGTGCCGTTGTCCGCTCTCCAGGTTGGCGGAGGCCACGGAGACGCCATAGCTCATGCAGGCGATGGCAATCAGCACCAGTACGGAGGAGACAGTCAGGGAGCCGGAGCGCAGGAAGACATTTTCCTCCAGCTGCCGGAAGGTGAACATATGGAGCCGGTCCGCTGTCCGCCGGTTTCTGGTAAAACGGCTGAATATGGCGCAGAAGCCGCGGATGGTAAGCCATGTGCCCGCGAATCCCAGGGCCAGGGTGGCTGTGAAGAAAACCAGATGCATCCATGTCAGATTTCCGATGGCCATGCCGTAGGCAATTGCCAGCAGCAAGAACCCCAGGATTAGGGTGGCGAAAGAACGCTTCCGGCTGACGGATTTTAGTTTTTCTTCCTGGGTTTCGTTCAGCAGACGGTAAGGCTCCCTCCGGATCAGCCGGGTACTCAGAAGGATATTGGCCATCAGCTTGATCCCCAGAAATCCCAGGACGGTCAGTGAGATTCCCCTGGCCGACAGGGCAAAATGGTGGCCGATAATGCCCAGCCCGATTAGCCTCGCCGTGATCAGGCTGATCACTTCAGAGAGGAAGACGGCTGTGGGCAGGCCGATGGCCAGGGCCATGCCGCTGCTGTAAAAATCCTCCGCCATGAGCCACAAAAACAGTCGGCTGCGCTTCATGCCCAGCATCAGCAGCATGCCGAACTCCCGGCTCCGTCTTTCAAACTGATATTTTTCCGCAAAGTAAATCAGCAAAAACAGGATAAAGAGGGAAAAGCCGTACACGCCGGAGATCAGCCCCAGCAGGCGGTTTACCGCGTCGCTCTCCATCCGCCGCAGAAAAGCCATAACATCCTGGTCTTCCAGGGAGAGAATAATGTAAAACGCAACAATCGTGATGGCCAGGGACAGGAAATAAATGCTGTTTTCCCGCCGGTTCTTTTTGCCGTTTCTCCGGATCAGACTAATAAACATTTGCGCTTCCTCCTCCCAACTGTGCCATCACGGCAATGATCCTTTTGTAGAAATCCTGCCGTGTTTCGTCCTCGGTGTTTTTGCGGAGCTCATGGAAGATCACGCCGTCCTGAATGAAAAGAATCCGGGAGCAGTAGCTGGCCGCATTGATATCATGGGTTACCATCAGAATGGTGGTATCCCGGGTTTCGTTCAGGCCTGTAAGCTTTTCCATCAGGCTGCGGGCATTTTTGCTGTCCAGGGCGCCGGTGGGTTCGTCGGCCAGGATCAGGTCGGGGTTCATGATCAGCGCCCTGGCGGCGGCGATCCGCTGCTTTTGCCCGCCGGACATCTGGGCCGGGAAATGATCCAGCACATCGGTAATCTCCAGATAACCGGCCAGCTGCTCCAACTGTTTTCCGGCTTCTTTGCCGGCGGCGCCGTGGATGGCGATGGGGAGCAGAATGTTCTCCCTTCCGGTCAGGTTGTCCAGAAGCTCAAAGGTCTGGAAGAGATAACCGATCCTGCTTCCCCGGTATTCGGCCAGCTGTTTTGCGCTGAAATGGGCGATATTTTCACCGTTTAGCAGGATCTGTCCTTTCGTGGGACGCAGCATGGTGGCGATGCAGTTCAGAAGAGTGGTCTTGCCGGAGCCGCTGCTGCCCATAATGCCCAGGAATTCTCCTTTTATCACACTGCAGGACAGGCCGTTTAGGGCCTTGGTGGCATTTTCCTTTTTTCCGTATTCTTTATAGAGGGACTGTACTTCTAAAATTTTTGTTTGCATGGCTGATGCCTCCTCGTGTTATTTCAAACCGGTCTTGATGGTTTTATTATAAAGGCGGAGGAAGGAAAATAACACTTACACTTGGTGTAAGGTTGGGAGGAAAATGCCGAGGCATAAAAAACCGCCCCACAGCTTTACGGCGGGGCTTATAAAGGCATTCGGGCGATAAATACGTACATGACAATGAAATGGCAGATACTGCCGCCCATGACGAAGAGATGAAAGATTTCGTGGGAACCGAAATATTTGTGTCTAGCATTGAAGACCGGGAGCTTTAATGCATAGATGATGCCGCCGATGGTATAGATGATGCCGCCGGCCAGCAGCCAGCCAAAGGCCGCCGCAGAGAGGGAGTTTATGATCTGCGTGAAAGCCAGCACGCAGACCCATCCCATGGCGATGTACAGCGCGGATGAAAACCATTTGGGACAGGTAATCCAAAAGGCTTTGATCAGAATGCCGAAGATGGCGATTCCCCACACCAGGGCGCAGAGCATGTAGCCCTTCTGGTCGGCCAGGGCGACCAGACAGATGGGGGTATAGGAACCCGCAATCAGGATGAAAATCATCATATGGTCGATCTTCCGCAGGATGCGGTTCCACTTTTCCGAGATGTTCAGTGTGTGGTAGGTCGTACTGGCTCCGTACAGGGCGATCATGCTGCCGATAAATATGGCCAGGGATATCATATGGACTTTGTCGGGATTCTGCGCCGCTTTGATCAGCAGAGGCGTGGATGCGAATAAGGCCATCATCATGCCGATAAAATGTGTGATTGCGCTGCCGGGATCTTTGATTGTGAATTTCATCATACATCACCTCCTGTTTAAAACTATGAGAAAATTCCATTTCCTGCGTGGTTTTTATTTGCGTGTAATTTGCACACACCACGATATATAGTTTTAAAAACTATATTGAATATAAATAAATACTACATCTCGAGGATGGGAAAGTCAATAACTAATATATGTAAAATATTAGAAATGTGCACAGGCAATAACGGTTTGGCTATTCAGTGAGTCCGGTGTGTCTTTGCGTAAAAAAAGAAATAATAGGAAGTATGGCTCGTGACGCGGGATTTGTAAAAAGTTTATACTGAGAGAGCCGACGGGGCATTTTGTGACCGGATGTATAGGTTTTGCGTATGCAAGATGGCAAATCCGGCAGGGAAAGGATAGGGATTTTAGTATATTATAGAGGAGGTAACAGGGATGTGTGCTGTGCTTTTTTCCGTTGGGAAGGCTGTAGCCGAGAGCGCTTTTCAATTTCTGATTGTAAACGGCGGAATATTTGGGACACTGGGCCAAAGTGTGCTGGATCAGACGGTGTCCGGTTTGATTGAAAAAGGGGAGAACGAACTGTCAAAATGGCGCGGCCGTTTTGAATACCGGTTTGAACAGGCGGTCGGGGATTCTCTGCGTATCTTATGTGCGGACAGGGATGAAACTGCGTTTATTGAGAAAAATCTGGAAATACTTTTTACGTCCGTTTCGAAGAACCCATTGCCGTTGTCCGCGTTTTATGATGTGGAGAAGCTTTATATGGAACTGAAAAAACGCTATGAGGCGGTAAACGGCGAATTATCTGATGAAGAAAATAAAAAATTCTGTCAGGTTTTATGGGGCGTTACTCCGGTGTTTCTTGAGGCGAAAAAAAATGCCGGCAGTTATATTCCGGAGCTGATGCAGGAAAATCACGAGAATATTCTGCAGATCCGGCAGGGAACGGAGCAAATTCTACAGCGGATTGACGAATTACAGAATACGGGGGAGGATGAGAGGGTAAAGCCTGAATCGTCAGTACAGAAGTTTTATCGTTTGTGGGAACAGTCCCGACAGGCAAGTGTGGAGGGCGGGGATCATGAACTGGATGCGCATGGACAATTGCTGGTTTTTCTGAATGAGGAGATTCAGAGCGGAACATTTGATGATTTGTGTGTTGCGCTTCCTGACGCGGAGGAAGTGGCGAATGCGCCGTTACCGGAGTATATGTGTGCGGGAAGTCACGACCATCTTCCGTTATTTTATGCACAGGCGCTTGTGTGGAACGCGCAGGCACGTGCCAATCGTCCCGGAGACAGGAAGCGGAAATTACTGGACAGTAGTTTTGTTCAGAAGCAGATTGGACAGGCAGAGAATATCATCAAGGTCTGCGGGATCGATAACGGCATAGATCCGAATGAATCGGGAACGGGTGAACGGTTTTGCAGGAGATTAGTTTATGAGATTGGCGAGGTGAGAAGCGGCCTGCCATGTACGGGACAGGCGCCGGCCATTAAAGTAAATCAAAATGACGACGCGCTTGCGGTCTTTGAACCGGTTTTCAGCGGCGGATTTGACAGTGTGACAGGGCAGGATCCCAATAAACTGAACGACCTGGAATTAAATATTTTTCAGCTGGCTGCCAGCGGAAAGACTATTTTGTTGCAAGGCCCGCAGATTCTTGATAATCTTAATACGCTGCGGCTTTTACATACAATAGATTTTGAGATGCTCTGTGATATGGGAATCGTTGCCTTTTCTTCCTATGGTAACATCAAAAGCACGAAGGATTTTATAATAAGCCGTCTCAAAAATTCGGACTTTAAGTTCAGCAGTTTTCCTGAATATGACGATCAGAACATAGGATTGTCTCTCCGTGAGGCCGTATTGTATGGACTTGAACGCAACCTGCCATTCCAGAGGATTGTGGGCCGTATCCCGCAGCATCTCCGGGAACGGATGGAGCTGGTTTACGATGGCTATAGAATTGCGGGTGAATGTTTCCGGGAGGCGGATATTTTGAAATATCATCAGAACCCGAAAATCCGTACCACGAAATTCCATTTACTTGCCCCCGGTAATCATATGTCGGCGTACGGCCTTCCCGATATTTTGCATAAAAAAATAGAGGAACTGGAGGAAGACCAGCGTCTGGTTCCGATTGAGAAAAGAGATGTACAGTTACGTCAATTTAGAGAACTGGAATCGCGTGGGCAGAAACCGGCTCAAGAGGGACGGCGCTGCAAATACAGAAGTGATTATGATCACATGATTGACGGATTAAAAGAAAACGGCGAATTTGAGGATGAGGTATTGGAGCTGTTCCGGCGTCTGGTCCATAGCTGTTATCTGTTTTATAATGGAAAATTGTCCTGTGAGAAAGTGATCCTTCCCATGTCTGATCCAGAGCTCTGTGTCCATCATAAGAACCAGGAGCTGCAGCAGAGTATTTTCAAGGTGGACTATGCATATAAGAGATATAAGCGTATGTCCGTTGCCGAACAGAATGTGGTAGGATGGAGTAATATTGCAGAGTGTGTGCTGAATGCAAGAGAGGTTGCGGTTGACCCGAGTGTTCCGCTTGAGGATAAAGCCATGATGATGCACAGGGCCACCGGCCTGGTCTATGCCACGGCTCTGGATCAGACGCCAAATGTGACAATGATGAGCATGAAGACTTCCCAGGGGGAGCAAATAGACGTTTCTGACCAGGCGTTCGATACGGATACCGTCTGTGGGAACGATACGCAGGAATACTATCAGACCCCGATAGAACCTGCCAAAGAGGCATAGCTTTCGGGTACCCTGTATTGCCGTCCGGCGTTTCAGAGGATATCATAAGTTAAAAAGGGAGACATGAGATATGGACACAATTTCCGCATATTTTCAGTTGATGAAGGAGCGGCCTGAACTTTTTAAGGAATCTGGGCGTATACCGCTTATTTTGGACGAAAATGAGATGAGGGCGTTTTCTGCCAGAACCGGCAAACCGATGGGCGTCGTATATGATAATACCCCCTTTTACCTGGTACTTGCAGATCTTTGCGGCGACAGCAGGGGACTGTACAGCTATGCGCGGGTGATATATTCTAATCCCAAGAGCAGCGGCTGTATTGCCGTTCCGCGCCGTGGAAAACAATTTGGCCTGCTGCGTATATTCCGTCATGCACCGCGTCAGTGGAGCATGGAATTTCCAAGGGGGTTTGCGGAAAATCTATCCCTTACGGCAGAGGAAAATGTCCGGAAGGAGCTTTCTGAGGAGCTTGGCATTTCCAAAGAAGCGTGTACGATTACATTTCTCGGCGATGTCAGGGCTGACAGCGGCATGTCGAATGGAACGGCGCAGATTTTTCTGGCAGACCTGCCTTCATCTGTTCAGATTATTCCGGCAGAAGAAGAGGGCATAGGAGGATTTATCTGGGTTAGTGAAGATGAATTGAAGAAAATGATTTGTAATGGGGAGATAACGGATGGATTTACACTGTCAGCATATGCGCGGCTGGTGTGTGCGAATGGCGCCGCGCTCCGTAAATAGGACATTTGTGCGGGACATGCGGGCATTTGACGGTGGGGAAAAATTGACGGGGAAAGAAAAAAATGATTTTGCCAGGGGGTTGAAACAGGGGATCATTTCTGCTATTGTACATAAGGATTTGAGCGGCCGCGTACCGGTATTGGTTCGTGGCCATAGAGAACGGGGGGTGTACATACAAGAATGGGAAAAAGGATTTTTATGAGCATAGGCGGCGTTTTGCTGTGCGGGATCAGCGTGGGGATGTTTAAGACGGCGGCTTTTGGGGTGGATCCCTTCCAAGCGTTGATGAGCGGGATACAGGCGGTGGTGCCGATACGGTTCGGTACTCTATATATGCTTGTCAATGCCTGTCTGCTGCTGTTTGCTCTTTTTATGGACCGCAATTACATAGGGATCGCGACGCTCTGCAATCTGACTCTGCTGGGTTATGTGACGGAGGGGACGCAGTTCCTTTTAAATAGCGTGTTTCCACAGCCTCTTTTGGCGGTGAGAATTCTGCTGCTGGCGGCGGGGATTATCTTTAACTGCCTCGCGGCAGCCTTTTATTTTTCCGCGGATCTGGGGGTTTCCACCTATGATGCCATTTCACTGATCGTCACCTATGGCTGGAAGGTGGGACAGTTTAAATATAACCGTATCATCAGCGATATCTGCTGCGTCGTCCTGGGCGCGGGATTGTGTATAGCGGGAAGCGGCCTGGCCGGCATAGGGAGCGCTGTGGGTATCGGAACCGTTATCACGATGTTTTTCATGGGGCCGCTGATCGAATGGTTCCGGGTACATATGACGGATCGGATGGTGCGCGCCTGAACCGCAGCGTCATGTTCTCCCACAGCCACGCAGCGCACCGAAGGCATCCCTTGGGAAGTGCGCGGCTCGGGTATGAAAAGTAACGTCGGATGTAACAGTTCAGCCAGCAGCTGAACTGTTACCGCCGGATATCCGCCCGTTGAAAAAACGTGTTGTTTTGTGCAAACGAACGTGTTAGAATAAACAATGATATTTTTTGTCTGCCAGAGTACGGCAGGAGTGTGTGCCTGTGCAGGGGGACACACAGCCATAGGGACTATAAAAATACAGGAGCGTGTATATGAAATTAGTAGAAAAGGTCTTTGGCACCCACAGTTCCCGGGAATTGAAACGGATATATCCGATTGTCGATAAAATAGAAGCTCTCCGGCCGTCCATGCAGGATAAGTCCGATGAAGAACTGCGGGATCAGACCCGTCAGTTCAGGGAGCGGCTGGCAGCCGGCGAGACGCTGGATGATATTCTTCCCGAGGCATTTGCGGCGGTGCGGGAGGCGGCCAGGCGTGTGCTGAATATGGAGCATTACCGCGTCCAGCTGATCGGCGGTATTATTCTGCACCAGGGACGTATCGCGGAGATGCGTACCGGCGAAGGTAAGACGCTGGTATCTACCCTTCCGGCTTATTTAAATGCTCTGGAGGGAAAGGGTGTTCATGTGGTTACGGTCAATGATTACCTGGCTAACCGTGATGCGGAGTGGATGGGCAGCATCCATGAGTTTCTCGGCCTGAAAGTGGGCGTGGTCCTAAATGCCATGTCCCCGGAGGAGCGGCGTGAGGCCTACAACTGTGATATTACCTATGTAACCAACAATGAGCTGGGCTTTGATTACCTGCGTGATAATATGGTGATCTACAAGGAACAGCTCGTGCAGCGGGGCCTCCACTATGCCATCGTCGATGAGGTGGACTCGGTGCTGATCGACGAGGCCCGCACGCCTCTGATCATTTCCGGCCAGAGCGGCAAATCCACCAAGCTTTACGAGACCTGCGATATCCTGGCCAAACAGCTTCAGCGGGGCGAGGCCAGCGGTGAGATGACCAAGATGACCGCTATCATGGGCGAGGAAATCATTGAGACCGGTGATTTTATTGTCAATGAGAAGGACAAGGTGGTAAACCTGACCGAGCAGGGCGTCAAGAAAGTGGAAGATTTTTTCCATATAGAGAATCTGGCCGATCCGGAGAATCTGGAAATCCAGCACAATATCATCCTGGCCTTACGCGCCCACAACCTGATGCACAGGGATCAGGATTATGTGGTGAAGGACGAGGAAGTTCTGATTGTCGATGAATTCACGGGCCGTATTATGCCGGGGCGCCGTTATTCTGACGGGCTGCACCAGGCCATTGAGGCTAAGGAGCATGTGAAGGTGCGCCGGGAGAGCAAGACTTTGGCCACGATTACTTTCCAGAACTTCTTTAATAAATTTGAGAAAAAGGCCGGAATGACCGGTACGGCTCTCACTGAGGAGCAGGAGTTCCGAGATATTTACGGCATGGATGTAATCGAGATCCCTACCAATGAGCCTGTGATCCGTGTGGATCGGGACGATGCCGTGTATATGACAAAGAAAGAAAAATTCCACGCAGTGGTGCGGGAGGTCAAGGAGGCCCATGAGAAGCAGCAGCCCGTGTTGGTAGGTACCATCACCATCGAGACTTCGGAGCTGCTCAGTAAAATGCTGCGGCGCGAGGGTATTCCCCATCAGGTATTGAATGCCAAATTCCATGATATAGAGGCCGAGATTGTGGCAAAGGCCGGTATCCATGGATCTGTGACCATTGCCACCAACATGGCCGGCCGTGGTACGGACATTAAGCTGGACGAAGTATCCAGGGAGGCCGGGGGATTAAAGATCATCGGTACAGAACGCCATGAGTCCCGCCGTATCGATAATCAGCTCAGGGGACGTTCCGGCCGTCAGGGTGATCCGGGTGAATCCCGTTTTTATATTTCTCTTGAGGATGATCTGATGCGTCTGTTCGGTTCGGAGCGCCTTATGAAGGTGTTCTCCAGCCTGGGTGTGGCGGAGGATGAGCAGATCGAACACAAAATGCTCTCCAGCGCCATCGAGAAAGCGCAGCAGAAGATCGAGAGTAACAACTATGGTATCCGTAAGAATCTGCTGGATTACGATCAGGTCAACAATGAGCAGCGGGAGATCATTTACAAAGAGAGACGCCGGGTGCTGGACGGCGAGAATATGCGGGACGCCATCTTCAAGATGATCACCGATGTGGTGGACGGCGCCGTGGATATGTGCATCAGCGATGATGTGGACAGCGAAAGCTGGGATCTGCAGGAGCTGAACGGTCTGCTGCTGCCGGTGATACCCGTGAAGCCGGTGACCCGTGAAGAAGCTGCAAAAATGAAGAAAAAAGAGCTGCGCCAGGTTTTAAATGAGCGGGCGGTGAAGCTTTACGAGATGAAGGAGGCAGAGTTCCCCGAGGAGGAGCAGATCCGTGAGCTGGAGCGGGTGATCCTTCTGAAAGTGATCGACCGCAAATGGATGGATCATATCGATGATATGGATCAGCTCCGGGAAGGTATCGGCCTGCAGGCATATGGCCAGAGGGATCCCAAGGTGGAATACAAGATGGCGGCTTATGAGATGTTTGACGCCATGACCGCCTCCATCCAGCAGGATACGCTGCGGCTTCTCTACCATGTGCGCGTGGAGCAGAAGGTGGAGCGTGAACAGGTAGCCAAGGTGACGGGTACCAATAAAGATGACAGCGGCCCCCGCAAGCCTAAAAAGAGGAAGGAGATCAAGGTTTATCCCAACGATCCCTGTCCTTGCGGCAGCGGAAAGAAATATAAACAATGCTGCGGCCGGAAATAAAGGGAGGGTCTTGCAGCAGCGATATGTTTTTGCCTCTGAAAGTGGGAAAGTATTTTTCAAATATTTATTTTTAAGAAAGAAGGTGAAGCTGTGGTTGAATTAGATCAGTTCAGAACAATTCTGAATTCCTATACTGAGCCATTAGTGGAAGTGAGGGATTCACTTTGACCTCGCTAATAAAGAGCGCAGGATCGAAGAATTAGAAAAAGAGATGGAGATGCCGGATTTCTGGGATAACCCGGAGATCTCGCAGAAGAAAACCATTGAGTTAAACGCATTGAAATCGGACGTGGCGTCCTATGCCCATCTGATCTCCCAGAAAGACGATATGGAAACTCTGATCGAGATGGGATACGAGGAGGAGGACCCGGATCTTGTGCCGGAAATTCAACAGATGCTGGATGAATTTACTGCTGAATTTGACGGTATCCGCATTAAAACGCTGCTGAATGGCGAGTACGACGGCAGTGATGCCATCGTGAAACTGAATGCCGGCGCGGGGGGGACGGAAGCCTGCGACTGGTGCGCCATGCTATACCGCATGTATACTCGGTGGATTGAGCGCAAAGGCTTTCAGATGGAGCTTCTGGATTATCTGGAGGGCGATGAGGCCGGTGTGAAATCCGTGACCTTTGAAGTGCGCGGGGAGAATGCCTATGGCTACCTGAAATCGGAGAAGGGCGTGCATCGCCTGGTGCGTATATCTCCTTTCAATGCCCAGGGCAAACGGCAGACGTCCTTCGTGTCCTGCGATGTGATGCCGGATCTGGGGGACAATGTAGAGGTGGAGGTCCGCGACGAGGATATCCGTGTGGATACCTATCGTTCCAGCGGTGCCGGCGGACAGCATATCAACAAGACGTCCTCGGCTATCCGTATCACTCATTTTCCGACGGGCATCGTAGTAACCTGTCAGAATGAGCGTTCCCAGCATATGAATAAGGACAAAGCTATGCAGATGCTTAAAGCCAAGCTGTATATGCTCAAGCAACAGGAGAATGAGCAGATGTTGTCCGGCATCCGCGGAGAAGTCACGGAGATCGGCTGGGGCAACCAGATCCGCTCCTATGTTATGCAGCCCTATACAATGGTCAAAGACCATCGCACGAATGAAGAGCGGGGCAATGTGGATCAGGTCATGGACGGGTCGATCGATCCTTTCATCAATGCTTATCTGAAAATGCTGGCAACCAATAAGAAGACAGGAGAAAGCCAAACATGATACATGTAGCAGTGTTAGGATACGGCACGGTGGGTTCCGGTGTCGTGGAAGTTTTGGAGCGGAACAAAGAGGCGGTTCGCGGTAAAACGGGAGATGATATAAAGGTAAAATATGTGCTGGATCTGCGGGAGTTTCCCGGGGATCCGGTTATGGACGTGCTGGTGCACGATTATTCGGTGATCCTTAATGATCCCGAAGTGCAGATCATCGCAGAGGTGATGGGCGGCACGGGTGCGGCTTACACATTTACCAAACAGGCCCTGGAGGCAGGAAAATCGGTCTGCACGTCGAATAAAGCGCTGGTTGCGGCCCATGGCGCGGAGCTGATGCGCATTGCCGAGGCCCATAATTGTAATTATATGTTTGAGGCGAGCTGCGGCGGCGCCATCCCGATCATCCGGCCCCTGCGTACTTCTTTGAGCGCAGAGGTGATCGACGAGGTGACGGGGATTTTGAACGGCACTACGAATTATATCCTCTCCGAGATGGGTACCAAAGGCGCGGAATTTGACGATGTGCTGAAGGAAGCCCAGGCGAAAGGTTATGCCGAGGCCAACCCGGAGGCAGATGTGGAAGGCCACGATGCGGGCCGCAAGATTGCGATTCTGTCTTCTTTGGCTTATGGACAGTATGTGGATTTTGAGGATGTGTATACGGAGGGCATCACAAAGATCACCGCGGTGGATTTCAAATATGCGGCGGCGCTGGGTACCAGGGTGAAGCTTCTTGGCACCAGCAAGAAAGTGGGCGACAGGTACTTCTGTATGGTTTGCCCTGTGATGATCAATGCGGAGAGCCCGCTGTACGGCGTTATGGACGTGTTTAACGCGATTTTTGTCCATGGCAATATGCTGGGCGACTGTATGTTTTACGGCAGCGGTGCAGGGAAACTGCCCACGGCCAGCGCGGTAGTCAGCGATATCATTGATGAAGCCCGCCATATCGGAAAGTGCCTGGTGACAAACTGGGATAACGGCCGTCTGCCCCTGATGGATATCGGGGAGGTGGAAAACCGTTTCTTTGTGCGGATGAAGGGATCGCTGATCGACAACCTGTGCAGGGTGGAAAAGGTGTTCGGAAAAGTACGGGCCGTGTCTGTGCCGGAGCTGGCGGATGAGTTTGCTTTTGTCACAGATGTGATGAAGGAAGCGGAGTACCGGGAGAAAGCGGCCAGGCTGGACGGTGTTCTGAGCATGATCCGGGCCAGATTTTAATGGGTGGAAGAGGGACAGCCTGTGAGGGGCTGTCCTTTTTTGAGGTGATGCCCCCCCCCCCGGACGTCCCTGCGCTGTACCCGTATGTTCTGTGCGGACAGGGGCGACGCTGCGGCGAACTAACTGCTAACTGCGACATAAGACGCTCGGGAAGAGCCCTCGCGCCTAAGTCTTCGTAAGCAGTGGATTTCGCCTCCGCTAAGAGCGCCCCTAAATGTCCTTTCAGAACATATGGGTACAGTGCAGGGGCTGTGCCTGGGGGCGGATGGGATGATTACAGGAGGAAGTTTATTATGAAATATATGA
The DNA here is from genome assembly GCA_910588295.1 of uncultured Lachnospiraceae bacterium. Taxonomy (GTDB): domain Bacteria; phylum Bacillota; class Clostridia; order Lachnospirales; family Lachnospiraceae; genus UBA11957. The sequence goes on along the minus strand of CAJUQO010000002.1, from coordinate 77,729 downwards.
TTGTATTGGGAGACGGTATGGCGGATGAACCCCAGGAAACGCTGGGGGGAAAGACGCCTTTGGAGTATGCCGCTACGCCGACAATGGATGCGCTGGCGGAGACGGCGGAGATCGGGATGGTGCGGACGATCCCGGAGGGGATGCAGCCGGGGAGCGATACGGCCAATCTGTCGGTGATGGGGTACGATCCGAAGAAATATTATACCGGGCGTTCCCCGCTGGAGGCTTTGAGCATCGGGGTGGATATGAAGGAGACGGATGTGGCGCTGCGGTGCAATCTGGTGACGGTTTCTGAGGATGAGGGGAAAGCCTATGCTGAGCAGACGATCCTGGATCACAGTTCCGATGAGATTTCCACGGAGGATGCGGCGGTGCTTCTGCGGGCCGTGGCGGATGTATTGGAAAATGAGCGGTACCGGTTTTATGTGGGCACCAGCTACCGGCACTGTACGATATGGGCGAACGGGCAGGCGGTGGAGCTTACGCCGCCCCATGATGTGCTGACCCGGGTGATCGGGCCGTATCTGCCGCAGGATCAGACCCTGCGGGCCATGCAGGAGCGCAGCTATGAGATCCTGAAAGACCACCCTCTGAATCTGGAGAGGAAAGCGAGGGGGCTGAAACCGGCCAACAGCCTGTGGTTCTGGGGCGCGGGCACCAGGCCCATGCTGGATTCTTTTGAGGAACTCCATCACAAAAAGGGCGTGATGGTCTCCGCGGTGGATCTTCTGAAAGGGATAGCCGTGGGCGCGGGCATGGCTGTGGCTTCGGTGGCGGGCGCCAACGGCGGCCTGCATACGAATTATGAGGGGAAAGCCCGGGCGGCGGTGGACGCCCTTTTGAAGGGCGGTTGTGATTTTGCCTATATCCATGTGGAGGGGCCCGATGAGATGGGGCATCAGGGAAGCGTGGAGAAAAAGATCCAGGCCATCGAATATCTGGATCAGCGGCTGATCCGCCTTGTCCGCGAGGAGATGGACGCTTCCGGTGATGATTACAGGCTGTTGATCCTGCCGGATCATCCCACGCCGGTACGGGTCAGAACCCATGTGGCGGATCCCGTACCCTACCTGCTCTATGACAGCAGGAAACAGGAAAACCACGGCGGCCTGTACGGCGAGAGCGCGGGTGAGAGGAGCGGGATTATGATTTCGGAAGGGCGCCTGTTGATGAAAAAGTTTCTGGAGGAAGAATGAACGGAGACTGACGGATGGATTTTTACAAAAGAATGGCTCTGGTGTGCCGCCGGATTCCGGAGGGGACGGTGGCCACTTATGGGCAGATCGCCCTGCTGTGCCGGAAACCAAAGAATTCCCGCCAGGTAGGGTATGGTCTGAAAATGGGCCTGGCGGGGCAGGACATCCCGGCCCACCGTGTGGTGAATGCGAAAGGCGTCCTGAGCGGGGCAGCCTATTTTGATACGATGGATTTGCAGAAGCTTTTGCTGGAGGGCGAAGGTGTGAAAGTGGTTCGGGATGATACGGGCTTTCGGGTGGATCTGAGAAAATATCAGTGGAGGCATACGATGGGAGATGTGCTGGAACTGGAAGAACGGTTCCGGGCAGAGGACGGGCAGGGGGCGAAGGGCTGATTTCAGATAGAAAGCTTTGGGCATTCAACGGTTCATACCATGAAATATATGGCGGCGTCCGAAAAGACGCTGCCATAAGAACTATTCAGCCCAGGACTTTGCACTTGTGGCAAAGTCCGTAAAAACCTGTAAATTGGGCCGGGAGGGAATCTGCCCCTCGCCGCAGGCGATCTGGAATGGGCAGATTCCGTAACAGTGAAGCCGAAGGCTGAGCTGTTACCGCCATAGAGGTGTTCCGATATAAAAATTGGCTAACCGCGTTCCTCGTCAGAAAGCCGATCCGGCGATAGATTGTAGGTATCTTCAGGATACTCAATATAATCAGACGCATGCCTGTCGCCATGGGGGTAACTGCGGCTGTCGCTACCGTCCGTTGAGGCATCGCCATAAGAGCCGTTATTACTGCCGTACGGGCTGTCGGTATCTGTGTAGAAGCCGCCGTTTCTGTATCCCCCATTATATCTGTAGGAATCATACCCGTTTTGTGAAGCGCCGTTCCGGTCCAGTTCGCCGGTGACATCGAGATAGAAGTACGCTTCGGTCATGATCACATAGGGATAGACCCACAGCATACCGATGTAGCAGGTGAATACGGACAGGAATATCAGCCCCAGGAAGCTTAAGTCGATGTAAAAGAGCCGTCCCTTGTTGCCTTTCATCAATTGGCTGCTCTCCCGCAGGGCCTCCATGGCGGAAAGGTCGTCGTTGTCGATCATAAGGGTATTGGCCAGTGCCAGTGCCAGCAAAATGACGGTGGACAGGAAGGTTCCTACCAGCATCCACAAAAGGTTTGGCAGAAAAACCTGCCAGGAAAAAACGGTTCCGAGTGAGCGGTGGAAAAAACTGCTGGTGAAAAAATAAGAGGGCAGTTGGCAGACCGTGGAGACCAGCGCACGGATGAAAGCCACGATGATGAAACGATCCGGATGATGAGAGAAGGCGTAGAAAAGGTCGCCGATCCCATAGGGTTGGCGCCGGATCACACGCAGGGCGATACGGATCAGGCCGACGGAGATTACCGAGGTCAACAGGGATATGATCAGTGAGATCACGGACTGCATAGCCAGATTGCCCATGGATCTGATGGTTCCGATGATCATGCCGGGGATACTTTCCAGTAAAAGTGTGATGACAAAAAACAGCAGCATGGAAGATACCAGCACGCCGTAATTTCCGGCCATGGCGGTGCGGGCCAGTAGTTTTAATTGTGAAGAACTTCGTTTCATAGGTCATTTCCTTTCGACAGGCCGCAGCCTGTATAATAGAATGGGATCAATACCCTGTGACGGGCGTCAGGTAAAGGAGTATATATGAAAAATTCAGTGGAAGATTATCTCTATCCTCTGGGATGGGCCCTCCTTGCGGCCCTGGCTGTCTGGCAGGGGATATACCGGCTGGGCGGCGGATGGCCGGGCGCGCTGCTGCCGGGGTGTTTCCTGTATCAGTTCACCGGCTGGTACTGTCCGGCCTGCGGCGGAACGAGGGCCGTGCTTTTGCTTTTGACGGGTCATCCCCTGCGGTCGTTGATCTGCCATCCGGCGGTGCCCTATCTGGCCCTGGTGGGCGGCTGGTTCATGATCTCCCAGACCGTTGAGCGTCTGTCCGGAGGGCGTCTGCCCGTGGGGCTGCGCTACAGGGACAGATATATATGGATCGCCGTCGGGCTGTTTGCTGTTCAATTCATCCTGCGCAACCTGCTTCTGCAGGTGTGGGGAATCGCCATTCCCGATGTGTGAGAGGGCTCATTTTATAACTCTGTGCCTCCATCCGGGGAATCCGGCAGTGGTTCGTTCTGCTCAAAATACCGTAGGATATCATCATAGGGATTGACGCTGCCGTCGTCATATTCCCGGTCGTACATATCGCTGTAATAGCGCATGTAATCTTCCATGGTGTCCCGGAACTCCGGCGATTCGGCTGTCTGTAGGAGTACGGCGGTGACCATAAAAATACCGCCGATCAGGCCCACACAGCCGATGCCCAGGGCCGTTTTCGCCTGTCCGTTCATGGAAGTGTCCCGGGACAGCCAGGCCAGAATGATGGCGAGGCTGCCGAAGACGATGGAGCCGCCGCAGCACATGGTCAGCAGGCCGAAAATGCCCAGCATCAGGGCCGCCACGGAGAGGCCGTTGTAATTTCTGTTCATGTGAGAAACCTTCTTTCCTTACTTTGAAAGTCTGCCGCCAAAGGCGGCATGCATTCAGAGATGCCCCATGCGCCATTGCCGAGTTTAACATGTGGTGGTGCGTCAAAGCGGCGCATACAGGTTTATTTTGTGATCATTTGTTAAAGCTATTTTAGCATACCCGGCCAGAGGTGGCAAGGTGCGGCCCGCTTTGCATTTCTATATTTTATAACGGATGGGATCGGGGAAAGCATTGTTATAAAAATAAACATAAAAGTGATAGCTATTCTGTATGTTTCGTTGTATCATGATGGGCACAAAAGTTTAAAATACCAATGCAGAAGGAGTATGGAAGGATGGATAACAGGACAAGAAGAGATAGAGGGATGGCTTATTTTTCCGATGAATCTGTTATGGAGGAGCAGTTGAAAGCCAAGCGCGCGATACGCCGCTACAACGAATGTATGCCCTTTGATACAGAGCAGGGCATGAAGTGTCTGGAGGAGGCCGGGCTCCGGCATAAGGGAGCCATGTATTTTGAGCCGCCGTTCCACTGTGAGTATGGGACGCACATTGCGGTGGGCGGGAACTTTTACGCGAACGCCTACTGCACGATGCTGGATGTGGGGACGATCACCATCGGGGATGACGTCCTGTTTGGCCCCTGTGTTTCTCTGTATACGGCGGGGCACCCGATTCATCCCCTGAGCCGGAAATCGGGCTATGAGTACGGGATACCGATCACTATCGGGGATCGCGTGTGGATCGGCGGAAACTGCGTGGTCATGCCGGGGATCACAATCGGATCCGACACGGTGATCGGTGCGGGCAGCGTGGTGACGAAAGATATACCCGCCGGAGTCATCGCGGCGGGAAATCCGTGCCGGGTGATCCGGGAGATCACCGAGGAGGACAGAAAATATTACTATAAAGACAGGATGTTTGACGATGAGATCTGGGAGATCGTCAAACATACAAAATAGCCCGTGCAGAAATTCAGGGGCCGGGATGCCGTTTCTGTTCCCGATGTAAAAACCAAAACCCGGCCAGATCCGCCAGGCACCAGCCGATGGGGATGGCGGCCCATATGCCCATGACGCCGACGGCGGGGACGGCGGACAGCGCATAGGCCAGCGCCACGCGGCAGCCCAGGGACAGGACAGTCAGTATCACCGATACCATGGGCTGCTGGACGGCGCGGAAATAACCGTAAAAGAGGAACAGAATGCCGATCAGGAAATAGAAGATTCCTTCCGTCCGCAGATACCCGGAGCCGATGGCGATGACCCGGGTATTTTCCGCGTCGATAAAAATTCCCATGAGCTTTTCCGAAAACAATACGACGATCAGGCTGATGGCTGCGCAGAAGGCGCACACCAGTCTCAGGGATTGCCCCAGGCCCCGGCGTATCCGTTCCCGCTGCCCGGCGCCATGATTCTGGGCCACAAAGGTGGAGAAGGCGTTGCCGAAATCTTGTACCGGGGAGTAGGCCAGGGTGTCGATCTTCACCCCTGCGGCGAAGGCGGCCATGACGGCGGTGCCGAAACTGTTGACCAGGCCTTGCACCATCAGGATGCCGAAATTCATGATGGACTGCTGCAGGCAGGTCAGAAAGGACAGGGAGGAGATTTCCCGGATCACGGTTTTCTTAAAATAGCGGTCGGCTTTCATGGGCAGCCAGGAGCGGTATCTTCTATAATAATATAGGAGAATACCGAGGCCCGCCGTGTACTGGGAGATCACCGTGGCGATGGCGGCGCCCTCTACACCCATGGAAAGCCCCAGGACGAAGGCCAGATCCAGGATGATGTTCAGGAGAGCCGATACCCCGAGAAAAAACAGGGGCGTCACGGAATTTCCGATGGCCCGCAGGCTGCAGGCGAAAAAGTTATAGAAAAAGGTGGCCGGCAGCCCGGAGAAGATCCAGAGCAGGTAGGCCGTCATCTGGGGACGGACCTCATAGGGGATTCGCAGGAACCATAAAAGGGACTCCATGCAGGCGTACATGAGGATGTTCAGCAGGACGGCGAACAGACCGATCAGCGCGAAAGACTGGTACAGGCCGTTTTTGAAGCCGGGCATGTCTTTTTCACCGAAACGGATGGAGAGATAGACGCCGCTGCCCATGCACAGGCCCAGCAGGATGGATGTCAGGAAAATCATCAGAGAGTAGGAGGCCCCCACCGCCGCCAGGGCGGTCTCTCCGATATATTTTCCTACGATCAGGGTGTCCACTACGTTGTAGAGTTGCTGAAGGATATTTCCCGCCATCAGGGGAAGGGCAAAAAGAAGGATTTTTTTGGTGACGCTGCCGCTTGTCAGATCCAGGGTCTGTGACATACTGTTTCTCTCCCGGGGATGTTTGTTTTTTTCAGTCTATCACAAGTCGGAACGTTTCGCCAGAGGATTTCTGTACCGTATGGGATTGACAAATGACCGCCCAATGGGTAATATGAAAATGAGTTAGTAGAAACTAATGAATAATATATGAAACAAACATCAGGGAGGCATGACGGCATGTTTATGGAAATCCGCCATATCAAAAAATCCTTTGGCGAGGGCGAAAGCCGGGTGGAGGTGTTAAAGGGCATCGATCTGGATATAGAGAAAGGGGAGTTCTGCGTACTCCTTGGGCCCTCTGGATCAGGGAAATCCACACTGCTAAATATTATCGGCGGGATCGACCAGGCGGATGAGGGCAGCATCCGCATAAACGGCGAACCCATGGCGGATATGGACAGGAAGCGGCTGACGCTCTATCGGCGGCGGCATCTGGGCTACATTTTTCAGATGTACAATCTGATCCCGAACCTGACGGTGAGGGAGAATATCGAGGTGGGAGCCTATCTTGGCAAAGATTCTCTGGACGTGGATGAGCTTCTGCATACACTGGGACTGTATGAGCACAGGAACAAGCTGCCCAATCAGCTCTCCGGCGGCCAGCAGCAGCGGACAGCCATCGGGCGGGCCATTGTGAAGAATCCGGATATTCTGCTGTGCGACGAACCCACGGGGGCCCTGGACTACCATACCTCCCGGGAAATCTTGAAACTCATCGAGACAGTAAACTGCCGGTACGGCAACACAGTGATCATGGTGACCCACAACGATGCTATCAAATACATGGCGGACAGGGTAGTGGGGCTGCGGGACGGCAGTATCCGCAAGAACTATAGGAACCGGGAACGGGTCGCCGCGGACGCGCTTGAGTGGTAGGGGAGGCGGAAGATGAGAAATCCTTTGATGAAACGGCTTCCCCGGGAGCTTAAGGGCGAACCGGGACGGTATCTGGCCGTGTTCCTTCTGCTGGTGGGGACGATAGGCTTTGTGTCCGGGTTTCTGGTAGCGGATAACAGCATGATCATCGCCTACAGGGAGAGCTTTGAAAAATATAATATAGAGGACGGGAATTTCCGGCTGGCCGAGGAGGCCAACCGGGCCATGCAGAAGAAGATCCGTTCTTTTGGCGTGGAACTCTATGAGAATTTTTATGTGGAGGAGGAACTGGACAACGGCAGCACCCTGCGCGTATTTTCCAACAGGGAGGAAGTCAACCGGGTGTGCCTGATGGAAGGGGCTCTGCCGGAGCGCGCCGGGGAGGCGGCCATTGACCGGATGTATGCTGATAACAACCACATCCGTGTCGGCGATACCCTGACGGGGCCCCATGGGCAGTGGCTGGTGACCGGGCTGGTGGCGCTGCCCGACTATAGCTGTCTGTTCGCGGATAACAGCGACACCATGTTTGACGCGATTAAGTTCGGCGTGGCGGTGATAGACCGGGAGGCATTTGCCGGGTACGGCGAAAAGCGGCTGAACTACAGCTATTCCTGGAAATACGTACAGAGTCCGGCGGATGAGAAGGCGGAGCGGGAAATGTCCGAGGAGCTGATGAAGCAGATCGGAGCGAAGGTGCGGCTGGAGGATTATGTGCCCCGCTATCTGAACCAGGCCATCCAGTTTACCGGCGAGGATATGGGCAGTGATAAGGCCATGATGATCGCACTGCTGTACATATTGATCGTGATCATCGCGTTTGTGTTCGGCATAACCATGAGCAGCACCGTCAGCCGGGAGGCGAATGTGATCGGTACTCTGCTTGCCTCGGGCTTCCGGCGGGGAGAGCTGTTCCGGCATTATATGGCCGCGCCCCTCTGCGTAACTGCGGCGGGGGCCTTGGCGGGCAATATTCTGGGATATACGGTGTTCCGGATGGTCTGTGCGGGGATGTATTACGGGAGCTATAGCCTGCCCACCTATGTGACGGTATGGAACGGGGAGGCGTTTTTCCTTACAACGGTGATCCCGCTGCTTTTGATGGGGGCTGTGTGCGGCGTGGTTCTGTGGTGGAAGCTTCGGCTTCCGCCCCTCCGTTTCCTGCGCCGGGATATCGCCGGGAGCGGGCGGCGCAGGGCCCTGCCCCTGCCGGCCATGATTCACTTTTTCGGCCGTTTCCGTGCGCGGGTGATCCTGCAGAATATCAGTAACTACATGATCTTGCTGGTGGGCATCCTCTTTGCCAATCTGCTTTTGATGTTCGGCCTTTTGCTTCCCGCCGTGCTGGTCCATCACCAGGAGGAGATGGAGCAGAATATGCTCTGCCCCTATCAGTATATCTTGCGGCCTCCCCTGGGGATGGAAAATGAGGAGCGCAGGCTGGAGGGTCTCCTCGCGATGCTGTATTTTTACCGCATGGTGGAGACAGACCAGGAGTCCGCAGAGAAATTTGGCGCGTGGACGCTGAATACCCTGGAGGGGGCTTATAGGAGCGAGGAGGTGCTGCTTTACGGCATTGACAGGGACAGCCGCTATATTTCTCTGGAGGTCGGCGGGGACGAGGTCTATATCTCCTCCGCTTATGCGGATAAATTTGGTATCGGGCCCGGGGACACGGTTACATTGAAAGAACCCTATGAGGATACGCAATATTCCTTTACGGTGGCGGGCGTCTATGAATATAATGGGGCGCTGGCCCTGTTCATGGGCCGGGAATATCTGAATAAGACCTTTGATCTGGACGGGGACTATTTTGGCGGCTATTTTTCGGATACGGAGATTCATGATATTGACAGCGAGTACATCGGCTCGGTGATCGATCTGGACGCCCTGACAAAGATTAGCAGACAGCTGATGGTCTCCATGGGGAATATGATGTATCTGGTGGACGGGTTTGCCATCGTGATGTTTGCGGCCATCATGTATCTGCTGTCAAAGATCATCATCGAGAAAAACGCCCAGTCTATATCCATGGCCAAGATTCTGGGCTATACGGACGGGGAGATCATGCGGCTTTACATTCTGCCCACATTGTCTGTGACGATGTTTTTCCTGATCGCCACCATGCCGGTGGAGTACGGGGTGATGGCGTATATTTTCCGGGTGATCATGATGAACAGTATCTCCGGATGGATCCCGCTGTATGTGGATCCGGTGATTTATGTGAAAATGTTTTTCCTGGGGCTTTTAGCCTGCGGCGCGGTGACGGCGCTGGAGTACTGGAGAGTAGGGCGGGTGCCCATGGGAGAAGCGCTGAAAAATGTGGAGTGAAGGGTTACGGTTCAGGGGCGCGGAGCGTCCCTTTTTCTTGCATTGGGGGATGGTATGTGTTATTCTTAGAGCCACGTTAAACGAATGAAGGACAGGAGAGCGTGAGGAATGAATGCGGTGAAGAAGATATTATCCAGTATTTTTATAGACGGGCTCAGCGGGATGGCTGTGGGGCTGTTTTCCACGCTGATCATCGGGACGATCTTAAAGCAGGCCGGTGATCTGGCAGGCGGCCAGATCGGCGGGTATATCAGCAGCTTTGCCTTGATCGCCCAGCGGCTGACAGGCGCCGGGATCGGTGTGGGTGTGGCTTACAAATTCGGGGAATCGGGTTATGTGCTTTTGTCCGCGGCGGGGGCCGGCATGATCGGGGCCTACGCATCCGGGATCCTGGCAGGCTCGCTGTTTACGGCGGAGGGCGCCCTTGTGTTGTCCGGGCCCGGCGAGCCTCTGGGAGCCTTTGTGGCTGCCTATGTGGGCATTGTGTTCGGCCATCTGGCGGCGGGGAAGACGAAACTGGATCTTTTGATCACGCCGGCGATTACACTGCTTTGCGGCGGAGCCATAGGTATTCTGGCAGGGCCGGGAATATCCCGTTTTATGAACGGGGTGGGAGCCATGATCAACTGGGGGACGGTACAGCAGCCGATCCTGATGGGTATCGTTGTGTCCGTCCTGATGGGCATGGCGCTGACGCTGCCCATCAGTTCGGCGGCCCTGGGGATCATCCTGGGACTGGACGGCATCGCGGCCGGAGCGGCTACCATAGGCTGCTGCTGCCAGATGATCGGTTTTGCCGTGACCAGCTTCCGGGATAACGGTGTGGGCGGGCTGCTGGCTCAGGGACTGGGCACTTCCATGATCCAGATTTCCAATATTGTCCGCCGCCCGCTGATCTGGCTGCCGCCCACGCTGGCATCAGCCATATTGGGGCCTCTGGCGATTTGGGGGCCTGTCCATATGGTCAATAATGCCACAGGGGCCGGGATGGGCACCTCCGGTCTGGTGGGGCCGATCATGACCTATCAGACCATGGTTCCGACGGAGGGGATAGCAATGACGCTGGTGAAGATCGCTGCCTTTCAGTTTGTGCTGCCAGCTCTTTTGTCCCTGGGGATCTGCCAGGGTATGCGCAGGATCGGGTATATACGCGACGGGGATATGAAGCTGGATATTTGAATGTGTAATTTTACAGGAGTTTTACATTTTTTATAAGACTTTGCAAACCCTTCACAGATTGTGGAAATTGTGGTACACTATAGCAGAATATGGGATTAGAGGAGGAATAGCAATGGCGGCAATAGGAGTCCTGGGTGCGGGTACATGGGGAATGGCTCTGGCCAGAATGCTTTGCAACAGCGGGCATGAGGTACAGGTTTGGTCGGCTCTTCCGGAGGAAATTGATGTATTGGCGGCCACAGGCAGACACCCGAAGCTGTCCCAGATGGACATCCCCGGGGCTTTGAAATATACCAAGTCCATACAGGACGTCTGTACGGATAAAGATTTGCTGCTCTTTGCCGTGCCCTCCGTTTTTGTGCGCAGTACGGTCAGGGCGGCGTACCCATATGTGGCGCCCGGCCAGTTGATTGTCGATGTGGCGAAAGGGATTGAGCCCGGAAGCCTGTTCACAATGACTCAGGTGATCCGGGACGAGTTGTCCCGGCAGAAAGAGCTTTCGGATGTGAAGCTGGTGGCTCTCTCCGGCCCGACCCACGCCGAGGAGGTGGCCGTGGATCTTCCCACCACCATTGTGGCGGCCTGTGAGGATTTAGAGGCGGCACAGCGGGTGCAAAGTATTTTTATGAATCCGAAATTCCGTGTGTACACAAATAATGATATACACGGCGTGGAGATCTGCGGCGCTTTTAAAAATATCATTGCCCTGGGTACCGGTATCGCCCGGGGATTGGGATATGGCGATAATACGGCGGCGGCGCTGATTACCCGCGGCATCCGGGAGGTATCCCGCCTTGGTGAGCTGATGGGCTGCAAGCCGGAGACCTTTAACGGGCTGGCCGGTATCGGCGATCTGATTGTGACCTGCACAAGCCTCCACAGCCGGAATCTGACCTGCGGTATGCTGTTGGGGCAGGGGAAGGGCAAGGAGGAGGCTGTCCGTGAAGTGGGGATGGTCGTGGAAGGGATTTATGCCCTGGATGCCGCCATGGAATTAAGGAATAAATATCAGGCGGAGCTGCCGATCTGCGAGGCTGTGGATGCCGTGGTAAACAGGGGGATGTCCGCGCTGGAGGCGGGAGAGGCCTTGATGGGACGTATGGGCAGACAGGAATAAAAAGAACCCCTATACAGGGGTTCCTTCTTTCATGGCTGCGGCAGCATTGGGCAAGGGTACGGTGATTTTCAGATCCTGGGTGCGCTGATTCTTTTTGTACAGGTGCTCGATGATCTGTTTACGGCGGATGATGCCGATAAAAACATTCTGATCGTCCACCACCGGCACGAAATTCTGCTGCATGGAGGTGTCCACCAGTTCCTCAATGGTGCATCCGGCGTTGACCGGAGCATATTTCCAGCGGCGGGGAATTTCCTCAATGGGGAAGTCCTCGGCATCGTGGAGATTTAGGCTGTACTGTTTTTTGATGATCCGGAGAAGATCGCCCTCGGTCAGAGTGCCTATGTACTGGCCGGCGTGGTTCAGGATGGGAATAGCCGTGTAGCGGTAGTATTCCATTTTTTCCAGGGCCTGGCGCAGCGTGCCGTCATTGTAAATATAAGCAACCTCACTTTTGGGTGTCAGAAAGAAAAGTATATTCATAAAAAGATCTCCTGTGTTGTATATTTTAGCATAAAAAAATTTTTATGCGTTTTCTTATCTATCTATTATACACTATTGGATGGGAATAATCGGTGAATAGAATATAAAATAATTGTTATTTTTTTGTGGAATCGGGAGGAAGTATGGAGAGCATTTTGACGATATTGAGCCGAGAGGCGGGAAGGGCTTTTGAGAAAGCGGGACTGGATGCCGCTTTTGGGAAGGTGACTTTATCCAACCGTCCGGATCTGTGTGAGTACCAGTGCAACGGAGCTATGGCTGCGGCCAAGACCTACCACAGAGCCCCTCTGGCGATGGCAGAGGAGGCGGTGGCCGCACTGGGTGAGAGTCCGGTTTTTGCTGATGTGCAGGCGGTACGGCCGGGATTTATCAATCTGAAAGTGAACGGAGAATTTCTTGCGGATTATCTGAACCGGATGCAGGCGGATGAGAAGCTGTCCGTGGAGACAGTGGAGAAGCCGAAGACGATCATGATCGATTATGGCGGACCGAATGTGGCAAAACCCCTGCATGTGGGGCATCTGCGTTCGGCGGTGATCGGTGAGAGTATCAAGCGTCTGGGACGTTTCATGGGGCACACGATGATCGGCGATGTGCATCTGGGAGACTGGGGTCTGCAGATGGGCCTGATCATCACGGAGCTGAAAGCACGGCAGCCGGAACTGGTATATTTTAAAGAGGGTTATGAGGGGGATTACCCTGCGGAGGCGCCCTTTACGATCGGCGAGCTGGAGGAGATCTATCCGGCGGCCAGCGCCCGGTCCAAGGAGGATCCCGCCTACAAGGAGCAGGCCATGGAGGCCACCCATCTGCTGCAGCAGGGGCACCGCGGTTATAATGCGCTGTGGAATCATATTATGACGGTTTCCGTCAATGATCTGAAGAAAAATTATGAGAAACTGGAAGTAACCTTTGATCTCTGGAAAAAGGAGTCCGATGCCCAGCCTTACATCCCGGAGATGGTGGAGTATCTGAAGAGAGAGGGGTATGCCCGTCTGGATCAGGGCGCCCTGGTAGTGGATGTACGGGAGGAGTCCGATACAAAAGAGATCCCCCCCTGTATGATTTTAAAATCCGACGGCGCTTCCCTGTATAATACCACCGACCTGGCTACGATCATGGATCGGATGAAGCTGTATCATCCCGATGAGATCATCTATGTGGTGGATAAGCGCCAGTCCCTGTATTTTACCCAGGTATTCCGCTGTGCGAAAAAGACTCATCTGGTGGATGAGGATACGAAGCTGACATTCCTGGGCTTTGGTACCATGAACGGCAAGGACGGCAAACCCTTTAAGACCAGGGAGGGCGGCGTGATGCGCCTGGAGGTGCTGCTAAACGATATTGCGGAGGAAATGTATAAAAAGATCGTAGATAACCGCAGTATCCGGGAAGAGGACGCTCACAAAACGGCCCGGATGGTAGCCCTGTCCGCCATCAAATACGGTGATCTCTCCAATCAGGCTGCGAAGGATTATGTGTTTGATACGGAACGTTTCACTTCATTTGAGGGAGATACCGGCCCCTATATTCTGTATACGATTGTGCGTATCAAGTCGATTCTCAGCCGCTTTAAAGAGAACGGCGGCAGTACGGAGGCAGGGCAGATTCTGGAGCCTTTGAAAGACAGTGAAAAGGCGTTGATGCTGGATCTGGGCGGTTTTAACGCTGCCGTGCAGACGGCGTTCGAGGAAAAGGCGCCCCATAGGCTGTGCGCTTATATTTATGAACTGGCGAACGCTTTCAATCATTTTTATCATGAGACAAAGATTTTGGGCGAGGTGGATGCCGGCAGACGGCAATCTTACATCCGTCTATTGGTGCTGGCCCGCGATGTGCTGGAGACAGGCATTGGCCTGCTGGGATTTTCCGCACCGGAAAAAATGTAACTGTTGGCCGTCGGCCGCCGCGGGTGACGGGGCCGGCCATGAGAGTTGGTGAGAGATATGCAGGTGATCTTGTTTGATCTGGACGGAACGCTTACGGATTCCGGGCCCGGAATCATGCGTTCGGTACAGTATGCGCTGGAGAAAATGGGCAGGCCGGTGGTCGATTTACAGGCATTGCGGTGCTTTGTGGGACCGCCGCTTAAGGAACAGTTCATGGCTTACGCCGGATTTGACGACGGGGAGGCCTTGGAGGCGATCCGCTATTACCGGGAGCGCTATACGGATAAAGGAATGTTTGAAAATGAGGTCTATCCGGGGATAGAGGATATCCTGAAGCTCCTGGTAGACCGGGGCCGGATCCTGGCAGTGGCTTCGTCAAAGCCGGAGGTCTATGTACGCCAGATCCTTGACCATTTTGGCCTGAGCGGATATTTCCGGGAGATTGTGGGCGCGGAACTTGATGGCCGTACCTCCAAATCTGAAGTGATTGAGGAAGCGCTGAGGCGGCTGGGTATGTCTACCCACAGGCAGGCGGTGCTGATGGTGGGGGATCGGGATTATGACGTGATCGGGGCCCATCACTGCGGCTTGCAGTGTATTGGCGTGGCGTACGGCTATGGCAGCCGGGAAGAGCTGAAAAAAGCGGGAGCGGCTTATGTAGCGGATTCGGTATCAGGCCTGGCCGTGCTGGCAGAGTCTGATGAAGACGACGAGACGGTGGAAACCAACAGTATAGATATGGGCAATTTCCTGGAGGCGCCCCTGGCGTCTACGTCGGAGAGCCGGAGTGTCCGGATCGTATCGGATGTACAGGAGCCGCCATATGAAGAGTCTGTGGTCAAAAAAATATGGCGGGTGATCTATCCGGTGCTGCTCCATTTTGCCATTACCACGGCGGTGACGACGGTGGGATACGGGTTCATTGCCATTGTAGCCATTTTCCTTTTGGGGATCACGGATCAGACGGAAATTACGGATATGATGATGCACGGGGTCGTCCTGCTTACCGGAGTAGCTAATCTGGTGTCCATGCCGGTGCAGCTCAAGCTGATCCAGATGGATGAGAGAAGGAGGAAGCACCGGCAGTACCATTACAGGCGCAGACCGGAAAGGGATTGTTCGGCTTCCGTGATGCTGGGTGTGGTTTTGTCGGCAATCGCTTTGTGCCAGATTCTCAATGACCTGATTACGCTTTCCAATATCAGTGAGATATTTCCCGGCTATCAGGAAACCAGCGCCCAAGTTTTTGACGGGCAGAGCATCCTTATGCTGCTGGCCGTGGTGGTGATCGTATCGCCGGTGATTGAGGAGCTGGTATTCCGCGGGCTATTGCAGCAGCGTCTTCGGGATTATCTGGGCAGAGGCTGGGCCATCGTGCTGTCGGCGGTGACCTTTGGCGTTTACCACGGGAATGTTGTCCAGTTTATCTACGCCTCCCTGATCGGAGTGTTTTTGGGGTGTGTCCTGGAGCGGACGCAGGATATGCGCGCACCGATTACGGCGCATATTGTGGCGAATCTATGGTCTGTCATGGGAATGAGTATTGTTGCGCTGGTATTGGGGAGTGGGACGACGGCCGCTTTGATCGCGGACGGCATCATGGTACCGGTGCTGGCCGTGGGAATGTGGCTGACATTTTTCCGCGCACCGGTGCGTTAAAAAAGAGCCGCAGGCCAGAGATTGCCTGTAGCTTTTTTTGTACCATAAATGTGTTTATAGGTATAAGGAACTGAGGAAGGCATGGTAGTATGGATAATAAGTTGAAGAAGGAACTGGACGCAATCATTAAAATCGGTGAAGACAACGGAGAGTTAAGGACAGTGACCGTTCAGCATTTACTGAATGAACTTGATATGTATACGGATGAAACATATAGGGAAGTAATTGAATATATAGAAAAAAGTAAAAAATCCTTTTAATTGTAGATAATGAGGAACCTAAAAAAATGGTATTGGATTCCAGGAAAATAGCTATTATTCCCAAAATGCTAAGTGTGGAAGCAATTGTAAAACGGCTGAAAAATGATGAAATCAATTTGGATACCGAATTTCAGCGAAAAAAGAGTCTCTGGAATATTACGGTAAAAAGCCAGTTGATCGAATCTTTAATGATTCAGTTACCCATTCCTCCCATGTATTTTGATGGCCGTGACAGTAACTGCTGGCAAGTAATAGACGGGTTACAGCGTTTGTGTACGTTGAAAGAGTTTTTAGTTGATAAAGAGTGGAAATTATCAGGGCTTGAATATTTGCCGGATTATAATAATTGTGCCATGGAAGAACTCCCCCGGGTGTATCAGAGGAGAATTGAGGAGGGGCAGATTAATTTTTATTTAGTTTTACCGGATACTCCCCCCGAGGTTAAATACAGTTTATTCAAAAGGATAAATACACCGGGTTTAAAACTGGAACCCCAGGAAATACGTCATGCACTGTATCAGGGAAGAGCGACGGAACTGGTCAGGGATTTGGCAGAAAATGAGATTTTTCGTAAGGAATGTAGACAAATTGTGATAAAAAATCCGTGGAAGAGGTGAGTTATGACAGACTATGAAAAAGCCGTTAGGCTGTGGCGAGAGAAAGGGATACAGACAGACGCCGAGCTGGCGGAGGCATTGAACAGCCATAGTACCCTGTTTGCTTATCATTCCGGCAAGATTGAGAATGAGAATATCACATACCATGATACCCGGGAGATTTTTGAACACGACGGAGTGACCGGTTACACCGGAGATCTGCGGACGTTGTTTGAGATCCGGAACGCGAAAGAAGCAAACGAGAGATTTTTGACGGCATTTCAGGAAAAACATTCGTTGGATGAATCATTGATCAGAGAACTGCAAATGCTTTTGACCCAGAATACCTATGATACGCGCCGGTGGCAGTTGGGCGAGCGCCCCGGAGAGTATAAGCATCATGATTTTGTGACAGGAAAAGAGGAGATCGGTGCGGCGCCGGAGGAGATTTCCGAATTGCTTTTGGAACTTCAGGAAGTGGAAAACAGGAGTGCCCTGACTGCGGCGGCATATTTTCATGCCAAGTTTGAAAATATCCATCCGTTTGCAGATGGCAACGGCCGCGTGGGACGGCTGGCAATGAATTATTTCCTGGTTCTGCACGATCATCCGCCGGTTATTATTCATGAGGAAGACCGTAAGGGATATTACGCGGCGCTGGAAGCGTGGGATGTCCGGCAGGATCTGGAACCGTTGCGGGAGTTCTTGAAAGGGCAGACGGGGAAAACCTGGGAGAAGCAGACAGCCCGGGCGGAAAAGAGAAAGTGCGGGGAAAGGCGCGAAAGATGAATCTTACAGAATTTGTGAAAAAAGCGGATAAACTGGCCATGGGGATGCCGGCAGAAAAACTGGCGGCTTTCCTGCATGACTATGCGCGCAGTGTGCCGGAGTATAATAGGGAAGATTTTTTAGAACGTCTGTCTGTTTTTGCGGAAAAGAAGGCGGGCAGTGATTATGTCCGGCAGCAGGAAAAAAATAATAAGGAACAGACTATAAGGAAGATCGGTGAAATTATAGAACAGCTGAAGCAGATCGACAGTGGGGAACTTACGCTGACGGAACTGTACAATGAGGAGTATGATGACTGGTATAACAGCAGTGAGGAGGAGTTCTATTATGAAGACCCGGAGGGAATCGGGGAGATCGTTGCGGAGGGATGCAGCCTGGTACATACCTGTGCGGATAATGAATGGTATGAAGAAAGTGCAGAGCTGGCGGAGTTCCTGATGGTTCTTGAGGCAGAAACCGACGGGGAATATGGCGGCGCTGCCCTCTCTCTGCATGATCTGGCGATCAACAATATCCTTACGCTTGATTACAAGAAATTTGTGACGGAAGCGCTCCTGGTCGTCTATTGGGGGACAAAGCCGGAAGAGAGACCGGAAGCGCTGTACCAAATGCTGCTGAATGCGTCCTGTGATGAGGTTTCTCTGGAGACGTTGATGCAGCAAAGCCCCAGGGAGCTGAACCGTTTTCCGGAATTTCTGGCATCGTGGATCGACTATCTGGGGCGGCAGGACGGCGGGCCCAGCGAAAAATATCTGCGTGAGGCAATTGCCCTGACAGACGATCCGGAAATTCTGCCGGATGCCGCAGGGAAATATACAGATCTGCATCCGGGGCTGTACGTGCAGGTGCTGGAGCGGTGCCGGACTGCCGGACAGCCCCGGGAGGGGTGGGGCTATGGCCGGGAGGCCATGGAGCGGATTCGGCCGGAATTTACGGTGAGGAGCCGGGCAGCGCTTTTGGCAGCCTCCTTTGCCCTGGAACTGGGGGAGAGAGACAGTGCGGAGGAGTGTTGGCTGGAGGCCTTTCGCTCCGACAGCAGCGTGACGAATTATCTCCGCCTGATTCTGGAATGCGGGAACCGTAAAAAGTATCAGAGCGCGGCGGAAACTGTTTACACAAATGTATATACCCATGCGGGGCAGGGCGGTAATGGTTTCGGCTATCCGGAAACGATTAGAAAGAACAGTATAGACCATAGAACCTACTGTACCCTGCTGTTTTTTGACGGGAAATTCCAACAGATGCTGGCGGAAGGCATGCATGAGAAAAATGCCTTGGGATGGTCGGCTACTTTTATGAAAGAGGGTATGGCGCTGTGGCTTCTGTATCTTTATGCCGGTGAAGCGCTTCCATCGGGCTGTATGGCTATGTGCAGGAGGTCGATGGGCGCAGCCCGGTTTTCAGCAGAGGAATACCTCCGGGGAACGGGCCGTGACAGCGCCGTGACGGATGAGGCATTATTCTGGGAGTGTTTTTGCAAATGGCGTGAAAACACTGTTTTGCCGGAGGAAGAAGCCGGAGCTATACTGGAAAAGCTTGAAAACTGGGTGCGTCTGCGGACAGAGGGTATCGTGGGCGGCGGCCGCAGGAACTATTATGGCGAATGCGCCGCATGGATCGCCGCCCTGGGGGAGGTGAAAGAGTCCCGGGGCGAACCGATGGGCAAAGCGAAGCTGATGGAGGCGTATCGGGGCGAGTATCCCCGGCATCGCGCCTTTCACCAGGAGCTGCGTGATTTCGGGATGATATAAGCTTACTTAATTAACTTCTGTTAGATTTAGAGTAAGCCTTACGGATGCTGTATAAGACAAATGAAAAGAATTATACTACTTCCAGTAGAACTATTAGATGTTTATAGAAACGGGGGTAGTATGGAGCTGAAAGCAATGGGGCAGAAGATCAAGGCAGCGAGAGAGCAAAAAGGCTATACCCAGGAGCAGCTGGCGGAGCGGCTGAATTTGAGTGTACAGCATGTCAGCGTCATTGAACGGGGGGTTAAGGCTCCTAAGCTGGAAACCTTTATAAAAATTGCTAATGAGCTGGATGTGAATGCGGATTTCCTGCTTTCTGATCAGCTGGCTGTATCCGCTCAGCTGGAGGCCAGCGAACTGTACGACCGTATGAGGGCGGTTTCAGATCGGGAGAAGGAGCGGATCTTAAAAGTGGTTCGGGTGCTGGTGGATATGGCGGAGGTGTGAAAAGGTTTATCTTTTAGTTAATTAACGCAGTGAAAAACAGGACAGAAATGCCCTGTTTTTTGTTGCGAAAATTTGATCCCAAGGATATAATTTGTTGACTTATAAATCTAATAGAATTATAATAAGCCTAAAATATTTATGTAGGAAAGGAAACGAGGAATGAAAAAATATGGATTACACATTTTTGTAGTGGTGCTTTTTGTTTCTTTGATTCTTAAACTTGGAGCGCCTATCCAAGTCTGGGCAGCAGGTTTTGAAAATGGTAGCAGGGAGAAGAAGATAGGAAGCTATTATATCTGGATTGGGTCGGATTCGCAAACAATCAGAATTTCAAAATCCAAAAAGGGAAAAGGGACTGTACTGGTAAAGGCCGCGAAAGGACGGCAGATGCGCAATTGTTTTTCTGATGGAAAAACCGTGTATTATGTAGAGTCCAAGAGCATGGATGATGAAGGCCATACAGTAGATTATATTTATCAGATCAGAACCAACAAGAAAGGTAAAAAATATCTTAATAAAGTGAGAAATTTTTCTGTGTTTGCAGCCTGGTATAAGGGGAAAGTATATATGAGCTGCTGCTCGGATGAATTTTGGGATCTTGTGCATACTTACTGTTTGGATACAAAAACAAACAAGGTTAGATGTGTGATGAAAGATGCCGAGGTGTGGATGCAACAGGGAAAATATCTGATCGCTTCGCCTAATTCCGGTGATGTGAGTCCGTTGGACTTATATACCTATAATTGTGTAAGCGGAAAAAGAGTTAGAATTACGAGAAAAAATCATACTGTGCAGATTGTGGGCGGAAAGCTCTATTATGCGGAGTATCTCAATGATAGTTATGAAATAATGAATACTTTCCGTATCCGTTCCTGCAATCTCTCTGGTACAGGGAAGAAAACCATAGTGAAGAGTATACAGGCAACCAGTATCGGCAAGATGACATCTAAATATGTCTATTACAAGATTATCAGGGAATGGGGGAATTCTTATTATGATGATTATTATCGTTATGTAATAAAAACAAAAAAGAGCCAATCGCTGACAGCCAGTCAGTACCGTGAGTAGGAAAAGGGTGATACCCATAACAAACGAATAAGAAATTATGAAAAGATAGGATATTATATGCAAGTAGAGAGGGTGAGAAAATGAAAAAAACATATATGAAGATTTCAGTGTTTTTTATGTACGTAGTTATGATGATTTCCTTATCAGCTATATCGTTACAAGCAGCATCCAAAGTATCAATTAATAAGAAAACAATAACATTAATGCCTTACAGTACATATGTTTTGACAGTGAAGAATACAACAGCAAAGGTTAGATGGTCTTCACAATTTCCTCAGATAGTAAGTGTTTCGTCGGATGGAAAGATTACTGCAAATAAGATTGGTACATCCAAAATTAAGGCAAAAGTCGGAAAGAAAACATATGTATGTAAGGTGAAAGTGAAACAGCCTAATACATCAAACAAAAAAGCACGGCAAGCGTTTAAGAAGTTTTTGCAAGGAAAAATTAAAAAGTGGGGAGGGTCAATGGGAAAAAGGAAGGAGTCAGATTACAAATTTATCTGTTTAGATATGGGAAAAGGGAAAATACCGACTATGATTGTGACATGCGATGATGCGGCCCATTATGAAGGAAATATAAGAGTATATCAATACATAAATGGAAAAATAAAAAAAATTGCTTCCCAGGATTGGATAAGTGAGATTGAACCAGAGGCAGGGGTCTTTGCTATTTGCTATATGGGCGGTGGGTATGGAGAGGTTGAACGTTATTTTTATAAAACGAGCGGTAAAGTGTCTGCGAAGAAAATAGCATCTACCTTTATTTTGCAAGGGGAAGAAATGAGGGCTTTGTTTGGTGAGGACAGATATGAAATTGGAGGAAAGAGGATAACCAAAAAAGAATTTCAGAGATACTATAATAAAGTAACAGCTAATTCAAGTAAAAACAAAAAAATAAAGAAACTATTGATTAAGAATACCGCAAAAAACAGAGCAGTGTATTTTGGTTAGTGGGAAGTTGCTTATTGTAAAAAACCAAAAGAGAGGCGTTTGCTGCAAACGGCTCATGAATACAGTTTAATATAGGTATTGAAGGTAGAAGGAAAAAAGAATGAAAAAACAAAACATGATTTTTGCAGGTAGAGGAAAAATGTGTTTTTGGTTATTGCTACTGGCTTTTGCGATTACTGGTGCATTCGTGTTGCTGTCCACAGAAGTGCAGGCAGCTACACCCAAGTGGAAAAGCGCATATAACAAAATCTTGAGAAAACCGAGCCTTGTAGAAAAATATGATGATTTGTCCTACTTAAAAATGTATTTTGGTAAAGGGTGTAGATTCAACCGTTATTTCACTTATGACGTGGACAGAAATGGTATACCGGAGTTGTTTCTCTATTCTACGGAAATGGGACTTACCGAAGTGCTGACTTATGATAAAAAAATCATTTCATTGGGATATTATGATATTGCAAAAATCAATAAGGAGAAGAAAGAAATCATTGTTTCTGGACATTGGCATGGCGCCGGTGGATCGGGGATTTATGAATGGTCAGTCTATAAAGTAGGCAGAAAAGCTGCCCCTATGCAATATTATATTGATGATATGAATGAGGTGACAGGCGGAAGCACTGGAGTGGTTATTTACAATGGAAAAGGAAAGCTTATATCCCAAAAAAGAAGTGTTTATAACAAAATATATAGGAAACATATTAAGAACGCCACAAAATACAATAATTTTAAAATGTATAAACTGACCAATAAAAAGGGATTGAAGCGTTAAATCAGCAGGCCGATACACTTGTTGCAAGATCGTGAGAAAGCGTTTCAGGAGTGCGAAAAGTTGTCGCTCCGATCTATAAGTAATGCTTTTATAATGGAATTTACAGTAATTTCGTTGAGCCAGCCACTGGATGCCAGATGGTATCGGGGGTAGAAGGAGCGGCGCGATGCTTGCCAGGGGTTGGTAATCCTGGCTTATAGATGGAATGAAAGGAGGGGACTCCGTTGGGCATGATTTAATATGTAATGATTGAAAATCACAACGAACGATAAGGAGGCAATTATGAAAAAAAGATATCTAAAAGCGTGCATGATGGTCTTTGCAGTAATTTTATCCTTGCTTATTATATATTCGCCAACCTACGCAATTTCCCAATCGGATGTCCAGGGGAAATTACAGAGTTACATGAACCAGTATGTAGGCAGGACAGCTACCTCCGGGCAGATGTATATGGGAAGCCAGTGCAAAGGATTTGCTAATTGGATTTTTAAGCAGATTTTCGGTGTGTATATCGGCCCATATCCGGAATCCGCCAATTATAAAATAACCAATCCCAATGCGGCGACTATAGGTATTCTCGAGCCGGGTGGACTTAATGAAAGCAGCGCAAGGGAACTATTAAAAAAAGGTGCGCCTGGAGACTACATACAGGTGCAGAGAAGTACGGCTCGCGGCAGGGGGCCCCATTCTATGATCCTGGTATCGGTCAATGATAACGGCATCGAAGTCTTTGACTGTAATAGTGACGGTAAAAATACAATCAAAAGATATACGATTAGTTATCACGATTTTGATGTTTCCAACCGGGCAATGTCCCTGTACCGTGCCTATGGCTATTCGCCGTCGGCGCAGCAAGGCGTTCCCAGCAATCCTCGGATTTCCAAAAATCAATATTGGTATGATCTCAAAGACCAGATTGAGATTACCGCCCATGCAGATGGCGCCACCGGCTATTATATGTCCATGTTTAAAGATGATAAACTAATATACGGGCAGGGCGTAGATGGAGGGAAATTCTCCTTTAATGCAAGCGCACATGGCATAGGCCATTATACGGCGCATTTCGCTTGTTGCAATGATGCCGGGAGCGTTGATTCCGGTTGGATTGACTTCTCCGTTGTTGGACCTGCCGGTTACAGCGATATTCGTACATCCAACTGGTGGTACGATCTAACCGATACAGTCAGTATCAGTGTGGATACTGTATGCGCCAAATATCAATTTATCGGCATCGATAAGGAAGGCGTAGGCAGGGTGGTCACGGAAAATTCTGGTTCTACATATAATATCGCGGCCTCCAGGCTTGGAGCAGGCTCGTATAGTGCATATTTTAGTGTTGCAAATGGGTCTGGTTCTGTGGATACAAGAAGAGTGAATTTTAAGATCGTGGACAGGCCTGAGCCGGGGGCAGTGGTTTCATCTTCGAGGAATAGTTATACTTTAAGTGACGAGGTGGAAGTGTCCGTACTGGTGTATTGCTCCAAAAGCCAGTGGATCGGGATTGACAGAAACGGGGTGGAGCGGGCTATAACAGCCCAGACGTTTGACGGGAAATATAAGATACCGGCATCAAAGCTAGGTAGAGGAAAATACTCAGCTTACTTCACGGTAATGAATAATTCAGGGAACTATGATACATCACGCGTGAGTTTTGCCATAGATAATCCGTTGACGAATCCTGCTATTTCAATGGACAAAACTCAATATGGAAAAAATGAGAATATAAAAATTTTGGCCTCTGCAAATGGCGGAGTGAATTACTATACTGCACAGATCTATGACAGCAAGGGAAAAGAAATCATACATAAGGATTTTACCGGCCATACATTCTCGTTAAATTCGTCGGAGTTGGGAGAGGGAAGATATACGGCCCAGGTATTGTGCAATAATTACGCGTTTCATGTGGCTACAAAACGCATAGAGTTTACAGTGGATTATGGTAAGAATAACCCTTCTAACCCCACGGTTTCTCCTGGAAAACAGGAACAGCCGTCAGCAAATGATGATGCGCAGGAGATTGTGCCGCCGTCGCAGGAGGAAAGTTCCGACGAAGATTTTGACGAAGAGCCGGATGAAGGCGAAGAGACTGTAGGCAAACCGGAGAATCCGTCCCCTAGCGATGCGGACAATGATTCGGACATAGATGATGAAGAAACGGATGGAGAAGATTCACATACCCTGCATGTTGGCGATGTAGTAGAAGATGCCAAAACAGGAGACGAATACGAAATTATTTTCATGGACGGCAGTACAATTTATGTCGAATACATGGAAAGCGCAAATCCTAAAGCGGCAGTAATCAAAATTCCTGCCACAATAAAAATAGAAGGCGGCACAGTATGCAGTGTGACATCCATTTCTAAATGTGCATTTAAAAATAACCGGAGAATAAAGAAAGTCGTGATTGGGAGTAATGTAACCGCAATCGGGACAAAGGCGTTTTCAGGTTGTAAAAATCTTGGCGCTGTAACCATGGGAAAAAATATTGTGACTGTAGGCGCAAATGCATTCAGTAATTGCACAAAACTGACAAGCTTGACGATTCCCGCTAAGGTGACAAAGATCGGCGCAAACACATTTTCCGGATGTAAAAAGTTGAAAAAGCTTGAAATTAAATCCAGGAAACTAAATGCTAAAGGGCTCAATAAAAAAGCTTTCAGAGGTATCCCCGAAAAGACACTTATCCGGGTATCTAAGGATAAGCGGAATGCATATAAAAGGCTGCTTCGTCAGAGGGGATTAAGTAAAAAGAATATAATTAAATAATTATATTTCTTTGCCGTCAATAGACCATGAAATAAGTGAAAAAGTGTGCATCCTGAATTTTTGCTGTGCATTCACACTATGCACTCCGTGAATTCTGGATGCACATTGGGCAGGCACTGACAAGTAAACCTGCATGCGCCGCATTGGTGCACCACCACGCAGGAAAGTCAGAACAAGCGCAGTGGAAATTCTTGAATGTGTATCGCTTGCGGAGGTGGACTTTTAAAGGAAAAAGGCCAAGGAGAAAAAATGAAAAAGAATAGCTTGTTTTTGTTTTGTTTATTTTTTGCATTGCTGTTTTTTACGGGCAAGAATGTAGACGCTGCTGGATCTAATCCGCATAGTTTAATTGAGTTAAATAAGCATAGTGTAACGATTTATAAAAAGTGTTCTGTAAAACTGGTGGCATCAGTCCAAGGAAAGAAAAAATCTATCAAATGGAAATCCAGTAATTCTTCCATCGCGTCTGTTTCCTCTAAGGGAAAAGTGACAGGGAAGAAAGCGGGGAAAGCTACGATTACTGCAAGGGCCAACGGTGTAAAGGCAACCTGTAAAATAACGGTTAAAAATCCTACGATTAAACTTAATAAAACGAAGGCAACAATTGACATATCTGGGAAAAAAGCAATTCGCCTTTCTGCAAAGGTAAAAGGAAAATCATCAAAGATTGTCTGGAAATCCAGTAAACCTTCCGTGGCCGTAGTGGATGCAAAAGGTAAGGTAACGGCGAAAAAAACTGGAAAAACAACGATATCGGCAAAGGCAAATGGAAAGACGGCAAAGTGTACAATTATTGTTGTGAAAAAGAATACGAAAGAAGCATTATATACAGATATACTCAATAAATATTGTAGAGCGATTTCAGAACATTGGGATGTGGAGCGATTATTTGATGAAAGATTATGTTATTTATTATACTATACGGATTATAATCCTTCAGATCTTGGATATGCATTTATTGATGTGGACAAAAATGGTACGCCTGAGTTGTTTATCGGTAAAATTAAACAAACGGGTAGCGATAATGGCGAATTTTTTGATATGTACACCATAATTGGCGGGAAAGTTGTCAAAATTGATGAAAGTGCAGAGCGCGCTATGTATTTTTTGTGCCAAAATAATAAAATTCATAATCATGGTTCAGATAGTGCATTAATATCTTACGATGATTACTACTCTTTTGATGGTAATTCCTTATCATTAATTGAAGCTTTAAAATATGATGCATATTATGATGAAAATAATCCGTGGTTTTATAGTACTGTTGGAATGGATCGTGAAGATAGTTACTCAAACATTTCGGAAAAGCGAGCGTTAGAAATCATAAATTCCTATATACATATGAAAATTCCGTATACTCCTTTTTCTGAGTATTTGCTATCTGGCAAAAGTTAAGATTATAGAGTGTTGCATTGATACTTGTGAGGGATATATCTCTCGCTGTCAGTTGAACATGCAAGCTTTAGGGATATTGCAAAAATAAAAAGTGGCTCAAAAAATGAAACATGTGTAAATTAAACAGCAGATATAATAATTGGCAGCAATAAGAGGTGATTCCATGCAACAGGAATTGGATAAGATTTGGACGGGCTGGAAATTAGGCCCTTTATTAGGAGAGGGTTCTTTTGGAAAAGTATATCGGATTGAGAGGGAAGAATTCGGCTACAAATATGAGGCGGCCTTAAAGGTTATCACAATTCCGCGAAACCAGTCGGAGATAAAATCGGCGTTAAGCGATGGTATGGACGAGAAAAGCGTTACCATGTATTTTCGCAGTATCGTAGAAGATATTGTAAAAGAGTTTATGCTTATGTCTAAACTAAAAGGAAATACAAATATTGTCAGCTATGAAGATCATGCCGTTGTTCCCCATAAAGAAGGGATCGGGTGGACAATTTATATCCGAATGGAGCTCTTAACGCCATTGCTGGATCATTTACTAGAACAGGGGCTGGTGATACGGGATGTTATTCAATTGGGTATTGATATGTGCAAAGCACTGGAAATTTGCCAAAGATATAATATCATCCATAGAGATATTAAGCCGGAGAATATATTTATCTCCGAACTGGGCCAATTTAAGCTGGGTGATTTCGGCATTGCCAGGCAGATGGAGAAAACCAGTTCTGCATTATCGAGAAAAGGAACCTATACATATATGGCCCCGGAAATATTTAAGGGCGAAACCTATAATTCTACAGTGGATATCTACTCTCTGGGTGTGGTATTGTATCGCTTTTTAAATAATAACCGGGCACCGTTTTTACCCGCTTATCCCCAGCCCATAAAACACTCGGATAAAGAAAAGGCCGATGTTCTGCATATGAGCGGCGCCCGCATGGATCCGCCTTGTAACGCAGAGGGGAGGCTGGCGGAAATTGTGCTGAAAGCCTGTGCTTTTGATCCCAAAGAGCGTTATGAGAGTCCGGTGGATATGCGCCATGCGTTGGAGAGTGTGCTATATGAAGCGCGGGAAGCAAAATGGATTTATCCCCAGGGGGATGAGTTAAAGAATGAAAGAATTGAGTATGTGACGTCCTCTCTGGAATTGGGAATAGCGGCACATCCGGAGGCAGAAGAAAAGACGAAATATTTGTTCGGATCTTTTGTAGATGAAGAAAAAACGGAGCTGTCTTCAGAAGGTTTGGATACATTGGATCCCAAAATAGCGAGTGGCGAAAGTGAAAAGACGGAGAAAAGGGATGGATCGAAAGAATATATAGGACAATCTGACGAGGCAGCAGAGGGTAAGGCTGTATCGCTATTTCCGGAAAGCCAGGAGGGGAAAACAGAGGAACGCAAAATCGAAATTATAATTCTAAGAGAAGCGAACGAAGAAAAGATTTCTGTCCAAGCGGAGGACGGCAAAGGCGAATCTCAAGCCCAGAAGGGTGAGGAAACAAAAGAGAAAGCCGGGAAATCGGGGAAAAAGGGAAAGAGAATAATAATAGCAGGAGTTCTTGCCGTGGGCTTTCTTGCGGCGGGTTGCTGCACAGTTTATTGGCTTCAGCAAAAAACCTTGGAGCGGAAAGTTCCTTACATGGTTAATATGACTTTGGAGTCTGCCATACAAGAAGCGGCTGGCGAGGATCACTCACTGCAAATCGTAGAGGCAGGTTCTGTGTATTCAGATCAGGTAGAAAAAGGGAGAATTGTATCTCAGAACATAGAGGCAGAGACGGTAGTAAAAAAGGGAGATAAAATAGAAGTCACTCTCAGCAAAGGGGCGCTGGTGGAAGTTCCTCAGTTGGCGGGAATGCCGTCAGGAGAAGCAGAAAAAGCTGCAAATCAGGCCGGACTGGGGTATCAGATTACCGGGGAAACTTATTCGGATGAACTACAGGCCGGAGCTGTCATATCCCAGGATTTGGAAGCGGGGAGTAAGGCGGAAGAACAGCAGGTGATTTCCGTGGTGGTCAGTAAAGGGGCGGAACCGGCTACAGTTCCGGACGTGACCGGAAAAAGTCTGGATGAAGCTGCACAGGCTTTGCAGGAGGCAAAATTGGATTATGCCACATCGGAAGCTTACAGTGAAAAAGTTGAAAAAGGGTTGGTGGTCAGCCAGGGTTTGGAAGGTGGGACGCAGGTAGAGAAAAATACGCAGATAGATCTGGTGGTCAGCCTTGGACAGGAACCTAAACCAGAACCAGAGCCAGACAAGAAATCACCTGCGGATAATACAGAGAAAAAAACCAGTACATCATCCAAAAATAAAAAATCCAGTGCTTCCTCTAAAAAGAAAAGTTCTTCTTCCGGTAAAAAAAGCTCATCTTCAAAAAAATCATCGAAGAAGAAAAAAGACGATACATGGGAGTTAGAACTGACATGGTAAATTTCGGAGAGTGGAATATAGGAGCGATAAAATGATTGTGACATTGCTTACGGTAAAAAGCGTATCTACTTTAGCGCTGCCGAAAAAGGTAAGGGGGATATTTTACTTAATTTCTAATGCTGATGACAACGTAAGTTATCGATTTTCTATTGAAGCAGTCGAAGAAAAATGGATTCTGAAAGCGAACCAGGATACTTCCCTTTACGGCATGGATGGAAAGGAACAGAAGGAAGTCGTATTACTGCCGATGCAGATATACGCTGTGGGGAATGGCGGTGCGGTTTTATATGTGGAAGCGGATACGGCAGACCGTAAAAGATACAGGAAAATTCGCCTGTATGAAAATGAGGAGATTTCTATAGGCAGAAACGAACAAAATACAATCGTCTATAAAAATGATTTTGTCTCAAATCTACATACACTTATTTTCCAGGAAAACGGAGAATGGATTGTCAAAAATAACAAGAGTACGAATGGAACTTATGTAAACGGAAAAGCCATTGAAAAAGAGGTATTAGCCTATGGTGATGTGATTTATGTGATGGGTTTAAAGATTATTTTTGGAAAAGAGTTTCTTTCCCTGAACAATCCGGATGGAAAAATAGACATCCGGAATTTTGAACAAAGAATGCTGCATGCCGATGCCATAGAGGGACAGGAAAGCGTCATTCATCCGGCGTGTCCGGAAAAAGAGCCTTTTTTCCAATCGCCGCGGTTTAAGCGGGATATCGAAAAAGTAAAAATCCGGATAGATATGCCGCCCGCCGACGATACGCAAAACAATACGCCGATGGCGCTGGTCATCGGCCCTTCTGTGACGATGGGGTTGGCTTCTATGACTTCAGGAATATTTACCATTCACAATGCATTGAATCAAGGGCAAACCACATCGGCAATTTCCAGCGGTATCATGTGCGGCAGTATGCTTCTTGGCTGTGTGCTGTGGCCGGTATTGAATAAAGCTTTTGAGGACAGGAAAAAGAAAAAAAGAGAGGCATTGCGCCAGCGCAAATATACTGAATATTTGCAGAAAAAAGAAAAAGAGATCCGGGAATTATGCAGGAAAGAAGAGGAAATACTGCATGAGAATTTCAGAGAAACGGAGGTGTATGCCGAACGCATCAAAGGCAGAGAGCAGAAACTGTGGGAAAGGAGCCCTAACCATAACGATTTTTTGCAGTTTCGCATAGGAAAGGGCAATCTGCCTCTTGTAGGGGAAATCAGCCACCAGGAGAAAGTGTTTTCACTGGAAGAAGATAATCTGCGTGAGGCAATGTACCGTATGTGTGAAACACCCCATAAATTAGAAGAAGTTCCGGTTACGGTGTCCTTTGAACAGGAATATTGTATGGGAATTGTTGGCGGGAAGCAGGAGATCCGGGAACTGGCGGTACAGTTGATTATTCAACTTGTCGCGTCCTATAGCTATAAAGATGTGAAACTTATTTTTTTGTTGGAAAAAGAGGATAAAGGCTTATGTGATTTTGTAAAATGGCTGCCGCATATTTGGACGGACGATAAAGAATTGCGCATGACCGCTTTTGACATGAATGACCTGAAACATATTACTTCCGTGTTGGGAAAGGAGATGGAAGAATGTTCCCAGCTATCCCAGGAAGAACTAAAGGGGCGAAGCCCTTATTATGTGTTGTTTGCCTTTAACCGAAACCTGGAAATTCGTTTTGAGTTGCTGGAAAAAATCCGGGCACACAAGAAAAATCTTAATTTCAGCACGATAAGCGCCTGTGAAAAAATACGCGATCTCCCGAAAGAGTGTACGGTGGTTGCGGAGTTGTCCGATGGCGGTGGAAAACTATATAGCCAAAAGGATATTTCCGGCAAGCAGACCGCGTTTACGATGGATAAAAAATCCGAATATCCACTGCGGGAATTGGGCGTTAAGCTTGCCAATATTTCCCTGGCGGATAAAGAGAGAGGGTATCAGTTGCCCACGGTGATGACGTTTCTCCAGATGTTTGGTGTGGGAAAAATAGAGCATTTAAACCCACTGACCCGGTGGAAAGAAAATGACCCGGTGAAATCCCTGGAAACGCCTATTGGCGTAGACACTTTTGGCGAGCTTTTTAAGTTGGATCTGCATCAGGATGCCCACGGCCCCCATGGGTTAATAGCGGGAATGACAGGATCCGGCAAATCCGAATTTGTTATGACCTATATTTTGTCCCTGGCAGTAAATTTTCATCCTAATGAGGTGGCTTTTATCCTGATTGATTATAAAGGCGGTGGTATGGCGAAATCTTTTGCCGATCTTCCTCACACGGCGGGTATCATTACGAATCTGGATGGGGCGGCAATTAAACGATCTCTTGTGTCCATAGAGAGTGAGTTGAAATACCGGGAAGAGATCTTTGCTGAAATCGGATTGCGGGAGAGAATCAGTAATTTGGATATATATAAGTATCAGAAGCTGTATCGGGAAAATGTGGTCAGTACACCTTTGCCGCATCTTTTTATCGTATCGGATGAGTTTGCGGAGCTGAAAACTCAGCAGCCAGAGTTTATGGCGCAGCTGATCAGCGCGGCCCGCATTGGTCGCAGCCTTGGCATACATCTGATTTTAGCTACACAAAAGCCTTCCGGCGTAGTGGACGACCAGATTTGGAGCAACAGCCGTTTCCGTGTATGTCTGAAAGTCCAGGAAAAAACAGATAGCATGGAGATGTTGAAACGCCCGGAAGCGGCGGAATTGAAAGACACGGGAAGGTTTTACTTGCAGGTTGGCTATAATGAATTGTTCCGCTTGGGACAATCCGCCTGGGCAGGCTCCCTGTATGTTCCCCAGGATAAAGTAGAAGAACAAAAAGATGATGGAATCAGAATTATAGACAATACGGGAAATACAGTAAAAGAGGTAATCCCGGACAAAAAGAAAATATGCGTTGCCAAACCGGTGAAACAGCTGGACGCCGTTGTACTATATCTGAAAAAAATAGCGGAGGAAGAACGCATACGGGTGAAACCGTTGTGGCTTGCGCCAATGCCGGAACGGATTTTATTGGAGGAATTAAAAGAAAAATATGCGTCTGACCGGGTGAAAGGATACATGTTGGCTCCCGTGATCGGTGAATATGACAAACCGGCGTCGCAAAGGGAGAAAAGAGGGCTGTTGCGTCTGCCCTTGACAGAAAAAGGAAATACGTTGATTTTGGGGGCTGCGGGAAGCGGCAAGGAACAGTTTTTAAGTGTGATGATGTATTCTTTGCTCACAGAACACACTGCCGAACAGCTTCATGCCTATGTGCTGGATTTTGGCGCTGAGACATTGCAGGTATTTTCTGATGCGCCCCATGTGGGGGACGTTTTATTTGCGCCGGACAGAGAGAAGATCGGTAATTTGTTTAAGCTATTGCAGGGAATGGTCAACGAGCGAAAGAAAACGCTGCTTGCGTATGGCGGAAATTACCTGGAATATGAGAAAAATGCGGAGAACCCCTTTGCGTCGGTTGTGGTGGTCATCAACAATTATGCAGTTTTTTCTGAAATATATGAGGAATTGGAAGAAACTGCCGGATACTTTTTCAGGGAAGGTGTGAAATATGGGATTTACTTTGTCGTAACGGCGGTGGCTTTCAATGATCTGCGAATCCGTCTGCGGTCGAATTTTTCGCAGACGATCATGCTGAATATGAATGATGAAACGGATTATGCGGCGGTGTTTGGTAATTTGGACGGTTTGTGTCCGGCGAAATGCCCGGGGAGAGGGTTAGTAAACATAGATCAGGTTTACGAGTTCCAAACAGCGTCCGTTACAGACGGGCATGCTCCGGCGGCCTATATACGTTCGGTTTGTAAAAAAATAGCGGCCCAGTGGAACGGCAGAGGAGCGGAACGCATTCCAATCCTCCCTGACCGCGTAGATGCAGACTATATGGAGCAATATTTTTCAAGGAAAGACAAGACAGATATTCCTGTGGGAATAGCCATTCAGGGGCTGGGCGTACAGGAGTATCCGCTTTCGGCATCCTATATCAGCCTGGTCATGGGAAACGGCGACAATTATATAAATTTTGTCGGTAATCTGATCCGGCTTTTGGAAACCACAAAATGGCAGTTATCCATTCTGGATGTGGAAGGAAAGGTAAAGCCATGGATATCCCGGGAGGATTCTTATTTTGTGGGCAGCGCTGACTGTGAGAGAGAAATCCAGAGAGTATTTGCGCTGGTGCGTGACCGGAATAATGCTTACAAGACAGCTCTGGAAGAGCACCGCCCGCCGGAGACATACGCTATACAAATCGTGGTTATCCCCGCGCTTCACGCATTGCGGGAGGCGGTGGGAAATATGCCCCAGGAAATGCTGGATTTAATCCTGTTAAAAGGCGCTGTGGCGTATAACGTATTTGTCATTGCCGCGGAAAGCGCTTCCCGTATTTCGGGTTTTGCGTATAGCGGCTGGTATAAAGCGAATGTAAAAAATGATTTCGGTATCTGGGTAGGAAACGGTTTCCGGGAGCAATATCAGTTGAAAGCTTCCAAAGTGATTGGGGCACCAAAAAACGAGGAAGATGGGGAAGCCTTTGGCTATGTAGTCAAAAAAGGCCGGGCCTACTGGACAAAACTGATGTATGCAGAGGAGGAAGAGGATGCGGAAGGTATTGGTTGAGGTTTTTCTTCCCGCGGCGGCCAGAGAATTTGACGTTTATATTCCTTTGGAAAGCACGATTCGTGAGATTACCAGGATGTTGGCGGTTGCATTGGAGGATTTGTCTACAGGCCAGTTTGAGGCCGACGGAGACGTTATTTTATGTGATGCTGACGCGGAAGAGATATTAAATCCAGGCAATACAGCCGGAGAACTGCATATAGAGAACGGCTCCCGGCTGATATTACTATAAATGAAAGGAGTAAAAAAATGGGAAAAACATTGCGGGTGGAGCCGACAAGGATTCAGGCGGCTTCTAAAACACTATCTTCACTTTCCGGTAAATATTCCGGTATTGCCGCACAGATGATGCAGAAAGCGGACAATATGGGGAACGCGTGGGACAGTGAGGATAATAAGGCTTTCGTGGCTCAGATCGACGGCTTTTGCGAGGATTTAAGGCAGATGTCACAGAAACTCCAGTCAGCCAGTGAAATGCTGGCATTGCAGTATCAGAACTACGAAAACCGGAAAAACGATAATATCGCACAGGTAAAGAAACTGGCAAACTAAAGGAGGGAAAATTATGGGCAATATCGTAATCAGTACGGATGAGGTCGCTTCGATCGCCAGCGGTATAGAGGCTTTGAATCAGCAGCTTTTGGATACATTGAATGAGAGCAAGGAGACGATAGAAGGTCTTGGGGGAACCTGGGAAGGAGAAGCCTATCAGGAGACGGTAAAGGTATATAAAACTTTTGCTTCTAAATATTTCCAGACTTACCATGATGTCATCAATAATTATGTAAAGTTTCTGCGCACAAATGTAGAAGCAGGCTATGTGGAGACGGAGACGGCCAACGTCAGCCTGGCGGATTCCTTTAAAGTCTGATGGTTCAATTTAGGTATGGCCTATTGGCTGTGACAGAGGCCTGGATTTCAGGCTCCTGTCACCTTGGCGGGGAAAGGGAGGAAATGTGACAGGGAGAGAAGCAAGACAGAAATTACAATGCAAGGCGGAGGAATTAGAGAAGATAAGGGGCGAGATTTATAGCCTGATGGATCAGATACGCGGCAGTTTTCAGGGGATTGGACAGGAGAATGTGGCAGATGCTGGAGACCGGACGGCGGCGCAGTGTGGCCGGATTGCCGGAACACTCCGCCATTTAAATACATCTTTTTTGGATAAAAACACGCCGGGCGGAGGCGGAGCCTGGTAAAATTAGGAGGAGAAAACATGGCGGCTACGATTCGGGTGGATACGCAGATGCTTATGGGTTATGCAAAAAGTTTGCTGGGTTTGGCCGGTAGGTTATATGGTATACAGCGGGAATTGACTGCGCTGTATGAGGAAACACATATTCCAGGTTTGAGTACGGTAGCCAATCGAAGGCTAGTAAGCCAATGCGGGGATACAATGCAGACGTGTTTCCAGTGGTGCGCGGATGTTTTCCAGGATTTTCAAAGGGTAGAAGAGTATTTGCTCAAACAGGATCCGGAAAGTTTTGCCCGGCCGACCGGCAGTGCCATTGCGGTATATAGTGGAAATGACACCGACAATATGCGAAGGCAGGCGGTAGGCGACATAAAAAATGTCATTGGCGCTGTGGGAAAAATCAAAAATGATAGTCAGCTAAAGCAGGCGAAAACAGGCATATCTTATGTACAGCAGATAGAAAAAGCAATGCGTAGCGATACGCCCCGGGATCAGAT
The DNA here is from genome assembly GCA_910588295.1 of uncultured Lachnospiraceae bacterium. Lineage (GTDB taxonomy): Bacteria > Bacillota > Clostridia > Lachnospirales > Lachnospiraceae > UBA11957. Next base: position 42,571 of record CAJUQO010000002.1, on the reverse strand, counting down.
TATTGAGTATGCGGCTTTGGTGGGGATAAGCCCCGATGTACTTCAGGCTGTGTATGAAAAAGAATTGCGTAAATTGCCGGGGTGGAATGAAGATTTGAGCAAAATATCACCAAACTCTGCGGCGGGGAAATTTATGGCGAAATATGAGACGGGCATGAACCGTCTGGGGCTTGCCGGTTCTGTCATAGGTGCGGGAGCGACGGTATGGAGAGGCAGCATCGGGAAAAGTGTACCGGAGGTTCTGCTGGGCGCTCATGAAACGGTCGGTCCGGGAAGTGGAATCGCTATTGCCGCACAGAAGCTTTCTCCTGACCGTATTACCGGGGACTTTGAGGCGGAACAGCATAATTTGGCGGGTGCCGGTGCGTTTGTGTCTATTGTGACGACCGGCGTGGGAGATTTCTGTGTATCATTTGAAGACGGGAGATATACCTATAATGAATTGGGCAATACGTTTATGAAATCCGGCCTGGCGGGGGCCAGCAGCCTGGCAAGTACGTATACGCTTGGCCTTGTAAATATAGATGTGGATAAGGCGCACGCCACATTTCAGGACAATATTACTATTGCCCAGGATTTTATAAATACTTCCACAGATGATGTGGGACTTCGCGTAGCCATGTCTGTGCCAGCGATAGGTATGGTGTCTGTGATAAGCGCAACCGAAGTCGCAGCCGATACGGTGGTAGATACCGCTAAAAATTTTTATAATATGGGGGTCCAGGCAGTGGAGTTTGGAAAGTCTATGGGCGAGAGTTTTATGTCCTGGTTCAAATGGTAACGGGTGAGGAGAAAAGGTATGAGGATGGAAGATTATTTGCCGGTGGGTAGCGTGGTGCTGTTAAAAAATGCAGGGAAAAAGCTGGTGGTGATCGGGATAAAACAGGTCGTGGAAGAAGATCATCGGGAATTTGACTATATGGGGCTGCTGTATCCGGAAGGGTATTTGACGAAGGAACTGGTCTATATGTTCAACCATGAGGATATTATGGATGTGATTTTCAGAGGATACCATAATCCGGAGCGGGAGCAGTATCTGGCGAAGATGGAGGATTATCTGGCTAACGGAGGGCAGGAGAATTGAAAATCAATACAGACGCGGTTTCCGGCTTAGCCAAGAGGATTTCCAATGACAATCAGGAAATGCAGACAGCTTTCGAGGCAGCCATAGCATCGGCAAATGCGTTGGGAAACGGATGGTCCGGCGCGGCCTATAGCCATGCCAGCGCTTCTTTTGGCACGATGAAAGAGAAATATTATAATGCAAGACATACCGTAATAGAAAACTATGTTCGCATCCTGCGAAAGCAGATCGGAGAAGGGTATGAAAAAACAGAACAGTCCAATATCAGTTTGTCGGAACAGTTTAAGTGAGGCTGAGGAGAGATGGGGTACTATTCAATCAAGGTAAATACGGATCAATTGGAAAATTGCGCGAAGAAAATGGATAGCTTTGTGGATACATACGATAGAAAAATGCGGGATATTTCCGCGGGAATCTCAGATGCGTCTGCCTACTGGCAGGGCGAAGAATACAATTTGTTTTGCCAGGAATGGCGCGGTATGGAGCAGAGCGGTTCCGTGTCGGGAAAGACCAGGCAGGCTATAAAAAATTATGCGGAGTATCTCCGCTATGCCAAGGAACTGTACCAGGCCGCGCAGCAGAATGCGGTGCGGAAGAGCAAGGGATTATAAAATTCCAGAAAACAAACCTGTTCATTGGTTCAAAGAAGCAGGATATCGCATATGACAAAAGCATATACTATCGTTTTTGACCAACCGATATTGTGACTGGAGACGATTTGCATTATTGTTTTTTGAAAAAGCAGTTGCATATTTCAGTACGCTCACGTGGCCGGAAAGGGTTTTGTGCTTGATGATTCAAGGAGCATTGCCTTGAGCATTAGAGAATTTTAAAGAAGGATAGGTGGTAATATTGAAAAAAATTATATGTATTATGATCTCTTGCATCATGTTGGTTACGTTTATTGAAAAACCCTGCGAGGCCATAGCGGCAAGCAGCACAGTTTCCAATATGAAGAAGGATAAGGGCATTAAATGGTTGACAGGCAATATGTGTTTTTATGTGACAACGCTTTATTGTATGGATGATTACAAAAAGAATAAAAAGGTCGCTATAAAAATGGATGTGCCGCATAAATTTGACATAGCTGGTACGCTGGCGGATTGTAAATATAACAAAATCAATTATGAGGATCAATTGGAAGACTTCTCTGGTGGGAGAGTATTGGCGCGCCTGGACATGAATTTTACATCAAAGCTATATAAAAAACTCTTTAGGACAAAGCTTGTGCGGCCGAAGTTAAAGAAAAATAGTGCTTCATTGGTCTGCATAGATGGGATGTACTATGCATCTCTTGGAGATTTTGGGTTGGCCGGACCGGCATATCGCATCGAAAAGATTACAAAAAAAGGGAGGGGAAGTTACCTCATAAATGCAAAAAATTTATTAAGGGGCGAGGGTAAAACCTTGGCAGTTGGGACTACCTGGATCACAGTTAAGAAAGATAAAAAAGCGTCGTATGGATACAAAATTGTCAAATGTTCTTATAAAATTATCATGTGAAGTATATGTCGGCATCAAGAAAAATTTAAAAAAGAATGTCTCGAAAGGGATTTTGGGAAAAAGATGTGTTTGAAACGGAATGGGAGGGAGAATAAATGAAACAATGGAAATATTTGTTTGCTTTTTTGATACTTCTATTTGGGACATGGATATTGTCTGTTCCGGCACAAGCTATAGAAAAAGAGGAAATAGAGCAGAGGTCAACTTCGGAAATTGCTGTTACAGGAATTTCCCTTGATAGTGATTACATAGTAATTGATATTACCCTTAGGAAGTCATTAATGGCAACAGTAGAACCAAGTAATGCAACGGATAAAACCATTACGTGGACTAGTAGTGATACAAGTGTGGCAACTGTGGATCAGGGTATAATTACAGCGAAAGCTGTAGGAAAGACGACAATCACTGCAGAGTCCAGTAATGGAATAGGTGCAACTTGTTGTGTTAGGGTTGAGGACGACGATCTAAAAAAATGGTTTGTTTGGTATAATGAGATGAAAGGTATTGCTTTGAACGATTTTAGGTTATGGAAGAGGGGCGAGGTTGAATGTGCATATGGGGAAAATTATGATTACACAAAAAGAAAAAAACTGATAGAAAATAAAACTATAATGAGTAATACTATGATTGTCTATGCAACTGCGTACAGTAAAGGAAAGTTAGAATCTGGAGAATTAGATAAGCTCCCCAAAAGTTTGCAAGGGTGGATTGAATATGCCCAGAACGATATTGAAATGAATAGTATATATGCATACAGCTGTTATTTAAACGCATGTAGAGCGTATATTAACAACGATCATGTAAATCTATCAATATATTTAGAGAAAATGAAGGAATATCTTGAAAAGGCATATGTATCGATAGAACATGCCTATAATACATGGATAATAGGTGAGCAACCTACTTGCACGAAAACAGGTATAAAAACCAGAAAATGTTCTATATGTGGTCAGATAGAAACACAAACCATTGCAAAAACGGCACATACATATGATGGTGGCGTGATAAAGAAAAATGCCACTTGTGAAGAAAAAGGTATCAAGATATATACTTGTATGGTATGTAAAAGTGAAAAGGCTGAGTCTATTCCGGAAATTGGCCATAGAAGCATAAAAGATCAACGTGTGGAGCCAACAAGTATACACAATGGATTGACAGAAGGAGCACATTGCGCCATATGCGGCAAAATCCTTATTGCCCAAAATGTAATTCCAGCAACCACCGGTCAGGGCTCAAATGAAGGAGAGGATACCAAGCCAGGAGATGATGGACGACCATTTGAAAAGAAAAACGTAAACCAGACCAGACCTCAGAAAATCGTCGCATCTTCCCAAATTGTGGTCTACAAAAACAAGCCCTTTTTCCTGAAAGCGAAAGCCAGCGGTGGCGGGAAGCTGACGTATAAAAGTAGCAACAAAAAAGTAGCTGTGATTTCCGCAAAAGGGAAAGTAACGGTAAAAGGTTATGGGGAAAGCAAAATCACGATCAAAGCGGCGGCTAAAGGAGACTATAAGGAGGCCACAAAGCAGATTACCGTCAAAGTAGTGCCCAAAGCCCCTAAGTTGTCATATGCAAGAAAGATAAAAATCAGGCCAGACAAGACTGTAAGCGGTTACGAAATATATTTCAGTACAAAGAAAAATTTCAAAAAGAATGTCAAAAGAGGTATGTTTAAGAAAGATGCCCATAGGGTACGTATGGTAGGACTGAAAAGGAATATTAACTATTATGTAAAAGCGCGGGCTTATAAAAATGTCGGGAAAAAGACATATTACAGTGCATGGAGTAAAGTAATACGCTTGAAACGGTAGGAAAAAAGGGTATGGGTACAGGTACAGGGATTACAATAAAAAAATTCGTATACAAAAAAGAAAATGTAACCAGAGTATTTTCTTATAGCAGGAAGTGGAAAAACAATACCTAAATAATATGAATGGAGTGAAAAAATGACAAGGATAAAAGAATGGAATCCGGTAATCTTTATGTACTTTTTAACTATGATCCTGCTGCTAATAGGTATTCTGCAAAACATAACACTCATGGAAACTAAAGCAGAAACTGTGAAATCAGGAATTATGGGTGAAAACCTTACATGGCAATACAGTTCGGATGGAACACTGACCATTAGCGGAAATGGGTCAATGCCTGACTACACGATCGAGGCAAATTACTATACAGGAATAACCACGGATGTTCCTTGGGCGAACTACCTGGAGGATATTACAAAAATTGTTGTCAGTGGAAATATTGATAACGTTGGGAAATGCGCTTTTTCGGATTGTGTTTCCATAAAGCAGGTTTCCCTTCCAGGAAGTATTAAAAAATCGGTGAAGCAGCATTTGCGAGATGTACAGGGTTAGAGAATATTCAGTTGCCCAGTAAATTAGTTTCTATTGGAAATGATGCCTTTCGTGGATGTTCGGGAATAGCAAATATGATTGTTCCCGATAACGTTACGACTATTGGAACCGGGGCTTTTCAGGCTTGTACAAACATGATAACCGTCCGCCTTGGTAAAAAAATTTCATCAATACAGTCATATACTTTTACAAGTTGTACAAAATTGTCCGATATTGAGATACCGCAAAGTGTCACGAGTATAGGGATGAATGCATTTTCTTTATGTAATTCAATTTCGGAGGTAAACATTCCTGAATCTGTACAATCGATATCATTTGAAGCTTTTTCGTCTTGTTCATTGTTGAAAAAAGTTACGATAAACAATGATTTCCTTGCGTTCGACCGAAGGATTTTTGAGAATTGCTCTGACCATTTCACATTGTATGGAAACAGCGGTTCGACAGCACAGACCTATGCTGAAAATAATGGTCATGCATTTATTGCGATGTTTTCTGGCGGTACAGTGAGAAAGAAGATCGTTCTCTGCGAGGCCTTTATTCCCAATGCCGTTTATACGGGGAAGCCACAGATGCCACAGGTAAGCGTAACCGATGGTGATATCGTTTTGAAAAAAGATATAGATTATACTGTTACGTTTAGCCATAACACAGAGGCGGGTACCGCAAGGGCAGAAATTATCGGTATAGGCAGATATGCAGGAACTCTTGTTAAAGAGTTTTTGATTGGGAAAGCAACGCAGACAATCAAAGCTTCGCTGTCTTCCGTCAGTATCCGGGCTGGAGAGTCTGCCCAGATTACGGCAAACGGTGTGGGGACAGTAAGCTATATATCAGACAATATAGATATAGCTGCGGTGAATGCCCAGGGCCGAGTTACAGGGATTTCACCGAGTGTGGCTAAAATCACTGTTACGATTGCTGGTGACGCAAACCACAATCCAGGCAGCAAGGTTTTAAGCATTACGGTTACAGAAAAAAAATCACCGTTAAAGTAGTACCCCAAACTCCTATATTTGCAAACGCAAAACGGCTGAAAATTAAGTCGGATAAGACAATAAGTGGTTATGAGGTATATTTATACACAAATAAAAAATTTAAAATGAATGTTCGAAAAGGCAGGTTTGAAAAAAATGATCACGGGATGCGGATGGGAAAGTTAAAAAGAATGTCAACTATTTTATGAAAACACGATCCTATAAAAAAGTTGGGAAAAAGACATATTACAGTGCCTGGAGAAAAATTATATGTGTGAAAAAGTAGGAGATGACGAGGATAATGAAATCAGTTAATCAAAATTTAAAAATATTTCGCCGTGTAATACTTATAATCAATATTCTACTGACAAGTGTGTACATATTAATATTTGATTTGACAGCAAAAAAAGTTAATGCGACCGTTGCAATAGAAAAAGAAATACCTTGTGCTATAGCAGATACAAATAATATTTTTCATAACAATGGTCAGATAGACAGGTGGGAACCTGATTGTGACAGCACTTCTTTTGGTATATTGACATTAGAAAGTGCGGGATCCAATGCGAGAATTGCTCAAAATTATAATCTTCATGTTTGGGTATCAGATACCAGAATGGGGGAGGTACCATCTGAATACGAAACAGGAAACCGATATTATATTTGCTATGAGCTTACGGATAGTGATACGGGTAAAAGAGTAAACGAAATTGATAGCGTGAATTATACCGCAACGGAAACAATTAGAAATTCAAAAGGTATAGTTTTTGAACATTCCTATCAAAACAGTGATTATAATTGGATATCCATTGTATGTGATACTGAAGATACATATATCGGTGAGGTAACAATTAGCGGTGATTATGATATTGCGTGTAGTGTTTCATTTAATGTCCGTACAAAGACTATACCTGCGATAAAAATATGGGCATGGGAAAAAAATGATTCAGAAATTGTTTCTACCATTGGAGTAGGCAAGACAGTGCATTGTAGTTATAGGATCAGGGATAAAATCACGGATAAAAATTTGAATGACGCATCTATCGGTTGGATTTTGGATGGTGGTTATACCGTAACTATAGAAATATATAATCCAGATGGGGATCTGCTTAAAAAACAATCTTATGAAAATAGTGATTGTGCCAGAAGTAGCTTCGTACCTGGTAAAACAGGGAAGTACCTGGTAAAAGTGAGTACAGTAGGCGTTTTCTCTGGTACTTTAGAATATATTATAGATGCAGTAGAAATAGAACATAGCTATAGTTCCTGGATGATAAGTGTACAACCTACTTGTGCAAAATCGGGTATAAAGATCAGAAAATGCTCCATATGTAATCAGATTCAGAGACAGAGTATTACCAAAAAAGCGCATACATATAATAAAGGTGTGGTAAAGAAAAAAGCCACTTGCGAAGAAAAGGGCATCAGGACATATACTTGTACAGTATGTAAAAGTGAAAAAGATGAGTTTACTCCAGCAATTGGCCATAAGAGCGTCATAGATCCACGTGTGGAACCGACAAATACGCAAGATGGATTAACAGAAGGATCACATTGCTCCACGTGTGGCAAAATCCTTATTGTGCAAAAGATTATTCCAGCAATTGGTCAGGTTTCAGATGATGGAAAAGTTACCAAGCCAGGGGCAGCTGTATCTAACAATGATAATGCGAATCAGCTGCGGCCTCAAACAATTACCGCATCTTCCAAAACGGTCGTCTACAAATGTAAGCCCTTTTCCCTGAAAGCGAAAGCCAGCGGTGGCGGGAAGCTGACGTATAAAAGCAGCAACAAAAAAGTGGCTGTGGTTTCCACAAAAGGGAAAGTAACAGTAAAAAGTTATGGAGAAACCAAAATAACGATTAAAGCTGCGGCGAAAGGAGGCTATGAGGAAACTGTAAAAAAGATTACCGTCAAAGTAGTACCCAAAGCCCCTAAGTTGTCATATGCAAGACGGATAAAGATCAGGCCAGACAAGACTGTAAGCGGTTACGAGATATATTTCAGTACTAAGAAAAATTTTATAAAGAATGTTCAAAAGAGCAGGTTTGGAAGAAAAGACCATGGGATGCGGTTGCCAGGATTAAAGAGGAATGTCAATTATTATTTAAAAGCACGGGCCTATAAAAAAGTTGGGAAAAAGATGTATTACAGTGCATGGAGTAAAGTGATACGTTTGAAACGGTAATCCCTCCTTGCCAGTCTCCCCCAAAACAGGGTATAATATCCCCAGATCATCAGGAGAGGCGGCCCCCCTATGCGCACCATAAGTATCGGAAAACAGAACTTTGCATCCCTGCGCGAAAATGATTTCTTTTATGTGGACAAAACGGATTTCATCCGCGAGTGGTGGGAAAACGGTGATGATGTGACGTTGATCGCCCGTCCCCGCCGTTTTGGCAAGACTTTAAATATGAGTATGCTGGAGTGCTTTTTTTCTAACCGTTACGAGAACAGAAAGGATCTTTTCAAAGGGCTTTCTATTTGGCGGGAAAAGAAATACCGGCTGCTGCAGGGCGCTTACCCGGTGCTTTCCATTACCTTTTCCTCGGCGAAGGGGAATACTTATGAGACCCTGCGGAAACAGATCTGCGCATTGCTGGCAGAACAGTACAGAAACCACCGGTATCTGTCGGAGGGGGATTGCCTGAGCGCTGTTGAAAAGAAGGAATTTGACAATGTGAATGCCGATATGGATGACACGGCGGCCAGTCTGGCATTGCAGCGGCTCTGCGGGTATCTGGGCAGATATTATGGCAAAAATGTCATTGTGTTGTTGGATGAATATGATTCCCCTCTGCAGGAAGCCTATGTGGGCGGATACTGGGAGGAACTGGTGAACTTTACACGCAGTATATTCAATGCCACATTTAAGTCCAATCCCTATCTGGAGCGGGCAGTTATGACAGGCGTTACCCGGATGTCCAAAGAATTCATTTTTTCGGATTTAAATAATCTGCGGGTGGTAACGACAACCTCGCAGGCTTACGCTGCTGCCTTTGGGTTTACAGAAGGGGAAGTATATGCGGCCTTAGAGGAAGCGGGCATGTCCGGGGAAAAAGAGCGGGTAAAGGAATGGTATGACGGTTTCACATTCGGAAGGGTTTCCAATATCTACAATCCATGGTCGATCACGAATTTTCTAAAAGAAAAGACATATCAGACATTCTGGGCTTCCACAAGCTCCAATGCCCTGGTGAGCAGTCTGATCCGCACGGGAACCCGGGATATCAAGCAGCATATGGAAGATCTGCTGGAGGGAAAGAGCATTTATACGGAGATTGACGAGCAGATCGTTTTTGATCAGCTGGGGGGCAATGAGGGCGCGGTTTGGAGCTTACTGCTTGCCGGCGGCTATCTAAAAGTGAAGTCCTATGCGGTGCATCCGAGAACGCTGCAGAAGCAATTTGAACTGTCCCTGACCAATTTTGAGGTTGAGCTCATGTTCGAGCGGCTGATCAGAGAATGGTTTGGCAGATCGGAGGGAGATTACCAGAATTTTGCGAAATCGCTGTTGCAGGGCGATCTAAAAGCCATGAACCATTATATGAATAAAGTGGCCCTGGATACGTTTGGGTTTTTTGACACCGTGAATCATCCCTCCGAACGGACGGAACCTGAGCGCTTTTACCATGGTTTTGTCCTGGGGCTTTTGGTGGATCAGAGAGAGCATTATCAGATCAAATCGAACCGGGAGAGCGATTTTGGCCGGTATGATGTGCTGATGCAGCCCCGCAGCGCGGAAGGAGACGGCCTTCCTGCCCTGGTGCTGGAATTTAAAGTACATGATGCCGGTGAGGAGGACAGCCTGGAGGAAACGGTGGCAGCGGCCCTGCGCCAGATCCGGGAGAAGGAATACGATGCGGAATTGATCAGCGCCGGTATTCCCCGGGCACGTATCCGGCATTATGGATTCGCGTTTGAGGGAAAACATGTGCTGATCGGAACGGATCAGGAAATCTTTGAAACCGGCAGTCATTGACTGCCGGTTTCTGTGATATCTGTAAAAGAAATAATGGCAGCAAAAATTCAGGATGAAAGCAGGAGAAACGGAGGTGAAATGCACCAACCCCGCCTTGCAGCCATATATTGTCATATAGGGGGCTGTCGGTAAATGACTCTTTTTAGTGTCATTTACCGACCTGTTTCCCCAAAAAGATATCTCCCGCAGAATTCCGTGCTTTTCAACATGGACTCTTCTGCGAGAGATATCTTTTCCCTTGTTGGTCACCTTATTTTAGGGCGCAAAATCCCCTTGCTGCTAATTCCGGAAGTACTCTTTTCCTATGCAGCTGTCTCCTCTGTTTTCCCTTCGAATTTATGTATTTTATCATGCAGGAAACGGTGATATTTATTTATATTTCGCCCAATCGCATACAGCATAAATTCCTTGTATACCTTTTCTGTAGACCGATAATTATACCGGCGGAATTTTTCGTTTTCTTTTATGTCTCCAAAGTGGCCTTCTGTCTGTATGGCGCGGATCTGGCGGTTCAGTATCCCCTTTTCACTCTGTATAATGGCGTGGGTTTCTTCCTTTAGTTCTTCCCAGCGCTCATTGACTTTCATCACCTTATTTTTCTCTGCATCCTTTTCGGCATTATATTTATATAAACATTTCGCTTTATGCTCACATCTACTGCAGTCTGCACACCCATACACCTCATACCTCTGTGTATAGCCATCCTGTTCTTTTGTCTCTGTCCGGATATGCCTTAATTCCCGTCCGTCATGGCATATATAATAATGCTCATCTTCAAAAACCTCATATTTCATGTTGTGATACTTTCCGATGTCTTCTTTATAGGCTCGCGTTTTCCTCTGTTCATGATCTTGAAGTTTGATATAACTGGTAATCCCTTTTTCTTTCAAATACAGGAGATTCTTCTCGCTGCAATAGCCACTGTCAGCAGTTACTTCTTCCAGTATATCCCCAAATGCTTTCTGATGTTTTTCCAGAACGGGGATCAATGTATTATAGTCTGTACGGTCGTTACTCACATATACGTGGATTATAAAATAATTTTCCACTATAACCTGAACATTATATGCGGCTTTTAACTGTCCGTTCAGCATGTGGTCTTCTTTCATCCTCATAAACGTGGCTTCCAGGTCCGTCTTGGAATAGCTGTTCCGGTCTTTCCCCATGATCTCGAAACTGTTCTTATATTCCATCAGACGGCTCCCGCATTTTTCCAGTTCTTCGTAGAGCTGCTGGAGTTCTGGTTTTTTCTGGCCTTTCCCATTTACAAATGCAATCCCCTCCCCTACCGCTATCTGCAGCAGGTTCTGCTGGAGTTTCAGGATCTCAAGGGGAGAACAGTTGTCAATTTCTATGACCGTATTATTCGATATCTTTTTATGTTTTGTCAGCTTACGTCTCCTGTTTTCTTCAATCACTTTCCGAACCTTGTCCATGCCTTCGATCACAAACATCTGTGCATTTCCAAGATCATACTTTGCTCCATAGCCATATTCAAACAAGAGCGTGTTGTATTTTTTATAAAGGGCATCTATCGTATCCAACAGCCCGACAAGGTGGTAATTCAGCGTTCCGCGCCAGACAAACGTATAGCGGTTCGCATTGGCCTCTATTTTTGTGCCGTCGATGTAAAGCTGCTTAAGCGTAAGGAGTCCCTCTTTCTCTAACCTGCGCAGGAACTGATAATTCAGTTCATCCAATACTTCGCCTTTCAGCTTTTTCCCTTTGAAGTCATAGAAAGTATCCCTCTTTGGCTTCTGACCTTTGGTCAACAGGATAAAAGCGAGGTCTCTCTGGCATAAATCTACAATACGGTCAACCGCACGAACTCCGCGCATATTTGCGTAAGTAACAACAGCATACAGCATGATTGGGTTGTACCCGGTTCTTCCCTGGTCAGAATAACAGGCAAGCAGGCCTGAAAAATCTAAATCCTCCATCACTTTTTTCAGGGTATAGACTGGATCGTCGTCGGGTAAAGCCAATTCATAGAAGTTAAAATTAATTTTTTGTTGCCCAAACTCAAAAAAGTCGTTATAATAATCTTGTTTTAGCATGGTTCCATTATAACATGGAACGGGGAGAAGATGGTTGTCGTTAGCCATCTTTTTTCTCTTTTGTGGAAAAATTTTCAGGGGGCGATGTGACTCGTATGAATCACATCGCCCCCTGTTATGGACTATCTATTTCCCGACAGCCCCTTTTTTATTATTGCATAAATGTACATAAGGAACTGAGGAATATCTGGATGTGTGCAAACAGTATGGTTGTGTGGCTGTTTTGGATCTGAAATACTCTTCTGTAGCAGCGGTAAAAAAGACATATAAACTGGTCAGGAAAAAGGATATGCTGGATCAGACGGTTTTCCAGTCCAGCGTTAAGCTATATCTGCAGACTGTCCGGAAAATGGATAAAAAGGCCTGCCTGTGGTATCTGGCTAACAATATTTCGTCTGCTGTGATACGGACGGCACGGAATTTGAAATGTCAATGCGTTACTGTGGGAACCGTCACTAAATCTGCCGATAATAAGGCCCATAAAAACGGTTTGCAGGTATGCTGCTGGATTGAAATACCAACCAGCGCTAAAGCCAGCAGGGCAATGGACAAGCGTTACGGGAAATACGGTGTCGATTATATTATGGAGAACAGGTTTCTTTAGTGGGAACGGAATGCACCAAACCTGCCCTGCCGCCATATATTGTCATATAGAGGCGTAGCAAGGAGAGGCATATTAGTATGGAAGAGAATGCACATGTATTAAAAAGTAACTGTCAGATTAACGGCGTTAGGCCCATTATGATGGATTTGCCCTATCCGCCCCTGGAGGTGAAGGGGCGTAATCAGGCTTATGCCAATCTGCTCAGCATAGACTACTGTGGTTCTGTGTCGGAGCTTTCCGCCGTCACCCAGTATATCAACAACGAGGGGCGTCTGTGTGGAAAAAACTGCTCCTGCGCCAAAGCCCTTCTGGGTATGGGTATGGCGGAGATGATGCACCTGCAGAAGCTGGGTGAGCTGATCGTGCTGCTCGGAGGCAGGCTTGATTATGTGGCAAGATACCGCAACGGGCAGAAACGGGTGTGGACGCCCAAGTATGTGGCGCTTCCGGATACCATGGAAAGAGTGCTGGCGGCGGATATCGAGGCGGAACAGGCGGCGATCAAGCAATACAATATGCATATAGGCATGATCGGCGATGAGTGCGTGAAAGCCGTGCTGGAGAGGATCATAAAAGACGAGGAATACCATATCATGATTTTGCAGGTACTTTTGGAGGAGATGCGCTCTTGACCCTGATAAAGCGGGTGTTGTATACTAAACTATAATGGGGTACTGAAGGGAGGGTTACATTATGACAAAGACACCCGTTAAAACAAAAGTGGCCGCTGTTTTCCTGCTGTGTGCATTGCTGGTGGCCCAGGCGCCCGCTCCGGCCATAGCTGCGTCTGCGCGTCCGGCCGACGTCAAAAAGGCAGGAAAAGGTAACATGCTGGTTAGGATTTCCGGCACATTTGAGTCTGTGGGCAAGTCAAAAATATTAAAGAGGATCAATGAGATCCGCAAAGAAGCCTGCGCAAAAGGTTACATCAATCCGTCCACAGGAAAAAAGCTTACCAGTTCCGATTATGTACCGATCAAATGGTCTGCAAATTTGGAATTGGTCGCCCTGCTCCGGGCCGTGGAGTGTACGGTCAATGAAGGCCACACCCGTCCCAACGGAGAAAGCTGTTTTTCTATTATGTATGGCGATGAGCAAAGCTGGGCGGAGAACCTTGCATGGAATTACTCAGGAATGATGCAGGGGATCGAACAGTGGTACAGTGAGAAAAAAGACTGGGTGAACCAAAATCCCTATGCGGTAACGGGGCATTATACCAGTTTGATTAACCCCGCTTACAAATTTATTGGCCTTGGCTCTTTCCGCCGCGATACCGGCGGCTGGTACGGCGTCAGCGCCGAGTTTGGCAGCTCGATCAAGGGTTCTCAGGCGAAATCAACGGTAAAAGGCAAAACCGTCCAGGTTATCGAAGTGAAAAAAAGCTGCGTAAAGAAAGCAAAGCTGAACGCGCCTTCTACAATTAAAGTAAAAAAGAAGAAAGATCTGTCGGTTTCCCGTAATATTGTTTATCCGGGGATTATGGGCGAGAATAACGTTTCAAAGGAAATTATTACAAAAGGTATCACCTGGAAATCGTCTAAACCGTCGGTGCTCTCGGTCAATAAAAACGGAAAAATAACAGCGAAAAAGGCCGGAAAGGCCACAATCACCGCAAAGATAAAGGGCGTCGCCACTCTAAAAAAGACGATTACTGTAAAAAAATAGGTACACCAAAGACCGGTGTTAGGAGGTTCGGAAAATATGGAAAAGAGTAAAGTATATTTTACGGATATGCGTGTGAAAAACGGCGACAACCTGCCGAAGAAGCTGGCCAGGCTGATAAAAGCGGCGGGTATTGGGCAGATTGATTTTCAGGATAAGTATGCCGCTGTCAAGATTCATTTCGGGGAGCCGGGAAACCTGGCTTATCTCCGGCCAAACTATGCGAAGGCTGTGGCCGATGTGGTGAAGGAGCTGGGCGGGAAACCGTTTCTCACGGATTGCAATACCCTCTATGTGGGCGGCCGCAAAAATGCCCTGGATCATATCGATTCGGCCTACATAAACGGGTTTTCGCCTTTTTCTACGGGCTGTCATATCCTGATCGGGGACGGACTGAAAGGGACGGACGATGTGGCGGTTCCTGTGGAGCAGGGCGTCTATGTGAAGGAGGCCAAGATCGGCCGGGCCGTTATGGATGCGGATGTATTTATTAGTTTGACCCATTTTAAGGGGCACGAGTGTACCGGCTTTGGCGGATGCCTGAAAAACATCGGTATGGGCTGCGGCTCCCGGGCCGGAAAGATGGAGATGCACAGCGCCGGGAAGCCCCATGTGAATCCTGATGCCTGTGTGGGCTGCGGCGCCTGTGCGCGGGTCTGTGCCCATGGCGCGCCGGTGATCACGGACGGGAAAGCAGCTATTGACCACGATAAGTGCGTGGGCTGCGGACGCTGTATCGGCGTCTGCCCCAAAGACGCCGTCTGCCCGGCCAGCGATGAGTCCAATGATATTTTAAATTGTAAGATCGCCGAGTACACGAAGGCCGTCGTGGATGGACGGCCCCAGTTCCATATCAGTCTGGTGATTGACGTGTCGCCCTACTGCGACTGCCATCCGGAGAATGATACGGCCATTGTGCCGGATGTAGGCATGTTTGCCTCCTTTGATCCGGTGGCCATCGACGTGGCCTGTGCCGATGCCGTGAACGCCCGACAGGCTATTGCTGGCAGTTTGCTGGATGAGCAGCAGAGGGGGCAGGAACATCATCATCACGATCATTTCACCACGGTGAGCCCCGATACCAACTGGAAGAGCGCTATCGAGCACGGAGTGAAGATCGGGCTGGGCAGCAGCGAGTATGAATTGGTAGTTGTAAAATAGCAGCCGGCAGTGATACAACCAAAGAGATACGCCCTTATAGCTGAGTAAGTGCAGGGTTGTAGGAAAGGAATGGGATATAGTGAAAAGATTTAGTGAGTGGGCCGGAAAGGGATGCCTTATGGCTTTGGCGTTGGCCCTATATGTGTGTTTGGCTTACACAGCGGTATGGGCGAAGACGTCTGATGATCCGGCATCCCCCCAAACGGATGAGGAATATGTAGAAATCTGTTCAGAATGGACGGATATGGGGGAGAGTATGACCTCTGTTCCGGGCGGCTTCCGGATAGCCGCCAGCGACGGGGTTACGCTGAGAAGCGGCAAATATATGAAGTGGATCGACCGTATCGTGCTTCCAGCCTATGCGCAGAATTTTTATTATGCGCTGGTGGAAGCGTCGGATAACGACGGCGTGGCCGACTGGTTGATCGATGTGACAAAGGGAAGCAAAACCAGCGAAGGTGACTATGTTGTGACAGTGACCACCCTTCGGGGCCAGGCGTCCAGCCAGTGGGCCTTGGAAGAAGAGATCCAAAACAGATTCGCTCAGGTCAATACGTGCGCACGTGCGGCATTTGACGCATTTGACCGTGATCATCCGGAGGTTTTCTGGCTGACCGGAGGGACAAGTGCAAGGAGCAGCGTCAGATACAGCCCATCCACGTATGTTTATGAAATGACGGTATATTTTGCTTTAAAGACAAGCGGGTCATCCGTTTTTGATGTACGTGCGGGGCAATATCAGGATGTCAATGCGGTTAAAAGCGATATTCAGAAACGGGACGCCCAGGTGAAGGCGATCGCCAGTACCGTGGCGGGGGCGAGTGTTGCAGAAAAAATCCGCGGCCTTAATCAGTGGCTGACAAAAAATAATGACTATAATACAAGCAGCGATTTTCCGGACAGGGCTTTTGAGTGCCTTAGCGCATTAGAGGGCAGCAGCGGTTCGGCCGGGCCGGTTTGCGAGGGCTATGCCCGCGCTTTCAAAGTGCTGTGCGATACCGTGGGTATTCCCTGCGTGCTGGTGGACGGCAACGCGGTCAACAGCGGCGGTTCCGGCCCCCATATGTGGAATTATGTCCGCGTTGGGGCGGATTGGTATGGCGTGGATGTGACCTGGAATGACCCGGTGGTGATTGGCGGTTCGACAGAGGGAAATGAAAATTACCTGCTGGTAGGAGCCAATACGCTCATAGATGGAAGAGAGTTCATTCTTTCCCATCCGGTCAGCAACGGAGTCTCTGTCGGCGGTCTGGCATTCACTAACGGGCCGCAGCTGAGCAGCGGTAAGTTTGAAGGAACGATACGTACGGCGTCCGTGGCGGATTGCCAGGTCAGTTTCCCATCAGAAAGTATTGTTTACGATGGGACGGATAAATGTCCCGCTGTACAGGTGTCCTACGGCACTACGCTGACCAGGGATGTGGATTACACGCTGACGTACAAAAACAACCGCAATGCGGGTACGGCGTCTGTCGAGATCCGGGGCAAAGGCGATTATACGGGAACTGCCATCAGGAATTTTACTATTGCGAAAGCCGGCCAGACGGTAAATGCATCTTTTGCATCCACGGGAGTCCGAGTGGGGAAAAAGGGGAAGATTACCGCCGACGGTGTGGGAAGTCTTACTTTCCGTTCCTCTAATCCTGCCATAGCAAAGGTGGACAGCGCCGGCACTGTCACCGGGTGGTCTGTAGGCACGGCGAAGATCACGGTGATGGCCGCGGGGAACAGCAATATCCGGCCGGGCAGCGCGACCGTTTCTGTGAAGGTGACAAAACCCGCCAATGGGACGAAGTTTACCGACAGCAAGACAAAGAACACCTATAAAGTCACGGCCAGTACCGCCGTGGCCTGTACGGGCACAGCCAACAAATCGGCCACATCCGTAAAGATTCCTGCCACAGTAAAGCTGGCGGGAGTAACATACAAGGTGACTTCTGTGGCGAATAATGCATTTAAAGGTAATAAGAGGCTGAAAACGGTGACTATAGGAAGCAATGTGACGAGTATCGGCACCTGTGCGTTCCAGAACTGTACGGCGCTGACAAAAATCACGATTCCGGCAAAGGTTACTAAAATCGGCAGTAAAGCATTCTACGGCTGTAAGAAATTGATGTCTGTCACCATCAAATCCCAGAAGCTTGCCGCGAAAAACGTGGGAAGCCAGGCATTCGCCAGAATGGGGAGCAGCAATTACAAGAAAGTCCGGGTATCTGTGCCAAAGAAGAAATATGCGGCGTACAGAACGCTGTTGAAAGCGAAGGGACTTTCGACGAGAGCGAAAATATTGAAAAAATAGGCAATCAAAAGTGAGATAAGGAATATCAGTGGAGGGCTGTCCCGGGTAAACGCTTTGGGGCAGTCCTTTTTTGTGTTGCTGAACTGCCACCTGAAAGGGGAACAGTTCAGCCTTTAGGCTTCACTGTTACGAAAGGACATGATATATAGCCATTTGTCTTGTCACATGACAAAAACAGTGCTATAATGGGAAAGATTTTTGCACAGGAAAGGATAAAATTATGGAAATTGCAGACAGGATCAAGCAGCTGAAGAAGGAGAAAAATGCCGTGATCATGGCCCACTATTACGTGCCGGGGGAGGTACAGGCGGTGGCTGACTATATCGGAGATTCCTATTATCTCAGCAAAGTGGCGGAAGAGCTTAAGGAACGGATCATTGTGTTTTGCGGCGTTTCCTTTATGGGAGAGAGCGCGAAGCTTCTGAGCCCCAATAAGAAGGTACTGATGCCCGACCGCTGTGCAGACTGCCCCATGGCCCATATGGCGGACAGGGAAACGATCCGGAAGATGCGGGAAGCCTACGACGATCTGGCGGTGGTGTGCTATATCAACTCCACAGCGGAGCTGAAGCAGTACGCCGATGTCTGCGTCACCTCTGCCAACGCAGTAAAAATCGTAAAGGCGTTGCCCCAGAAATACATTTTCTTCATACCAGACCGTAATTTAGCGCGGTATGTGGCGGAACAGGCGCCGGAAAAAACTTTTGTCTATAATGAAGGCTTCTGTCCGGTTCATGAGGAGATCCGGCCGGAGGAGGTGCTGGCAGAGCAGGAGCGCCATCCGGGGGCCCTGATCCTGGCCCATCCGGAGTGCCGGAAGGAAGTGCTGGAGCGGTCCGATTATGTGGGGAGCACTTCGGGGATTCTCCGGTATGTGTCGCAGAGCGACGGCCGGGAGTTTATTGTCTGCACGGAGGAGGGCGTTTCCTATAAACTGCGGCAGGACAATCCGGAGAAGACATTTTATTTTCCGAAAACCGTTCCGGTCTGTACGGATATGAAGCTGAACACGCTGGAAAAGCTGCTCCGTGTCTTGGAACATGAGGACAATGAAGTGCATGTGCCGGAGAGCCTGCAGCAGGAAGCCGTGGAGCCGCTGAAAAAAATGCTGGAGCTGGCCAAATGAAAGGATAAAAATATGGATATCCAAACCGATGTGGTGATCGTAGGCACAGGGGTGGGCGGCCTGTATGCCGCGCTGCATCTGCCTCCTGACAGGCGGATCTGTATGATTACAAAATCCGATCTCGAGAGCAGCGATTCTTTTCTGGCCCAGGGAGGGATCTGTGTGCTCCGGGACGGCGACGATTACGACAGTTATTTTGAAGATACCATGAGGGCCGGGCATTATGAGAACCGAAAAGAATCCGTGGCGATCATGATCCGGAGCTCCCGGGACGTCATTGCCCGGCTGGTGGCGCTGGGGGTTGATTTTGAGAAAAGGGACGGGGCATTTGTCTACACGCGGGAAGGAGCCCACTCCCGGCCGCGCATTCTGTTCCACGAGGATATCACGGGGGCGGAGATCACGGGGAAGCTCCTGGCCCGGGTGAAAGAACTGCCCAATGTGACGCTGTATGAGTATACGACGATGACGGACTGGCTGGTAGAGGACGGCGTATGCAGAGGGATCGTGGCAGAGGGGGCGGGGGGAACCGTGCATATCCGCGCCGGGGATACGATCCTGGCCAGCGGCGGGATCGGCGGAACCTACCGCCATTCCACGAATTTTCCCCATCTGACCGGAGATGCCATAGAGCTGGCGAAGAAATACGGAGTGCGCCTGGAGCATCTGGATTACGTGCAGATCCATCCCACCACGTTTTACTCGGAGAAGCCGGGCCGCCGTTTTCTGATCTCCGAGTCCGTCCGGGGAGAGGGGGCAGTCCTCTATAATAAGAACGGACAGCGCTTTGTCAACGAGCTGCTGCCCCGGGATCGGGTGACGGCCGCCATCTATAAGCAGATGGAGGAGGATCAGACGGCCCACGTGTGGCTCTCCATGGAGGCCATTCCGCGGGAGACGATTATCGGTCACTTCCCTCATATTTACGAGCATTGCCGGGCGGAGGGCTATGATGTGACGAAGGAATGGATACCGGTGGTTCCGGCCCAGCACTATTTTATGGGCGGTATCTGGGTGGACGCGTATAGCCGGACGTCTATGGCCCATCTGTATGCCGTGGGGGAGACAAGCTGTAACGGTGTCCATGGAGCCAACCGGCTGGCCAGCAATTCCCTGCTGGAGAGTATGGTATTTGCCGAGCGGGCGGCGAGAGATATAGGAGGAAAACGAGATGAATGAGATCACACAGACATTACAGATGGACCATCTGATCCTGGAGGCCTTTAAGGAAGACATTTCCAGTGAGGACGTGACGACAAATGCGGTGATGAAGGGGCCGAAGGCGGGAGAGGTGGAGCTTCTGTGCAAACAGGACGGCATTGTGGCCGGGCTCTCCGTATTTGCCCGGGTCTTTGCGCTGCTGGACAGGGATACAGAGGTGGAGCTCTATTGTGAGGACGGCAGTCCGGTGAAAAAGGGGCAGCTTATGGGAAAGGTAAAGGGGGATATCCGGGTACTGCTGTCGGGAGAGCGGGTGGCTCTCAACTACCTGCAAAGGATGAGCGGGATCGCCACCTACACCCATGCCGTGGCTTCCCTTCTGGAAGGGACAAAGATCCGGCTTTTGGATACCAGAAAGACCACACCCAATATGCGCATTTTTGAAAAATACGCGGTGCGCATGGGCGGCGGGTATAATCACCGCTACAACCTTTCGGACGGCGTGCTTTTAAAGGACAACCATATCGCGGCGGCGGGCGGCGTGGCGAAGGCTGTCCGGATGGCGAAGGAGTATGCGCCCTTTGTGCGCAAGATCGAGGTTGAGGTGGAGACGATGGATATGGTACGGGAGGCCGTGGAAGCGGGAGCGGATATCATCATGCTGGACAATATGTCTGTGGAGGAGATGAGGGAAGCCGTGGCATACATCGACAAAAGGGCCGAGACGGAATGTTCCGGAAACGTGACGAAGGAGAATATCGGGCGTCTGGCCGCCATAGGCGTGGACTATATATCCAGCGGCGCCCTGACCCATTCCGCGCCGATCCTGGATATTTCTTTAAAGAATCTCCGTGAGGTCTGATTATGACGGGGCAGGAGAGAAGGCAGGAGATCGCGCGGCAGATCCGGTGTGCGGAAGGGCCGGTGGCGGCGAGGCAGCTGGCGGCCCGGTTTGGCGTGAGCCGCCAGGTAATCGTACAGGATGTGGCTCTGATCCGGGCATGGGGGTACGATATCCTTTCCACGAACCGGGGCTATATCCTGAATGCGCCGAAGCGGGCGGACAGGGTTTATAAGGTGCAGCATACAGACGAACAGCTGGAGGAGGAGCTGTGCGCTATCGTGGATATGGGCGGCTGTGTGGAAAACGTGATGATTCACCACCGGGTGTACGGACAGATGGAGGCCAGGCTCCATATTGATTCCCGCAGGCGTGTAACGGAATTTTTGCGGGATATTCGGAGCGGAAAATCCAGTCCGTTGAAAAATATTACCTCCAATTACCACTACCACAGGGTTACGGCGGACAGTGAGGGTGTGCTGGATCTGATCGGCCAGGAACTGGAGAGCAGAGGTTTTCTGGTGAAATAGAGAACGTGTGGGACAGACAGAGATCCGTGAAAAACCGGATCACTATATATATCGGTACCGATATGTATGGTGGTTCGGTTTTTGCGATTGTTTTGTTTACAGGCATTGACAGAACGTATGTTCTTAGATATAATGGGGATATGACTTTGGTGAACCGGATAGAGGACAGGGGAACGAAGTCCGGGGGTAAGGGGCGTATCCGTGGAAGGCGGAAGAAAGGAGACAGACCATGAAGAGAGCAGTGTGGAGAGCGGGGGCAGCCATCACGTTATTTTTGGTGTTGATCTTTGGCGGCAGAGGGACAGCGGTTTCGGCATCGCCGCCGACGAAGGTGACAGTCGGCGTCCGGACACAGTACAGGGAGGCCTATGACGTATTAAAAAGAGTCAATAAGATCAGAAGATCGGCGGGACTGAAGCCTTTACAGATGGACAGAACCCTTTTGGGCAACGCATTGACCAGAGCCCTGGAATGTAGTGTATATTATTCCCACAGGAGGGCCAACGGAAAAGCATGGTATACGGCGATCACGAAAGATTATATATGTGCGGGGGAAAATATCGGGTTCGGTTATTCTGACGCGAAATCCATCACAGAGGCCTGGATGACATCGCCTTCCCATCGGAAAAATATCATGGACAGCAGGTATACCTGCGTCGGTATAAGCTGTGTGGTGGTGGACGGTGTGACATACTGGGCTCAGGAGTTTACGGATGGCCGGGCAAAAAGGAGATCCCGCCCAAGGGACAAAAAGAAGGAGATGAAGATTGCCGCGTCGGGGGATATTCTGTATGCGAAACAGGCCCGGGAACGGTTCACGATGGAAGAGGGGGAATCAGGCAGAGTATTTCTGTACCTGAAAAATGTGGGGTGTGACGGCCTGAGCGTGCGGGTGGCTGCCTCCGGCGCAAAATATACCACTTCCGATAAATCTGTGGTAGCGGTTGCTTCCGGCGGAAGGATACGGGCCGTGGGAGAAGGAAGGGCCAGTATTAAAGTAAGGCTTGCGGGAAACGCCGGGATCTGCATGATATATAAGATTACGGTTGCAGGATAGGCCGGGGGAAAACCCACCGGATGGCGCTTTGGGAGCATCCGGTGGGCGGCAAATGCTTTATGCGGAACGGCAGCTGACGGCAGATCCCGCGGATATCAGCGTTTCAGTCCGGGAACTGACATGACCTTCAGCACGTCCGTGCAGCCGCCGTTGCCGGCGGTGATGACTACCAGCTCGCCTTCGTGCACCAGGTCGTAATTTTTAGCACAGTCGATGGCGTGGGTGAACAGCACGTTGGCATCCTGCTGGAACAGGGCCGGGACGGGATTGACGCCCCAGGACATGGAAAGCTGATGGTAGGTCTTTTTGTCCGGGGTGGCGGCGATGATGAGCTCTGAGGGGCGGAATTTGGACAGCCGCCGGGCCGTGTAGCCGGACATGGTGACGGCGATAACCGCCGAGGCTTTGATGTCGCGGGCGGTGGTGCAGGCCGCGTCGCAGATGGCGTTGGTGGTGTCCGCGTCGTTGGCATACTCGATATTCTGGTAATAATCCATGGCGAAGGCATCCTCCTCTGCCTGGCCGGCGATCTTAGACATGACAGATACCACCAGATCCGGATGGTCGCCCATGGCCGTTTCGCCGGAGAGCATGATGGCGGAGGTGCCGTCAAATACGGCGTTGGCCACGTCAGTGATCTCTGCCCGGGTGGGAGTGGTGTTGTGAACCATGGATTCCAGCATCTGGGTGGCGGTGATGACCACCTTTCCGGCGCGGTAACATTTCATGATGAATTGCTTCTGGAGGCCGGGAAGACGTTCGTACTCCACCTCCACGCCCATGTCGCCGCGGGCTACCATGATGCCGTCGGAGTACTGAAGGATCTCGTCGAAATTATTGATGCCCTCAATATTTTCGATTTTGGATATGATGCGGATGTTGTGGCCACCGTGGTAGTTGAGGAAATTTCTCATAGCGATCACGTCTTCCTTCCTGCGCACAAAGGAAGCCGCTATATAATCCACGTCCTGCTCGATGCCAAACAGCAGGTCGGATTCATCTTGGGGACTTAGGTATTCCATATCCAGATGAATATTGGGGACATTGATGCCCTTATGGTTGCTGACCTGCCCGTTGTTTAAAACGGTGCAGATGATATCCGTATCAGAGAGTTCCTTCACTTCCAGCTTTAACATACCGTCGTCAATCAGCACGTTGCTGCCCACAGAGAGCTGGCGGGGAAGATCCTTGTAGGTGATGGATACGATATCCTGGTTGCCGGGGATGTCCCGGGTAGTCAGGGTGAAGGTGTCTCCTTTGCCGAGCTGAATCGGGCCGTTTTCGAAATCGCCGGTGCGGATTTCAGGGCCTTTGGTGTCCAGCATGATGGCGACGGGCATTTTCAGTTTGTCACGGACGCGGCGTACCAGCTCGATCTGTTCCTGATGGTATTCGTGGGTACCATGGGAAAAGTTGAGCCGCGCCACATTCATGCCGTTGCGCAGCATGGCTGTCAGCATTTGCTCATTGTTGCTGGCGGGGCCAAGGGTACAGATAATCTTTGTCTTTTTCATGGGTGGAGAACCTCCTGTAAATGGTATGATTTATTATTATAGCATAATCCTGTTTGGCAGGATATGTTTTTGAGGGAAATAGGGGAGAAATATGTAACAGTTCATCCCGGCATTTGCCTGTTCGCACAAGCCGGTCAGCAGATTTTTGTGGTCATGGCATGTGCCCTATGAGAGAGCCCCGGAAAAAAAGAAAAAATATTCGTATATGGACATGACCGGTATCGCTTTTCAGAAATATGCAGACAGTTTGTGAACAGGGTAATTATAGTATTGCAGCGAAGACAGCCGCCTATGCAGGCCGGTGATGTTTTCCGGCCATATGCCGGAAAAATCAGATAGAATTTCTGTGCTCATTGACATACTGCCTTGGTGTTTTCAGCGTGTATTTTTTGAAAACCGTGGAAAAGTAACTGCTGTCGTTGAAGGACAGCTGCATGGCTACATCAATCACGGTGTGGCCTTTCAGGAGCAGGGACTTGGCCCGTGATATCTTTTCCTGATTGATATAGTTCCGGGGAGAGACGCCCATGACGCGGCGGAATTTCTGTTTGAACTGGGAAGTGGACAGATTGGCCAGTCTGGCAAGGCCGTCTAGGGACAGTTCTTCTGTGATATGGTCGTTGATATAGACCACGGCAGTCTCAATATCCGATTCCGGATGATGGGAGGCGGATGCAGAGGAAGAGACCAGGACTTCCAGAAAGATCAGAAGACAGGCCGCGATCTGGAGCCGGCTGCCGTTTTTACGGCAGAGATCAAAGGCCCTGGCAATCATTTTGCAGACCTCCGGATTGCCAAGGGCGATCACATGCTCGTTAATTTTGTACAGATCTGCGATCAATACGGCCGCGGCCTGTTCCTCCAGAAACAGAAAATGTGCGGGATCGCTGATGTCCAATTGTATCCAGTACTGGTGGTTCAGAGAGATGGGGATATCATTTGTGCTGTGGATCTCGTCGGGAAAGGAGACAAATACACTGCCGCCCGGAATGGTGTATGCCTCCTTTCCCGTGTAAAAAGACATACTTCCCTTGACTACCAGCGTAAATTCAAAAGCGCTTTCATGATAGTGGGGAACCAGGGGCAGGATGGCGTTTTTGACTTTGTGGGTAGCAAACAGGCGGAAGCCCGGTATCTTTATCTCATTATTTGTCAGTACGATTCTTTCCCTGGATATAAAGAAATCATCTTTCCAGTTAATTGCATTAAGCATAGATCTTCTCCTGGTGTGGACTTGGCTCCTTGCTTCGGCATATGGCACACAAAATCTTTAAAATTGTACGGGATACAAAATAAATTGTAATATATTAAAGGATACTATAAAATCGCATTGTAAAAAAGAACAGGAATGCACAAAAATTTACAAAATAAATGTGCATATTTTCGGCTTTCGCTGTCAGCTTTTACTATGTGTGAAGGAGGAAAAACAATGACTTCAAGAGAAAGGATACAGGCAGTTTTAAATCATCAGACGCCGGATACGCTGCCCATTGATTTCGGTTCGCACCGCTCCAGCGGTATGGGGGCGACGGCCTACAACCGTCTGAAAAAACATCTGGGTTATTCCACGGAGACCACGAAGCTGTATGACCTGATGCAGCAGCTGGCGTATCCGGAACCCTTTATGGTGGACCGGTTCGGCGGAGATATCGTACAGATCATGCAGTTGAAACCGGCCTACGGGGTAAAATGCGACCGCTGGAAATGCCAAGAGCTCCCCAGCGGCGATATGGCGCTGCTTCCTTATGACTTTAATCCGGTGGTCAATGCCCAGGGAGATTACGAGATCCGCGATGAAAAGGGGCTCTGTCTGGCCAAACGTCCCCAAACAGGCATCTATTATGACAATATGAATTATTTCCTGGAAGATGTGGAGACGATCGAGGAACTGAAAGAGAAGATGGAGCTGCCGGTTATCACGGACGAGGAACTGGATTTTATCGAGGTGCAGGCCAAGGAGCTCTACTATAATACGGATAAAGCCCTGCTGTACCATGTGGACGGCGCCGTGTACGAGAAAGGCCAGCAGCAGTTTGGTTTTGAGAATTTCTACTACAATCTGGCCGCGGAAAAAGAACTGGTCCACTACTGGGCGGATAAACTGACAGACGCCTACTGCGTGATGCTGGACAGGATCCTTGGCAGGATCGGCAAGTATCTGGATATCGCCATGTTTGGCGGCGACGATCTGGGCACACAGCAGAGCACCCAGATGTCCGTGGAGATGTACAGGGAGATGATTAAGCCTTATCAGCAGAGGGTCTATCAATTTGTGCGGAAGAGCTATCCGAACGTGAAGGTCGGACTGCATTGCTGCGGCGCCATCAAGGATCTGATCCCGGATCTCATCGACGCCGGCGTTCAGGTACTCAATCCCATCCAGATCTCCGCCAGGGGCATGGATCCGGAGGAGCTGAAGGCCCGTTTCGGAAAAGATCTGGTATTTATGGGCGGCGGAGCGGACATGCAGGGATTTGTGAACCATACGGAGGATCTGCAGGCGATCTACGACCATGTGAGAAAATTGCTGGATATCTTTGCGCCGGAGGGGAACTATATTTTCTCCCAGGTACACAATATTCTGGACAATGTGTCGCCGGAAAAGGTAGTGACCATTTACCGGGCGGCGCTGGACTATCGAAAAGAACATAAGGAGGGATAATCAGATGAAAAGATCAGAAATTAACAGGGCACTGAAAAAAATGGAGGCATGTATTCAGAAGCATCAGTTTGCGCTTCCGCCGTTCTGCGGCTTCACGCCCGCCGACTGGGAAAAAAAAGGGCATGAGTACGATGAGATCCGTGACAATATGCTGGGCTGGGACATCACGGACTACGGCCTGGGAAAATTTGAGGAGATCGGTTTTTCCCTGATCACGCTGCGCAACGGCAACGTAAAAATGGATCAGTACACCAAGGTTTACGCCGAGAAGCTTCTGTATCTGGAGGAGAAGCAGATGGCTGTCATGCATTTCCACTGGAACAAGATGGAGGACATCATCAACCGGGGCGGCGGGAATGTGCTGATCACCGTGTACAATTCCGATGAGAAGGGCGGATTTGCCGATACGGATGTGAAGGTGAGCAAGGACGGGCGCAACTATATGGTAGCCGCCGGTACACAGATCCGCCTGTGCCCCGGCGAGAGCATCACGATCTACCCGTATATGTACCACGATTTCCATGTGGAGCCGGGAACGGGAGAGGTATTGCTGGGAGAGGTGTCCATGTGCAACGATGATAACAACGACAACCGTTTTTATGACCCGGTGGGGAGGTTTCCCGAGATCGAGGAGGATGAAGCGCCCTACCGTCTGTTATGCAATGAATACCCCGATGCGGAGTAACCGGCGGCGGAAAGTATGGACAGTACGAATGGAGGAAAGACGATGAATTCTTATGAGCGGGTGGAACGGGTGCTGAACGGTGAGATTCCGGACCGCGTACCCACTTTTGAGCTGATGATCGATCCGAAGGTGATCCGGGGGATCACGGGGAATGATGATTATATGGACTTGTGCGACGAACTGGATATTGATGTGGTCATCTCCCAGACGCCTTCCAAGCTGTACCGTGAGGAGGTTTTGGACGCGGGAAAACAGATCGTCCGGAATGAATGGGGGATCATGCGCCAGTATAATAACGAGGTGGTTTCCCACCCGCTGCACGGCCCCATAGAGACGCTGGAGGATGCGCAGGCCTATAAAGCGCCCGATCCCCTGGAGGATTTCCGCTTTGATTATTTACGGGAGCTGGTCCGGAGGTTTAAGGGACAACGTTTTATCGGTTTTCATCTTCATGACGGCTTTAATTACAGCTATTACCTGACCAGTATGCAGGACATGATGATCAATCTGATTGAGGAGCCGGAGTTGATCCATCGGCTGGTGGAGCTCTCCGTGGAGCATAATATGAAGCTGGCGGAGAAAGCGCTGGATATCGGCGCGGACTTTATCCTGTCCGGTGACGACTATGGCTCCAAAACCAGCCTTCTGGTATCAAAATCCCATTTTGAGGAATTTTTCTTGCCGGGGCTGAACAGGATCTGCCAGATGGTGCAGGGCCGGGGGGCCTATATGCTGAAACATTGCTGCGGCAATATCAATCCGCTGATGGATGATCTGGTGGGCTTTGGCATCCGCGCCATGCATCCGCTGGATGAGAACTCCGGTATGGATCAGGTCAGACTGAAAGAAACCTATCCGGGTTTGACGGTTATGGGCGGTATTGACTGTGATGAGCCGCTGACGGATTACACAGAGGAGCAGATGGAAGCGTATGTCAAGGGTGTGTTAAAGACCCATGCGCCGGGCGGACGGTACATCTGCGCTACCAGCAACAGCGTACACTCCTCGGCAAAGCCGGAGAATTTTGCGGCCATGCAGAGGGCCGTCCACAAATGGGGAAGATATCTGCCGTCGGGAGAGCTGGACTGGAGGTAGGAATTTTATGGAATACATAATGGGTATCGATCTAGGCACCACCGGATGTAAGGCTTCCCTGTTTGACTCCCGCGGGCGCTTGGCCGCTCAGGCTTACAGGGAATATCCCGTGGGGGAATATGCGGGATGCATCGACGGCAGGATGGCGTGGGAGAAGGCGGGCGAAGTGATCCGGGAATGCTGCGCCGTGCAGAACAGGGTGCAGGCGGTCTGTGTGACTTCTTTTGGCGAGACCGTGGTGCTGGTGGATCGCGAAAAAAGGGTGCTGTGCGACAGCTTTCTCTATACCGAGGGCGGTGTGGACGACGAATGGCGGGAGCTGGAACAGAAGGTGGGAAAAGAGAGGATTCATGAGATCACGGGGCACATTTCCCATCCCATGTACACGGTCAGCCGTCTGATCTGGTACCGGAAGAACCATCCCGGGCTCTATGCCCGTGCGGATCAATGCCTGTTTTTCTCTTCTTATATCGCCATGTGCATGGGGGCCCGCTGTGTGACGGAGGACACCCATGCGGCCCGGAGTATGGCCTATGACGTAAAAAACGGCTGCTGGAGTAAGGAAATCCTCTCTGCGGCAAAGATATCCGGGGAAAAGCTTCCGCCCATAGTGAAGGCGGGAGAGATCATCGGGCGGATGTCGGAGGAATGCCGCAGAGCCCTTGGTTTTGCCAATGTCCCCCTGATTATTTCGGGCGGACAGGATCAGCCCTGTGTGGCCCTGGGGATGGGAGCCGTCCGGGGCGGGGACGCGGTGTACGGACTTGGCACGGTGGAGTGCCTGAGCGTGGTGCTGGATCAGTACCGGCAGACGGAACAGATGCGGCAGAACCATCTGGTATGCGCCCCCCATGTGGTGCCAGGAAAATATCTCACGTATGGCGTTCTCTACTCCGGGGGGAATGTGATCCGGGAGCTGAGGAACCGCCTGTACGGAGGAGACGGGCTGCTGGATGCGGACAGGCAGCAGCTGTACACGGAGATGTTTGACGGATTACGGGAGAGCGACAGAGAGCTTTATTTTGTGCCGCATCTGTTCGGGGCGGGAACTCCCCGGATGAACCAGCGCGAGGGCGCCGGCATACACGGGCTGCGGCCGGATACGACGAGGCAGGATATTCTGAGGGCGGCCCTGGAGGGCCTGGCTTTCGACATGCGGATCAATATTGAAAATATGAGAAACTCCGGCATAGAGGTCAGCCGTATCCGCGCGGCCGGAGGCGGTGCGAAATCAGAACAGGCGATGCAGATCCGGGCGGCCGCTCTGGATCAGGAATTATATCTGCAGGAGGATGTGCAGGCCGGAGCCAGAGGGGTATTTTTCATAGCGGCAAAGACGCTGGGATGGATACAGGATTATTCGGAAGCGGCGCAGTATGTGGACACGGGGGAGCATATGTGTGCGCCCCGGGAAGAGTGGACGGAATGTTACAGAAGGAAATATGAGAAATACAGAGAATGGGACAGAATACATGGGCTTGAGACGTAGCTGGCCGCGGGAGGTGATCCGATAGATGATCTACACAGTGACAATGAATCCTTCTTTGGATTATATGATGGTATTTAAAGAAGCCAGGCTGGGAGAATTGAACAGGTCATCCCGGGAATGGCATATTCCCGGCGGTAAAGGGATCAATGTGTCCGTTGTGTTGGAAAATCTGGGAGTTGAAAATACGTGTCTCGGCTTTATTGCCGGTTATGTGGGGGAAGAGATCGAGCGGGTGATCCGTGAAAAAGGCTGCCGGACAGAATTTATTCATTTGCAGGAGGGCTGCACCCGGATTAATGTGAAAGTCCGGGAGATATCCGGACGGGAATCGGAGCTGAACGGTTCCGGGCCTGTGATCCGGGAGCAGCACGTAAATCAGTTGAGAACTTTCGTGGGGAAGATGCAGGAGGGCGATCTGCTGGTTTTGTCGGGCAATGTGCCGGGCGGCGTTCCTGCGGATATATATGGACAGCTGGCCGTAGCGGCACGAGGCAGAGGGGCGCAGGTAGTGGTTGACGCGGAGCGCAGATATCTGTTTCCGGCGCTTTCCTACCATCCCCTGCTTATCAAGCCCAATCTGTATGAGCTCCGCGAAATGATCGGGCGGGAGATACATTCCCGGGATGAGCTGCGTGCCGGCGTCCGCATTCTTCAGGAACAGGGCGCTCGGAATGTACTGGTTTCCCTGGGAAAGGACGGTGCGTATTTTCTGGGGGAGAGAGGGGAAGAGTTCTTTTCGGAAGCCCCCAAAGGGACCGTCATCAGTTCGGTGGGGTCGGGAGACTCCATGGTGGCCGGTTTTTTGAGCCGTTATGTGCAGGCCAAAGACCTGGAGGACTGTGTTCGCTGGAGCGTGGCCGCCGGCAGTGCAGGAGCCTTTTCGGAGGCGCTTCCCGAGCGCCCTCAGATTGAGCGGGTGGCCGGACAGATAAAAGTTGAAGGATATGATGCCGTGCGGCCGGAATGAGGGCTTTTATTCGGAAAAACAGCAGAGTGACTATAAAATTGTTCAAATTGTATGGGATACAAAATGGATTGTAAATTGAAAATAGTTACTATAAAATAAAATTGTAAAAAACAACAAGAATTTACAAATATTTGGAATAAAAGTGTGCACATTTACAGATTCTTGTGATATTCAATGAATCAGTGGAGGAAAGAAAAATGAAAAGAAAAATATTAGCGGCAGTATTGTCCGTGTCCATGCTGACCCTGTCTCTGGCCGGTTGCGGAAGCGGCGGTAAGGAGGCGTCTTCGTCGGATACCGCGTCAGGCGCGGCAGCGGAAGCGCAGAGCAGCGCGGTAAGCGGTGCGGAGGCGGAGAGCAGCACAACGGCCGAGGCCGGCAGTAGCAGCGCGGCAGCCGAGACGGAGGGCAAAGATCCCGGTGAGATCAAAGTTGCCGGTGTGGTATTTCAGGAAGACCAGTTCATGATGCTCATGCAGAAAGGCTATCAGGATGCGGCGGCGGCCTACGGTGTTGAGTGCATGATTGCCAATACAAATAATGACCAGGCGAAAGAAGCGGAGCTGATCTCCACTTATACGACGCAGAAGCTGGATGGTATTGCCATATCTCCGCTGAATGAGACATCCTCCATTCAGAGTCTAAAGACAGCTTACGACGGCGGCCTTGAGATTGCGGTGGGAAATACCAAGCTGTCTGATGCGGAATTCGTATGCGGCGGTTATACCTCCGATAATTATAACCTTGGCGAGTTGACCGGACAGGAGGCGCGCAAATTTATTGAGGAGAATCTTGGCGGAAAAGCCAGGGTTGCCATCGTTCAGTTTAAATCCCAGCTTCCCGAGCAGTCCGCAGACCGTATGAACGGTTTTATGGATCAGCTGGAGGGCCTGGATATCGAACTTGTGGCGGATC
This sequence comes from uncultured Lachnospiraceae bacterium, assembly GCA_910588295.1. Taxonomy (GTDB): domain Bacteria; phylum Bacillota; class Clostridia; order Lachnospirales; family Lachnospiraceae; genus UBA11957. The sequence goes on along the minus strand of CAJUQO010000002.1, from coordinate 10,846 downwards.
AGGACGCATGGCTGCAGGATGCGGCGGTTCAGACTGTCAGCGATATCCTCACGGCGAATGAGGCCAGCGGCGGCGTTGATATTATCTGGGCGGCAAATGACGGCGGTACGATCGGCGCGACCATGGCGGTGAAAAACTGTGGTAAAGCCGGCGAAACCTTTGTATTTGGCACGGACGCGGCGGAACAGCAGGCGGAAATGCTGAAATCCGACGACAATATCCTGCAGTGTGTGACGGGCCAGGATGCCTATGCCATCGGCTACAATACCATGGAGGTCTTGATCAAGACCGTTATGGGAGAAAAGGGCGAATATGGACATGAGGTCATTGTGCCGGGTATCGTATTGACCAGAAGCGATCTGGATGCCGTGGAGACGTTTGAGAAAGATCTGGCGGATAGAATGGGCCAGTAATTGGTGACGGCTGCTGCAGGGCGGGAGCTCTGCAGCAGTTTTTTGTAACTGTACACAGTTATTGTAGTAAGGAATGGTGATACGGTGAGCATATTAAAGACGGAGAGCATTACGAAGATATATCCCGGAACCAGGGCTCTGGATCAGATCAGCGTCGAGTTTGAGAGCGGGAAGGTACATGCGCTGATTGGGAAGAACGGTTCCGGAAAATCCACACTGGTTAAGATATTTGCGGGCTCTGTCCAGCCCACGGAGGGTTCTTTTTATCTGGATGGAGAGAAAATGGCGCTGCATTCGCCCCAGGATGCGATCGCAAAGGGTATTGCGACGGTTTATCAGGAGCTGAGTCTTGTGCCCGGGCTGTCTGTGGCGGAGAATATACTGATGGGCAGGCTGCCTATGCGCGGTAAGGTCATCGACTGGAAACGCACCTACCAGCAGGCGGAAGAGCTGCTGGACGAGTATCATGTCAATATACCGGCAAAAGAGAAAGTGTCCGGTTTAAGCCTCTGGCAGTGTCAGATGGTCGAGATCGTAAAAGCCATCAGCATGAATCCCAAGGTAATCATGCTGGATGAGCCCACATCTTCACTGGCCAACCATGAGATCGAGCTTCTGTTCGATATGATCCGAGAGTTGAAGAAAAAAGATGTAATCATTATTTACATTTCACATAAGCTGCAGGAGTTGTGGGAGATTGCGGATACCTGTACCGTGCTGCGGGACGGGACATACATCGGCAGAACCGTTATGCGGGATACGTCCCATCAGGATCTGGTAAAGATGATGTTCGGTGATGTGGAGATCAAAACCCGGCCGGATGATCTGCAGGTGGGTGAAAAGGTTGTCCTGGAGATCGACGGGCTGACCCGAAAAGGCTGTTTTCAGGATGTCTCTTTCCGGGTGAGGGAGAATGAGATCGTCGGTATCGCGGGGATGCTTGGAGCCGGAAGGACGGAGCTGCTCCGCTCCATATTCGGCGCGGATCCTTTTGACGGCGGCCGGGTGATTTTTGAGGGCGAGGAGATCACCAGACCCACGCCGGTAAAGATGAAAAACAGAGGCTTTGCCCTGACTCCGGAGGATCGGAAACAGGAAGGGCTGATACAGATGATGTCCGTGGCCGGTAATCTGTGTGTGGCCAGCATCGAATACCTGGCAAAGCATAAATTTATCCGGCGTGGTAAGGAGAAACAGTATGTGGCCCGGCAGATCGAGGAGCTGGAGATCAAGGTTCCCGATCCCTCCCTCCCGGTGTCCTCCTTATCCGGCGGCAACCAGCAGAAAGTAGTGGTGGGGAACTGGCTGAATACGGCGCCCAGGATTATGTTTTTTGACGAACCCTCCAGAGGTATTGATGTCAATGCTAAACAGCAGATCTTTCAGGTGATCTGGGAACAGTCCCGAAAAGGGATTTCCAGTATCATGGTATCCTCCGAGCTGGAGGAGCTGCTGGAGGTCTGTCACAGGATTCTGATCATGCGTCAGGGAACAATTGCAAAAGAAGTATTTCCGGAAGACGTTACAGTGGATGAATTGTATGCGCTGTGCATGGAACAGGAGGAAGGAGCAAAATGAACAAGGTAAATAAAATCTTTCAAAAGCATATGATGGAAATGATCCTGTTGGCTATCTGTATTGTGATTGCAATTACGGCGCCCGGATTTTTTACCGTTTCCAATATCCTGGGTATTCTGCGGAGCGCGGCATTTAAGGGTGTGATCGCTTTTGGCATGACTATGGTGATCATCTGCGGCGAGATCGACCTGTCTATTTCGTCTACAGTGGCTATTTCCGGTATTATCGCCGGCCTTGTGGGGCGCAGGCTGGAGGCGGCGGGGATCCTGCCCATGGAGACCGGTATCGTACTGGGGATTATCGTATCCGTGGCCATTTGCGGACTGATCGGCGCGTTTAACGGATTCCTCCGGACAAAGTTCAATATTCCTACCTTTATCATTACGCTGGCCATGATGAACGTTTTGTACGGGGCCGCCGCCCTGCTGTCTGGCGGTTTTCCCCTTACCGGATTCCCCAGCTGGTACAATACGATCGGTGCGGGCAATATCGCGGGCATTCCCGTCCCGGCGATTTTGCTGATCATTGTTTTTATCATCGTCCATATCATCATGACCTATACGACCTTTGGCCGTTCCGTTTATGCGGCAGGCGGAAATCCGGAGGCGGCCCGTCTGTCCGGCGTAAATGTCAAAAAGGTGAAGATCCTGGTCATGGTAGCCGTACAGGCGCTGGCGGCTATGGGAGGTATTATGTGCTCTTCCCAGGTTATGTCGGCGGCGCACAATTTTGGGAAAGGCTGGGAAATGGATGTCATCGCTTCCGTCATCATTGGCGGCGGCAGCCTGAACGGCGGCGTCGGTGATGTGAAAGGAACCTTTGTCGGACTGATCTTTTTGGGCGTGCTGCTGAACGGTATGACGCTTATGAATGTCAGCGAGTACGTGCAGTATATTGTCAGGGGCGGACTGATCCTGATGGCAGTCCTGATCAATACGATCCAGCTGTCCCGCGTTTCGGAGAGTAAATAGGAGCTGCGGATCATGAGGTTATGTATTCAAAACGCGAAGCTGTCAGTGATAGCGGATACGCTTGGCGGAGAATTGCAGTCCCTCCGCGACGGGGATGGACGGGAATATCTGTGGCAGGGCGACGCCCGCTACTGGACAGGAAAAGCGCCGAATCTATTTCCCTATATTGCCAGGCTGACGGACGGGAAATACCGGTATGGCGGCCGGGAATATACCATGGGGATCCATGGATTTATCTGCGCTTCCGAGCTAAAGCCGGTTCTGGTGCAGAGTGAAAGGATGGTATTGCAATTTATCCCGGATGACAAAACCAAAGAGATATATCCCTTTGATTTTGTCTATGAGATCGAATACCGGCTTCAGGATAATGAGCTGGACATTATCTACCGGATCAGAAATACCGGGGACAGGCGTATGTATTTCGGCATAGGCGGCCATCCGGGGTTTCAGGTTCCTCTGGATGAGGACGGTGCGTTTGAAGATTACGAGTTGAAGTTTGAACGGGCATGTTCCCCGGAGCAGATCATTTTTTCCGAGGACTGTTTTGTGACGGGGGCTGTGAAATCTTTTCCACTGGAGGAGAACGGGATACGGCTGAGACATGGCCTGTTTGACCATGACGCGATCGTACTGAAACATATGGCGGATGCCGTGACTCTCACCAGCGGGCAGAGCGGCCGCTATGTGAAAATCAGGTATCCGCAGATGAAGTATCTGGGAATCTGGCATACACCGCGGAGCGAGGCGCCCTATGTGTGTATAGAACCGTGGAGCTCCCTTCCCTCGCGCCAGGGGATTATTGAAGATCTCGAGAAGCAGGAGGATCTGGTCAGTGTTGAGGAGAATGGCGTCTACTGCAATCAGTGGAGTATTTCCTGCGGCAGAAAGTAGCGGTAAGCCCCGGCGTATGGTCTGAAAGCAGACCGGTGCGTCGGGGCTGATATTATTTCGGGGTTTCCGAGGATACCGCCGTTTTTTTACGCTGCTGTTTTACGTATTCAGACGGCGTCAGAGTCGTATATTTTTTAAATACCGCTGAGAAATAGCTGCTGGTGTTAAAGCCCAGCTGCAGCGCCACGTCTGTCTTGGCCATGCCCTCCAGAAGCATGGCCTTTGCCGACTCAATCTTCTGCAGATTGACAAAGCTGCGGGGAGAAATGCCCACCTCCTGTTTAAATCGCACCTTGAACTGAGGGATCGACAGGTGGCTGCAGGCGGCCAGCTCATCCAGTGAAATATCCATATCAATATGATCGTAAACGAAGTTCAGCGCCTGGTAGATTTCCCGGGACAGCGTATGCCTCTCCTCCGAGCTGTCGGCCAGCTGGTTCAAAAAAAGAACCAGATAGCTGGCGATCAGATAGGGATTGGAATCTGTGGCGGCCAGCTGAAATGCGTTGCGGAGCAGGGACAAAAGCTCCGGCGCATTATTTTTTATCACATGGCGGTGAAGGTGCTGCAGACGGTTTGTCAGATTCAGCGCGGCATCCTCCGCAAGAAACAGAAAGCGGGAAACGGAGCTGATATCAAGCTGAAGCCAGTAGATTTCGCCGTGGGACATGGGGAAACGGTCTGTGCTGTGGACTTCATCCGGGTAGGCAATGAAGACGTCGCCGCCGGCCGCAGTATAATTTTTGCCGTTTGTCCGGAAGATAAAGGCGCCGTCAAGGATGACTGTGAATTCAAAACAGTTTTCGTGATAATGGGGGTGGAGGGAAGGGATCGCACTAGACATCAGATGATGGGCCAGAACCCGTATGCCGGGAATCGGTATCTGCGCATTGGTCAACACGATACGGTCTCTGGATAAGTAATACGAATCCTTCCAATTAATTGGTGCGTGCATGGATACCTCGATAGAATTGATAAATTTGTATGCCAAATACAAAAGATAGCAATACATTTTTAATAATAATATAATAGATACTGTCAATAGTCAATAAAAAAAGATGGTCATACGGATAAAAATTGGCAATTATAGTTGCTGGCCACGGAGTGAACAGTAACCGCTTATGTGAAGTGAAAATGACTGTTAGAAAGAAATGACGGAGGTTGGTTTTATGGGAGAAATGACGTCTCTTGAGAGGATCCGGGCGGTTATGCGGGGAGAGACGCCGGATCATCTGCCGGTGGTGCCGCAGAGCTTTATGTTCGCCATGAGTGATGGGGGATACAGTATCGGAACTGTGAACAGAAAACCGGCGGTTATGGCAAAATGCCATCTGGAATGCCGCGAAAAATACGGATACGACGGCTGTATCATGGATGTGGATGATTCTACTCTGGCGGAAGCCTGCGGAGCGAAGGTGATCTATCGCGAGGATAATGTGGCGGTGGTGAAGGAGAGCGAACCGCTGCTGAAAGACCTGCGGCAGATCGATGACCTGAAGCTTCCCGACCCGAAAGCGGACGGGCGGCTCCCGGAATGGCTGGAAACCACATCCAGGATCGCGGAAAAGATCGGACGGGAGGCCATAGTGATGGGCCGTGCGGATCAGGGGCCATTTAATCTGCTCTGCATTCTCCGGGGGACACAGGAATTTATGATGGATCTATTTGAGGAAGATGAGGAAGTGATCTTTCATGCCCTGGAATGGTGCGCAAAAGCACATATTTCCTTTGCAAAGGCGCAGCTTGAGGCCGGCGCCAATATAACCAGTATGGGCGACGCCTACGCCAGTCCCAATCTGGTGTCCCCGGCCATATACCAGAAATTTGCTCTTCCCTATGAGAGACAGGTGGTCGAGGCTGTGCAGACGGAGGATCTGCCGTATTCCATCCATATCTGCGGGGATACCACGAAAATTATCGGGGCCATGGGCCGAACGGGGGCCAGGCTCCTGGAGGTGGACTGGAAGCTGGACATGGAAACCGCGAGAAAGGAAGTGCCGGCGGATATTGTATTGATGGGGAATGTAAATCCCAGCGACCCGTTGTACCTGGGGAGTCCGGAGGATGTGGATGCGGCAGTCCGGGCGGTGGTGGAGGCTACAAAAGGATACGGGCTGATCATCAGCTCCGGCTGCGCCATCGGGGCGAATACCAGCCCGGAAAACATGCGGGCCTTTGTGGCGGCGGCCAGAAGATACGGGGCCTGTGAAAATATAATGGAGCTGAGGCATTCTGCCATACAGTGATAAAAGGAGGTAAAAATATGAACGGAAGAGAACGTTTTTTGACAGCGATGGAACACAGGCAGCCCGACAGGATTCCGCTGTTTGATTTTTTGTTCCAGCAGGATCTTTTTAAAGAGGTTTTGGGACGCCGGCCGGAAGTGTATAATGCGGAGGATGCGGTTACCTGTTCCTTTAAACTGGGCATGGACAGTGTGTGGATCCCGTCGGACGGTTTTGCGGGATATTCGCCCAAAATGCTGGGGGACAATGTGTATCAGGACGAATGGGGAACCGTGTACAAAAAAACGGAAAGCTCCTGGCCCATTGATCCGCCGGTGGAGTATCCGATCCGCGACTGGGAAGATTTCAAAAACTGGGAGTGTCCGGATCCCCATGACAGCAACCGCACGAAGTCTGTCCGGGAGGCCCTTGTCCTGGCGGAGGGAAAGATGGCGGTGCTCGGCGGCGTGACGGGGCCCTTTACCTCATTATTTTTCCTGATGGGTATGGAGGAAGCCTGCCTGTGCTCCATGGAAGAACCGGAACTGTTCCATGCGATTATGAGAATGGCTACAGATTATAATATTGCCGCGGGGCTGCATTTGCTGGAGGCCGGGGCGGACGCTGTTATTATCAGCGAGGATATGGGGTATAATTCTGGTACTTTCCTCTCGCCGGAGAATATGAGGATCTTTATCCTGCCCTATATCCGGGAGATGACCAGGGCGTTTAAAGCGCACGGAGCAAAAATCATGCTTCACTGTGACGGAAATATGAACGGTATCCTGGATGATCTGGCCCACAGCGGTATTGACGCATGGCAGCCATTGGAACGGAAAGGAAAAAACGACCTGGGCTACGTAAAAAGAACCTATGGCGATATCCTGACGCCGATAGGAAACGTGGACTCTTCCATTACGCTGCCCTTTGGCACACGTGAGGATGTGGTGAACCAGACTTTGGAGTGTATGCGGGTTGCGGGGCCGGGAGGCGGCTATATCCTCGGCAGCGACCACTCCCTCCATGACGGAATTCCGGTGGAAAATATTTATGCGATGGTCGAGACAGTGAAAAAATATGGCGAATACCCGCTTCGGCTGCCGGATGAGGCATAAAAAACCGGTCGGACAGGAAAATGATAGAGAGGAAAACAGGATATGACGTCAAGAGAACTGGTGTATAAAACACTGGAATTTGAGAATACAAACGGACGTGTACCGCGCCAGCTGTGGACGCTGCCCTGGGCGGAGATCTACTGCGGGGATCAGCTGAGAGAGATTCAGAGGGATTTTGAGGATGATATTGTTACGGCGCCTGTTTTTCTGAAAGAAAAAACAGCGGCCCATGGAGATCCCTATACACCGGGAGAGTATACGGATGACTGGGGAGGCCTCTTTATCAATGTGGAGAGAGGCATTTTCGGCCAGGCAAAAGAGGCTCTTGTCAGGGAGGATGAGTGGGAGGACGTGGATAAGATACATATCCCCGTAGAACAGCTGGGATTCGATGTGCAGGCTGTCAACGATTTCTGCCATAATACGGACAAGTTTGTTCTCGCAGGCTGCCTTCCCAGCCGTTTGAACAGCTGCAGTTTCTCCGCACCACGGAGCGGCTGTATGAGGATCTGATGGAGCCGCCGGCAAATATGCTGAAATTTATGGAACAGATGCATGATTTTTACTGCGAGCTTCTGGAAAAGTGGGCGCAGACAGAGGTAGACGGGCTGTTTTTTATGGATGACTGGGGTTCCCAGAGAAGTCTGCTGATCAATCCGAGGATGTGGGATGAATATTTCCGTCCCATGTATAAGGATTATATAGACATAGCCCGGAAATACGGCAAAAAGACCTTTATGCACTCCGATGGCAATACGCTGGAGATCTATCCACGGCTGATCGAACTGGGGCTGGATGCGTTTAATTCCCAGATTTTCTGCATGGGACTGGAAAACCTGGAGCAGTTTGGAGGCAAGATTACATTCTGGGGAGAAATAGACAGGCAGCATCTGTTGCCGGAGGGCAGTACGGAGGATATCGAAAGAGCCGTAACGGAAATTTACGACAGGCTGTGGGATAAGAGCGGCTGTATTGTCCAGTGCGAGTTTGGAGCCTGCGCAAAGCCTGAGAACGTATATGCGGTCTTCCGGACGTGGGATAAACTGAGCAGATAGAAGCGAAGCAGCTCTGCCATATAAAAGCAGGGCTGCTCCGTTTTCTGCCTTTATACCATTAGTTCTGTGTGCTGCAGGTGGTCGGCATATCAAAAGAAGGATTGAAGGCGTAGAAATTGCGGGAATCCAGCTGATCCTGGACGGTGCGCAGGGCTTCGCCAAACCGCTGGAAGTGTACGATTTCCCGGGCCCGCAGGAAACGGATGGGATCCACCACATCCGGGTCTGTGGTCAGGCGCAGAATGTTGTCGTAGGTGGTGCGGGCTTTCTGTTCTGCCGCCAGATCCTCCGTCAGATCAGTAAGGGGATCGCCGGTCACCTGGAACTGAGCAGCCGTGAACGGAAAACCGGAGGCCGCCTGGGGCCATACGCCCACGGTGTGATCCACGTAGTAAGGGGCAAAGCCGCTCTTTTCTATCTCATCCATGGAGAGGTTGCGGGTCAGCTGGTGAACGATGGTGGCCACAATCTCCAGATGAGCCAGTTCCTCTGTACCCAGAGAAGCAGCGGTAATGTTCCACTTACCGTATTTTTGGACGGGCATGATACGGTGGGATTCCCGATACATAGCTTTTCGACGTTTGAAAGGATAAAGAAGTATGATGAAAATGAAGATGCGGGGAATGTCGGGAAGCCTTATTCTATCGAAGTTTGCGACACTCCGAGATGGATAAATCTTTATGCGGCAGCTAATGATGATGTTTATGTATGATACAGAATGTAAGGAACTCAGTTTGTCTATAGATTCTTGGACAAGCTGAGTTTTAAATATAAAACCACACCACTAAATGATTTGTATGTGGCGCTTTACTATTATTGACTTCTCATACAAAGGAGGATATACTATAGCAAATCACATAATTGTTGAGATATTTTTGCGTGGATTAATAGAGGTGTAATCAATGCTTGATGAAAAAGTGATAGATATTGTCAGAAGAATTTTTTTTGACCATGATTGTATCATGACGACCGCTGAACTTAATTCTTATAAACTATATTATGCTGATATTCAGAAATTATTAGATGAAGGACTGATTGAAAAGGTAAAATGGGGATATTACCATTGGGTGGATTCCTTTGATGGACAGGAGGTTAAGATCATCAATCGGCTTTTTCCAGATGCAGTCCTTTGTATGGAAACAGCTCTCTTTTATTATCATTATAGCGACCGTAATCCTGCCGAATGGAATATTGCGGTTGATAAAAATGTTTCAAGGAATCGTACAAAGATAGATTATCCGTTTGTAAAGGCTTATAGAGTTGAGCCTTATTTAGTACCACTGGGGGAAATAAAAGGAAGTATTGATTTTGTGGATGTCCGCATTTATGACCGTGACCGTACGATTTGTGATGTCTTGCGGAATATGAGCAAGATGGATAAAGAAATTTTTAATAAGGCAGTTCAAGGTTATGTGAGGGACACGCAGAAGAATATCCCAAACCTTATGAAATATGCAAAAGAACTCAGAGTGCAGAAGAAGGTAAAAGAATTGATTGGAGTGTGGTTGTAGTGGCTGATATGGCGGCATCTGTTTTGGCAAGGCTTAGGAATAAGGCAAAAGCGGTTGGCATTAGTTATCAGCAATGTTTGCAGCTTTTTATGCAGGAAGAATTTTTGCGGAAGCTTTCAAGGTCGGGGCATGAGGATACTCTTATTCTTAAGGGTGGTTTGTATATTTACACGCTTACAAATTTTGAAAGCCGGGCGACTGTTGATGTGGATTTCCTATTGCGCAGTGTTTCTAACTCGTTAGAAGAAGTACAGGCTCTTATTGTAAAAATTCTTGCCGTGCCTACGGGCAATGATTATATTGAGATGACAGCCAAAGGCTTTGAGAAAATTTCCCCACAAAGGAAATATAACGGCATTAGTACGCAGATTATCGGAAAAATCAAAAATGTCCGTGTGCCGTTCAATGTGGATATAGGAGTGGGGGATGTGATTGTGCCATGTGCCGAGGAACGGACGATTCATACGCAGCTTCCCGATTTTGAAGCTCCTGTTATTATGACGTATTCTCTTGAAAGTACGGTTGCTGAAAAGTTTGACGCTATTTTACAGCGGTTTGAGCTGACAAGCAGAATGAAGGACTTTTACGATATTTACTATCTGGCAAAGACTTTTGATTTTGATGGAGCGAAATTGCAGACAGCAATATCCAGAACATTGGAACGGCGAGGGACACCCTACGAAAAGGACAGTTTCAAGCGTATTCTCACACTTGCCGAGGATGTGGATATGCAGAAACGCTGGAAATACTTTTTGAAAACCATAAAAGATGATACGCTTGAGTTTTCGGTGGTCATTGAGAAAATACAGATTTTCCTTGAGCCTGTATTTGATGTAATTGTGAATGAAGAAGAATGGCAGCAAGATTGGAATAGTCAAATTAATATGTGGTCTAATGATATGTAAATGTGTTTAGGGATAACTATATATTGAGAGTAGGAGAATAATATGGAACCGAATGATTGAGTTTAAAAATAAAAAGTGCTATAATACGGAAAGTAGTGTTAAAAAATGATAGTAGAGCAGATATGAATTGTAAATTGTACCCCTTGTCAAGGACATTTTGAATTTGTGTAGTACCCGATTTT
>CAJUQO010000001.1 GCA_910588295.1 uncultured Lachnospiraceae bacterium | reverse complement strand
TCCTTGTCCTTGGCCGGGCCTTGCGGTCCCCGGCGGCTGCGTAGTCCACACACAGTATCCAAAAACTAAAAAGGAATGGTTGTTTTGTGGAAAAGTAAAGGAAGGTTACTTTTGCACCCTTTTGATAAAATCGGATATTTTAAACATCTCCTGCCGCTATCTGTCTTCGTGAATGATTTCGGCCAGCCTGTCGATAAATTCTTTCTGAAATTCATCGGCGGACGTATCTTTCAGGGCGATATACATTTTCTGCATGATTCCCCAGATTTCTTCCTGGTTATGGAGGAAGCCAAGTATTGCGTTGTAAAACAGTTTTTTGATCTTCCATTCCTGGCGCTTCATTTTAAAATATGTGACCATGTTCATTTTCTCCGTTCTTATGATGATTACCATGGGATTTGAGGCAAAACAGCCGACAGTAGACCGGCGGCTATGCCGCCGATAAACAGCCAGGCCAGTTTTCCCGTTAATCCGTCGATTTTTTTCTTGGTTTCGTTTGCAGGGCGGTTCTCCAGGACGGTAACTTTTTCATTCAGTTTTTCCTGTCCGGTTTTGACTTCTTTGACGTCTTCCTTTATATATGTCATATCCATGGCGATGGATTTGACGGATGAGGTCAGGTCATAGATGGTATCCTGCTTTTCTCTCAGGTTTCGTATTTCTTCATCCTGTGCGTTGATCCGGTGCTCATTGGACCGGCATCGGCTGTCCACTTCCTGGACGCGGACAGCCAGATCAGTATAATTTTCACTCATTTATTGATCACCGCCCGCTTTTATGTTATTCCCAGCAGGGTCTTCCAGGTCTTAGCGGATTTGGTGATCTCGCCGTCGGCAATACATTTTTTCGCTTTCTGGTAGTTTATGACGGCCCGTTTTGTCTTTGCTCCGAATATGCCGTCTGCGGGCCCGCAGGAATAGCCAAGGGCATTCAGGTACTGCTGCACCGGTTTTACCGCTTTGTGTCTGCTGTTTTTTACTGCGGACAGGGTGACGGTCTTTGAGAGCGTCTCTGTTCCGGCGATGCCGTCTGTTTTTGCCCCGACGGCGGCCTGGACGTCTTTGATGAACTGAGTCTTTGTATAGGCCTTTGGCTTTGTATTTGCGGTGGGGGCAGTCCGGGTGTCGGGCCCGCTGATCTCATACACAAACTCCACATGGCCGATCTGGAGAGGCCGGGCGGGGTCATTGCCGACGAACAGTACCGCGTCGGCGACTTTCAGGATGTCGGGATTCGTAATGTGTCCCTTTGAGATTATGACCGGGACTTCCTCGAACAGTCCGGAATTGTAAATACCGGCCGTATTGAGCAAGGTTACGCGGCATCCGATTTCTTTAAAGGTCGCCATGCCGCTGGAAGAACAGTCCGAGTAATATTTTCCGGATTTCGGCGTGTAGACATACGACCGCAGAGACTGGTCATAGGCATTTCTTCCCAGCAGAGTTTTATACGTATCGTGGAATTTTTTGCGCTGACTATCGGACAAAGCCTTCAGCCTCATGACCTTAACAACGCCTTTCCGTTTTCCGTTTGCGGCGACGGATGCATATCGTGCCGTGAGGTAGGCGTCCATATTTTTCAGGCTCGGGGTTTTACTGCCATGACCGCATAGGGTGATGTTTTTTTCTGTAACAGCCATTTTTCTCCTTTGCAGTTAGATTACGTTGATTCGATAAATTGTTTGAAGATCTGGTGCATGCCCGTGCTGCCGAGGCCGCTGACCAGGCCGGTGAGTATGATTTCCGGTGTGACGGACCAGCGATTGACCCAGACGGACAGGAATACACCGAGGACAGCTACGATGGCCGGAATATATTTATTGTCGATATCTGCCAGCCATTGCTTTACAATGTAGCCGACACACAGGCAGATGCCCAAAACGACGGGTAACGTGTAATTATTTAGAAATTCCATAAAATCAATTCTCCCCATGTATGGTTCTGAGTGTTTCCACACATTTTTTTAATGTTTCGCAGACATGATCCAATTCTGCTTTTGTTTCTTTTCCGGTGACAGTCATTCGGATACAGCTGTGGATATCGCTTTTTTCGATTCCGGCTGCCAGCAGTACGGCAGACGGTTCCATACTCCTGCTGCTGCAGGCGGAACCGGTAGAAACCTGAACCCCGTACATATCCAGAAGGAGCATTAAGGACTCGCCGTCAACGTCCTTAATGCAGATATACAGATTATGCGGCAGCCTGTTTGGTGATAGGATGGGAGGGCCGATGAGGTAGCTGCCGGATATATGGTGAAGGATAAAATTGCAGATGTGATCGCGGTTATCCGCGGAGACAGAAGAGTAGCTGTAATGTTCGACGGCTTTGCCAAGGGAAGCGATGCCGAGGATATTCTCGGTTCCGCCGATTAATCCCTGTTCCTGTGTTCCGTAGATCAGAGGTTCCAGTTCGATGGTATTCTTTTTGTATAGAACGCCGCATCCTTTCAGTCCGCCCAGCTTATGGGCGGAAAACCCCAGCATGTCCGCGTCTGTCTTCCGGACATCCAGGGGGATGGAAGGTATGCTCCCGGTACAATCGAGATAGATGATTCCGTGGTAAAGATGGACAAGCTCCGTAATCGTATGTATGTCCTGTATGGTTCCGATCTCAGAATTGGCATGGTCGATGACGACAAATGGCTTATGGGCCGCTGTTTTCAGCTTTTCTTTTAGAAATTTCATGTCGATTGACCCGAAGGCATCTACTTTTAAGGGACAGGCATATTTGTATTCCTTCACGCATTTCAGAATGGATTTGTGGGCGATGGGGGAGTAGAGCACACAGCAGTCATGTTTTTGATAATATCCGCGGATGCCCAATGTATTGCTTGCTGACCCGGAGGGCGTAAAGTAGATGGTATCCGGGTTGGCGCAGATGAAATCTGCCGTGCGTTTTCTTGCCTGTTCTATGATTTTTTTACTTTTCCCGCCATGGGAATACAGGGAAGAGGGATTGCCAAACGCGTCTAATACAGAGATCAGATACTTTTTTGTATTTTCTGACAGTTTGGTTGTTGCAGCGTTATCGAGATAAACGTTCATGAGGTTTCTCCGGTTGTCGGGTCCGCCGGCCTGCGTTCCCGGTTCTTTTGGTCAGATTCCATGATCTCATTGACCACCGCTTTTACATGGGCCTGCAGTCTGGGCGGTACGGTGAGGGTTCCCAACAATTCCCGGGCTTTTTCTTTAGAAATCTTATGACCGGTGTAATCATGGATGATCATATAGATCTTATAACAGTCTGCAGTATCCGCGATGCTCCGCCATGGTGTCAGGCGGTTTGTGCTTTTACAGGACAGACATATTTGGTATTTTGACCCGCAGACGGCGCATACGGCATTTGCTTCCGTGGACATGTTTACTCCTCCTGGCATTTTCAGGCAGGGAGGGGGAAGCCCCCTCCCGTCACATCAGTCTTTGTAAACGAATACGGAGCAAAGCTGGCCGGTCTCGTCGCAGTACGGTTTCTGCAGCTTATAGGATACGGCATGTCCGCCGTCGGGAGTCAGCCCGACGTCAACGCTGGAAATATCGATCTGCGCCCTGGGGAATGAGATTACGCCGATATATTTGATATTGTTGTCGCACTTGTTCCTGAAGTAACAGTGTACGTGCAGCGTCCGGACGGGCGGCATGGAATCGGTAGTTTTCGTGAGGCTGATTGCCTCGGACATCTCTGCCTCATAATCGACGATCACCCGGCCTGTCGTGCCGGAATGGAAGGTCAGGGTCCTGTCTTCCGCATTAATGGTAAATTTGCCTTCGGCAATGGTTGCGGAGACTTCCAGCGTCTCACCGAATTCGTTCTCATCATTGATGAGCTGTACATATTTAATTTCGGCGCCCGCAGTACCTACGGGTACATACTTGAGAGTGACTTTGCTGTCCGTGATCTCAAGGATTTCCGATACGGGCGCAACGATCTTCTTGTCTTCGCTGGCAACATTTTTGTCGGAAGAGAACTGCTCGGCCAGCAGATCGAAAGAATGGATAGCATTGGTGTAGGAGAGGGTGCCCTGCGCCGCGTTGTAGAAGGTGACGATTTCCGCCCCCTGGGCGTCGGTAACCTGAGTGCCCTCAGAGGTGAAATTCAACGTGGGCTCCTTGACATTGGTCAGCCTGCTGATCAGCTGCTTTGTGGTGGGATCGAACGTCTCAATGTACCTGATTTTCTCGAATACGACTTCATTGGGATTAAATTTCATATGTAGTTTCCTCCTTAAAATAATGACGGAATAGCTAAGCTAACTCAGCTCTCCCATATAATTGAGTTCTTCTTGTTTGATCTTGTTTAGGTCTACGCCGAATCCGGAGTAGCCGCTTTGCATCAGCAAAGTGGAATTTCTTATTTTTGCTATGCGCTTTACACTGTCCATAAACGCATAGATATTCATGGCCCAGACGGTGGTATCATCCCGTTTGAAACCTTCCATGTTGGTCATTGTGGAGACCATTTGCAGCAGCGTAGATTTTGACGGCTCATTTTTGCGCGCTTCGTATTCCATTTTCGCGTCTTCGATGAACGCCATCCGACAGCTCTTTGTCCCGGCGACCCGGTCATCCCTTTTTAAGCCGTGTATTTTCCGCAGCATGGTCACCAGCCTGAGATACACGTCTTCGTTTATGATGATGCTGCCGTCGTCGTATGGCTGGAATAAAAAGATGTGGCTGTTTTCATCCACATACAGCTCCATGGCGGAGAGATCCGGCTGATCTCCAAACAGGATCCTGGTATCGTCCGATGTATACTGACGCCTTAATATTTGGCAGAACAGCAAATAGTCGGATATTTCATCGAAAGGGATTCCCATTTCCTCCAACTGCCAGCACAGATCGATGCCTGTAGAGCAGAGCATATGTACCATGGAATAGTACTTATCCTCGCCGTAACTGCAGATCTCATCCAGCGTGGGGATATGCAGTTCTATACCGTCGCATATGCTGACGGGTGAACCGCGATACAGCTTTAACTGATCCGTATCCATTCTATCACCTTCCTTTAGTGGGGGACCGGCAGCAATGCTCTTTATGCGATCCCCGTACTTTTTTCCGAAAATCATCGGTAAAAACGGCGGACATGAATATGGAATAATCAGACGCTATATGCAATCTGCTGGAAACCGATTGTTCGGAAGGGATATACTTCGAAGTTACCTTCAATCCCGGGAATATCTTGATTTCAACAGTTTCATCCACGCCGCTGAATTTTTCTTTTACCACCTCGCCCAGAGAATTCAGGATTCTTATTACCTCCGTGCTGGAACAGCCGGTTTTTTCTCTGATAGCGTCCGCAATGCTGGTTTGATTGTAATATTTTTTTATTGTCTGTATAGCAAGCCCTCCTGATCGTTTTTCGGGTCAATAAGACCATCCTATCCTATGTAACTTAAATTTCGCGCCGCAGCAGGTTGGAAAATCAGGCGTTTATTTCACCTTTTATCTGCTTTTTTGTGATTTTGTATCCCATGCCGAATAATTCCAGGTCGTCGCCGGGTTCTTCCAGCTCGGCGACCTCGCTGCAGGACTGAAGGATGGCTTTGCGGAAACTCTTGTTTCCACACAAGAACAGGATTTCCAGGAGCACATGTTTGATCTGCGAGTGATCTTGATCCTCGATGGAAGATAAAAGTCTGTACAGGGTTGAAAATCCGATGGTTTCATTTTCTATATTTTCAATGAGCTGTTCTTTTAATAAGGAAGCTCTTTCGGTTTTCTCGTCCCGCAGCATGGAATCGGAGCCATAGATGACTTTCCGTTCATGGATGTAGGTTTTTAACATACGGTATATTTTGTTGATCTGCTTTTGGTTTACCCGGTTTGTTCTGAATAATGAATGATTCAGGACCGAGACAAAGGGCAGCCGGTCTTTTTTGTAGGGATTCTTTATTTTGAAGCCGTTTATAATCGTCTGCAGATAATCCATGGAGGTATGATAACTGCAGTAATGCTTTCTGTCCGGGTTGTAATAACCTTTCTGCCGGGAAATATGGGAGAAGAAACGCGGCATTTTCTTTTTGCCCCGCACCGGTTCGCCGTCCTCGCTTTCTTCGTATTCCCTGACCAGAGGATCATATTTGCTTCGCAGCCTGCCCAGTTCTTTTCCGGTGTCAATGTCAAATTCTTTTTTTGCTTTATCGATCTCAATGCCGGACATGACGTCCAACTGGCAGATATCGAAATACAATTCCTTGATATCCTCATAAGTCTCCCCATGGTACATCCTGTCCCACAGCAGCGAATTTAACTCCTGGGACAGATTTACGATCTCGCCGATCTTGTTGACGGAGGTTTTGGTATCCAGGTCTGCCTGTTGTTCCGGCGTGTAGTATCTTTTTACTTTCCGGGCGGATACGAAGGAGGTCGGTGTTTTGAACAGATCGTAATTCCGTTTTGCGGCCCGGATGAGGATTTCATTATCGGTGAGTAATACGGTGTCGCTGTCAAAATCGGCGCCGGAGAGTCTCTGCAGGACATTTTCACCGATGGCATTGATACACACAATCTCATCGGTCAGATTGCAGTAACGGTCGATCAGCCTGTTTTCGGAATTATGCGGCAGCCACAGATTACCGATGGTGACATGGGGGCTTCTGCATGCCAGCAGCGTCTTGCCGTAAGCAAACCGTGTACTGTGTATATTCCCGACGCCTATCTGGCTCTTTCCGTCAAATCTGCCGATGGCCTGTTGCAGCATTTCGATGGGATTTCCCAGCAGGGTAGAGTAATTGCCATGGACGTACACATGCCCGTTTTTCAGGTTCTTATAATAGGATCGAAGCAGATCTACCAGAAATTCCTGGTAATATTTTGTTTTGGCGAAATCGTCGTTCATACACATCAGATGGTAGGCGACGTCATTTTTATTGTACATGGGCTGCATGCCCGGCTCCATTTCATCAATGCCGGGATATTTTATGTAATACCGCACAACTTCCGGGCGGTCTCTCAGCATCTGCGCGAAATCCAGAGAGGGCTGTAAAAACTCGCTCACTTCATCTTTTGACAGCTGCAGGGTGTTCAGCAGCTGGTAATGGGTCTGTGCCAGCCGTCCGCCAAAGAAATGGGTTTTCTTGTCATGCTTTACGATCCCGAAACGGGGATACAGATGATCCAGCCAGTGATCCCATGTATCGAATTTAAGATATTTGATGCTGCTTGGGGTCGTGATCAGCTTGATATCTTCGATTCTGGCGGCTCTGGTCTTTCCGTTTAACTGCGCGATGTCGGTGATATTGTTATCCGCAAACCATTGCCGGATATTGCAGTTAAAACAGCAGGACTTGAACATCAGATTGCGCAGCAGAACCATGCCGTATCCGGCATAACCGCCGAAAAGCGAGCTGTCCATCAGCGACTGCCCGTCCCATATCGTATTGGTGATCTCGCAGGTACTTTCCGTCGTTTTCAACCGGCCATGCTCGTCGTGGGTTTCTATCACATCTTCGCGGAAGACACTGTCATAGTCGTCGATCAGCAGAATGTTTTCCGGTCTGATCGGCAGGGTGTCTATGATACTGCTGGAAGGGAGCGCGATATATCCCTCATAGGCGGCCAGATCGATTTCCTGTCCATATGTTACGGAGATCCCTCTGGAGCTGAACTTTAAGAGGGGCTTGAACAGCGCTTCGATGATAAAAAGACATTTTCCCACGCGAGCCGCCCCTGTGGATCTTTTCATGCGGCAGTATTTTACGCCGTCGCAGATAAAACCGTTTTTGTACAGCTCGGTTCTGAGCTGCGCGCCGGTTTTTAAGGTTTTTGGTTCGCCTTTTTTGATATATTGCCACGACGGTTTACCGGCTATGGCCGAATCCGCCGCGTTTCCGGCGTCTGTCGTTTCGCAGCTAAACGGTTTGGGAACGTCCATGGGGCGGAGTACTTTTTCGCCGGTCTTTATCCCGATGATGTCGCCGCTTTCGTTTTTGGCGATGCAGTCTTCAAATTCCAGGCGCCGATGGTCGTATCCGGCTCTGACAAATGTATTTTTGTTCATCTGGTTCCATTCTTTGACGGAATATTTGAAAGTCAGATTGATCACGTTGGCAGAGTACATATGTCTGTTGTTCTTAAAGGCAAAGTCATGGCGTCGGTATTTTTTGTAATAGATATCCTGTAATTCGATCAGATCCAGGCTGTAATCCAGCACATTCGTGAATTTGCGTAAATTGTACTGTCCGTCTTTGAGTTTCAGATGGCAGCCATCCGAATCGTTTTCGATATAGTGTGTGGATAAATAGATATCCTTGGCGTCGATGGACGGTATGTAAATCCCTTTCTGTTTCAAATGGTATCCCTCCCTGCTTCAAAACGTAACAGTTCAGCCTCTGGCGGAACTGTTACCTCAAACTTCTTTTTCGTATTTCTGTATTCTGTTTGCATTGCGCATCGAAGCATTTATCCTGCGCGATGCGATTGGCGACGGCGGAAGCCCGTGAGATTTTGCAGCTTTTGTGTTCTGTATTATAATCAGAAAGATAGATGAGCCCTCCAAAGGTATTTGAGAGAAGAGAGCTTCCGGTTTGATGATTGGGTGTTTTCATGGGTTATCCTGTTTCCTCCTTTTTGGTATGTTTCTGGTTTTGCGTATTCGTGTTCTTTCGCGGAAACGCGATTGAAAAAAGTGGCGCTACTATATATTTCTGTTTTTTTCTCCGCGAAAGAGGTAATTTTTTTTGCCGGAAAAAATATGCTGCGATGAAGCAGAACGGTGTGCGAAACAATAAAATGCGAACAAATGTTCTAAAAAAGGGTTGACAAGAACAAACGTACGATTTATACTTGTCAGTACCAACTGAGAAAATATGGAAATGAGACATAGGGATGTTGCTCAGATTCAGATAAAACATGAGAGGTGAAGACGGTGAAACATATTGTTAACTCTTATTATGAAAATAACGCCCGGAGGCTTCGCGCGGTTGTGGATCAGATATTTGTCAAAGACTATGGCGGTACATCCAATTGGGATATGGATGAATTTTACGGTGTTGCGACAGATATATTTGTAGAAATCATAAAAAGCGGCCAGTTTGATTCACATAAAGGAAATTTTGACGCATATCTGTACCATGCATTGAGGCTGGGGATCATTGACGAATTCAAACGCCGGTATTGCTCGAAGCGATGTACAAAAAGATACGAAACAGACCAGAACGGCAATAAAGCGCTGGATGAAAACGGGAAGCCAAAGTTTGTTGTCATCCCTGACGAACGCCTGGACGCCCCTGTGGGGGATGACAGTGGTTGTACCCTGGGCGATGTGCTGGCCAGTGATTTTGACATATATAAGGAAGCTTTGGCAGAGGAAGCGTTCAGTAGGAGGATGCTGCAATATCTTAGCAGACTCTCAAAACTGCAAAGAAGCGTATTGGGACTTAAGACAGCGGGATATCATCCCAACGAGATCCAGGAGGAATTACATATAGGTAAAAAGCAGTATGCCGACTGCGAGGCTGCGATTCATTCTTATAGAAATATTTCTGTACTGTTAACAAAAAGTCACAAATGACAGGAGGAATTCCGATATGTCCAGACCGAGAAAACAGATTTATACATTAGAAATGTATTTAAAGAAAATTAAAGACGGAGATATTGATAATAATGCGGATGTTCAGAGAAGGATGGTCTGGAGCAGGGAACAGATCAATGAACTGATTGTGACTGTCCTTAAAGACGAATATATCCCTCCGATTATTCTGGGAGAAGAAAATAATTCTCAATTACATATTGCAGACGGAGGATGCAGAAGCGCCGCTTTAAACAGTTTTTGGAACGGGACGCATACGATAACGCCGGCCATAGAAAACTCCCTCATTCCCTATAAGAAAAAAATCAGGGATAAGAACGGAAATATCAGTTGGGAAGATGCAGTATTTGACATTAAAAATAAATCATATGAAAAGCTTCCGGAAGAATTGAAGAAGAAGTTCAATGAATATCAGATCGAAACGGTGATTCATGAAAACTGCGACAGAAATGAATTATCGAAATACATCAAGCGGTACAATAATCACACATCCATGAATCCGGACCAAAAGGCATTTACATATATTGACAGGTTTGCGGGCTGTGTGCGTGAGATCCTGGAAAGCGATTTTTTCCTGAACCACAGTGATTATTCAGAAAATGATAAAGTAAAAGGGGTTGTCGAAAGGGTCGTGGTTGAATCGGTGATGTGCGCCAATCATTTTGACAGTTGGAAAAAGCAGCCGAAGGCCATCTGTAAGTATCTTAATGATCATGCCACAGAAGAGGAATTTAAAAAATTTGCGGATAATCTGCACAGGCTCGAAAAAGTGGTAACGGATGATATCAGGGATATTTTTAATAAAAAGGATTCGTTTATTTTTCTGACGCTGTTTGACAGATTTACGGGATTTTGTGTGGATGACAGGTATTTTGCTGATTTTCTCAGGAAATTCCAATCAGAGTACAGACGCCATAAGAAAAATGAAAAGGGGATGCTGTTTGATGAGATCGGCAGAGAGCTGAGCACTAAGGATAAAATGGTTATTGAAGCAAAATTAGATATGCTCGAAAAGCTGATGGCAGACTATCTGCACATAGATGAAGCGAGGATGGACAGCGATCCCGAAGTTTTTATTGCGGAGTGTTTGCATATGGATATCCATAAAGTACATGAGGATATGGAACTCTATACGGAATCTCTGAAAACGCTGACAAGTCATACAATCCGGGACGGCTCTAAGCTTCTGGACAGAGAAAATCATCTGTCACTATTGGCTATGATGGCTTATTCCTATGAGGCGGATATTGATCTGGATGACTGGCTGCCTGAATATGCGGAAAGAAACCCTGCGTATTATGCGGATCAGAAAAAGAATTATCTGCATATGAGAGAGGATTTGATGAATGGTAACGCTGAATTAAAGTTTGCCAAGACAGGTATGACAAAGGCAACAAATAGCCTAGTGGATGCTTTACCGCTATAAAAAGAAAAGAAATTTGGTATCAATCAAGATGTATTGAAATATGCCGTTGAAAATGGTATTATTGATTTGCTGCATGGACAAGAGACGATAAAAATGAACAAAAAACTATTAGGCATGTATCCATGGAAAATATCGCAAGGCAGCGATGGGACGTGGAGGACTTATCTTCCAGATGCAGAACATGCAGGAAGAGCGCGATGATCAGTTCCATGCCCGAGTTTCAAGCCCAGGCAAAAAAAAGAAGATAACCGAACGTATGTCGGAGTATCTTCTTGATGATCTGTTATTAAAAATCCTTAAAATAAAGGAAATTTTAGAGCAGGATACGGGAGTCGGACCCGCCTCTTCAGCTTGGGAAGCTGACATACTACCGATGTACTAATCCTGCATGTGTTTCAACCTGTAGCTTTGCTACGAATGCTATTATAACACAGATGTATAGAGATAAGCAATATTTTTTTCAAAAATTTTGCGGAAAGGATGATATGGCTAAAAAATTTTATGCGGTGCGAAAGGGAAAAACGCCGGGGATCTATACGTCTTGGGATCTGTGCCGGGAGCAGGTTCGCGGTTTTTCCGGCGCGGAATATAAGGGTTTTCCTACCATGGAGGAGGCTGAGGCCTATATGGGGCTTAACCGAGATAAAGCAGAGGGGAAGACGGCGGCAGAGCTGGCCGTGGAACCGGGGGTTCTGGCAGCCTATGTAGACGGTAGTTACAGCGGCGGTTCAGAATTTTCTTATGGCATGGTGCTGCTGGGCGGAGACGGCGAACAGCATTTCTGTGAGAAAATTAGAGACGGCGAACTGGCAAAGATGCGTAATGTGGCCGGGGAGATCAAGGGGGCCGAGGCGGCGATGCGCTATGCTCTGGAGCATGGTTTTAAGCGGCTGATCATTTATCATGACTACGAGGGGATCGCCAAATGGTGCCAGGGTGACTGGAAGACGAACCGGGACGGCACAAAGGCGTACAGGGAATATTATGACAGCATCCGCGGCAGGGTGGATATTTCTTTTGTCAAAGTGGCGGGTCATTCCGGCGACAAGTATAACGATATGGCGGATGCCCTGGCGAAACAGGCGTTGGGCATTGAGGCATGACGCTTATGCCTGTTTTGCATAAATTCAAGGTTTCGCTTTATTAACAGATATGGTATCATGGATTTGTGCGTTGAGGCATACATGAACGGTTACCATAGAGGAGGAACCGTTCAGATAAACTGAAATGCGATTTTGGAGGTACTTAGAGATGAGCATCTGTATGATTGGCATTGACCATAACAGAGCCGCGGTGGATATCCGTGCGGTGTTTTCGTTTACGAAGAAAAATGCCGCGGCCGCTATGGAAACGTTCAAAAATACGGAGGGAATATTGGGCTGCGTGATACTTTCCACCTGCAACCGTATGGAGTGCTGGGTCAGCGCCGAGCAGGACTGGGACGGTTCCCTGTGCGAACTGCTCTGCCGTGTGAAGGGAGTGGAACCCGCACAGTATGAAACGTACTTTGTGGAGAGAAGAGACAGGGAGGCGGTGAACCATCTCTTTTATTTGACCTGCGGACTGAAGTCCCAGATTCTTGGAGAGGATCAGATTCTGACCCAGGTAAAGGACGCCCTGTCACTGGCCAGAGAGAATTTCAGCACGGACAGTGTGCTGGAGGTTTTGTTTCGGATGGCCGTGACGGCGGGGAAAAAAGTCAAAACAGACGTCAGTTTTTCCAGGGCGAATTATACGGCCATGGACAGCGCGGTGGCGATGCTGGCCAAACGGGGGATAGATCTGAAAAGCATGTCCTGTCTGGTGATCGGCAACGGTGAGATGGGCAAGCTGGCGGCCCAGGCGCTGAAAGCCCAGGATGCGGATGTGACGGTGACGGTGCGCCAGTACAGAAGCGGTATGGTCAACATTCCTGTGGGATGCAAACGGATCGACTATGGCGAACGTATGGAAATGCTGCCCTACTGTGATATCGTGGTCAGCGCCACGGCCAGCCCCAATTATACGATTACCAGTGAGCTGATGGAAAAAACGGTCTGGAAGAAGGGCGTGATTTTCATTGATCTGGCCGTTCCCAGGGATATTGAGCCCGGTGTCCGGGAGCTGGCGGGGCTGGAGCTGTACGATATTGATGATTTTAAGGGCAGCGGCATGACTGAAAATTACAGTGAATCCCTGCAGGAGGCGGAGACGGTGCTTCAGGAGCAGATTCGGGAATTTTATGACTGGCTGGAGGGAAGGGATCTGATACCTAAGATTAAGGATATACAGGAGAAGGCTGTGGAGGATCTGAATCTGCGTATACATAAGATTCTGACCCATCTCCCCCTGGAGGATACGGCCCGGGCGGATTTGCAGAAATCCATTGACACGGCGGCCGGGAAAGTAGTCGGCAAGATGATTTACGGATTGCGGGATACCATGGAAAAGGATGTTTTCCTGGAGTGCGTTGAAGGTATGGGACGGGTATATGAGAGGTAAAGGTGAACATGCCAAGGATTATAGGGAAAAAGTCTTTTTCCCCTTATTTGTCGATATAAGTGAGAAGACTTGTGTGGTGATCGGCGCAGGGAGGATAGCCGCCAGGCGTATTCGTACACTGGCGGATTTTTGCGGGGATATCCGGGTGGTCGCGCCGGAAGCGGTTCCGGCGGTACGTGCCATGGCGGAGGAGGGCGCGTGCCGCCTGGTATCCAGGCCGTATAAACCAGAAGATCTGGAGGAAGCGGATATGGTGCTGGCGGCAACGGATGATCCGGGGCTGAATGAGGAAATCCATGACGAGTGCAGGAAACGGGGGGTGCCTGTCAATGTCTGTTCCGATCAGAAAAAATGCGATTTTCACTTTCCGGGTATCGTGCGCCGCGGAGGGTTTGTGATTGGTGTCAACGGTGCGGGGAAGGATCACAGAGGGGTGCGGGCCCTGCGGGAACGGGTGCAGGAACTCCTGGATCGGGGAGAACTGGGGGTGTAGGATCCACGGACAGAGGTATGGGAGTTGTATCAGAATATGCCGTTTGTCCACGGATTGCGGGATAAAGGAGTATGGGATGAGTAAGCGTATATATATAGGAAGCCGGGAGAGCCGGCTGGCAGTCGTACAGAGCGAGCAGGTGATGGCGTGGATCAAAGCGCATCATCCAGAAATGGATGTGCGGCTGTTGACAATGAAGACCACCGGTGACAGGATACTGGATCGCAGGTTGGATAAGATCGGCGGCAAAGGACTGTTTGTGAAAGAACTGGATAAAGCCCTCATGGAAGGCAGGAGCGATCTGTCGGTGCACAGCCTGAAGGATATGCCCATGGAGATTCCCGGAGAGCTTCCGATTGTGGCGTTTTCCGCCAGGGAGGACCCCCGGGATGTGCTGGTGCTGCCGGAGGGAGCAAAGGAGCTGGATCTGTCCAAGCCCATCGGCTGTTCCAGCCTGCGCCGGATGCTGCAATTGAAGGAACTGTACCCGGAGGCGACCTTTGCCAATATCCGGGGCAATGTGCTGACCAGGCTGGAGAAGGTGGACAGCGGAGAGTATGCCGCCACAGTGCTGGCGGCGGCGGGCCTTACGAGGCTGGGCCTTCTGCACAGGGCTTCCCGGTATTTTACGGTGGAGGAGATGCTTCCCGCCGCCGGACAGGGGATACTGGCTGTGCAGGGAAGAGAAGGGGAAGATTACGGCTATCTGGAAGGGTTTGAGAACCGGGACGCCGCCCTGGCGGGACGCGGCGAGCGGGCCTTTGTCCGGGCGCTGGACGGAGGCTGTTCCTCACCGGTGGCTGCCTACGGTGTGGTGCAGGGGGGACAGATCTTTCTGACAGGGCTGTATTATGATGAAGAGACGGAAAAATGGAGTAAGGGAACGCTGGCCGGTGATGCCGAACGGCCCGAGGCGCTGGGGGAGGAACTGGCAGAAAAACTGAGGAGAAAGACAAAGGAAGAGAAAAAATCTCCGGGAAAGGTTTATCTCGTGGGAGCAGGCCCCGGGGATGTAGGGCTTTTGACGGTCAAGGGGAAACAGGTGATCGAGGAAGCCGACGTGATTGTTTACGACAGTCTGGTGGGCGACGGTGTACTGGGGATGATTCCGGATACCGTCCGCGCGATCAATGTGGGAAAACGTTCCGGACATCATAGTAAGCCCCAGTATGAGACAAACCGCATACTTCTGGAGGAGGCGGAGGCCGGGCGCCGTGTCGTGCGCCTCAAGGGGGGAGACCCCTTTCTTTTCGGACGGGGAGGCGAGGAGCTGGAGCTTTTGGCGGCCAACCATATTCCTTTCGAGGTAGTGCCGGGGGTGACTTCTCCCCTGGCGGTTCCGGCTTATAATGGGATTCCGGTGACCCACAGGGATTTCTGTTCATCTCTGCATATCGTGACCGGCCACAAAAAGGCCGGCGAGGTATTTACCTGTGATTTTGAAGCCCTGGTGCGCACCGGGGGAACGCTGGTGTTCCTGATGGGGATGTCGGCTCTGGAAGATATCTGTGACGGACTGGTGGGCGCGGGTATGGATCCGGATATGCCGGCGGCTGTTTTGCAGCAGGGTACTACCGCGGGCCAGAGGCGCGTTGTGGCGACGGTATCCACGTTAAAAGAGGAGGCTCTGCGCCGGGGGATGAAAACGCCGGCGATCATTGTGGTGGGCCGGGTCTGCGGCCTGGCCGGGAAATTTGCCTGGTATGAGAAGCTGCCCTTGCAGGGAATGAAGGTGGCGGTGACAAGACCGAGAGATTTAATCTCGCAGATGGCCGCGAAGCTGCGCGCCCTGGGGGCGGAAGTGTTGGAGATGCCCGCTATTTGTACGGAGCGGATAGAAGATAATGAAGCGCTGGGGAAGGCCATCGCCTCTCTGGGAAGTTATCAGTGGATCGCTTTTACCAGCCCCACCGGTGTGAAAATATTTTTTGAGGAGCTTAAGCGTGCGGGGAAGGATATCCGCGCTCTGGGCAGCGTGAAGATTGCCGCCATCGGCCAGGGCACTTCCAGAGAGTTGGAGCGGCTGGGTATATTTGCCGATCTTGTGCCGGATGTGTACGACGGCGCCCATCTGGGCCAGGCCATGGCGGGGCGCTGTGAGTGGAAGGCGCGGATTTTGATTCCCCGGGCGGAGATCGGGAATCATGAGATCATTGAGCAGCTTGGCAGGAGGGACGATCTGGAGGTGACGGATATTGCCACCTACCATACCCTTTACAGAACCGGGGAGATCCTGGACCAGACAGCGGCTTTTGGGAACGGGGATGTGGATCTGGCTGTGTTTACCAGCGCTTCAACAGTGCGTGGGTTCGTGGCGGCCACACCGGGGCTGGATCACACGAAGGTGACGGCGGCCTGTATCGGAAAGCAGACGGCGGCGGAGGCCGGCAGCCATGGCATGAAGTGTTATGTGGCAAAGAGGGCGTCCATGGACAGCCTGGTGGAATTGGTCGCGGAGATCGCGGGAGAATTAAGGAGGTAATGATGGATTTATTAAAGAGACCAAGGAGATTACGCGGCGGCGGCAGCATCCGCCGGATGGTGCGGGAGACCAGGCTGGATAAATCGTCCCTGATCTATCCGATGTTCGTGATGGACGGTGAGGATAAAGTGGAGGAGATTCCTTCCATGCCGGGACAGTACAGGTACACATTGGATCATATGGGGGAGGAACTGCAGCGTCTGACGGATGCGGGCGTGGGCAGCGTGATGTTTTTCGGTATCCCGGCGATGAAAGATGCCATGGGCTCCCAGGCATATGCCGAGGACGGGATCGTCCAGCGGGCGCTGCGCCAGGCGAAGAAGGACTTCCCCGGACTGTACTATGTAACGGATGTGTGCATGTGCGAGTATACTTCCCACGGCCATTGCGGCGTGCTCTGCGGCCATGACGTGGAGAATGACGCTACGCTGGATCTGCTGGCCCGCACGGCCCTGTCCCATGTACAGGCCGGGGCGGATATGGTGGCTCCCTCGGATATGATGGACGGGCGGGTGCTGGCTATCCGAAACAGGCTGGATGAGAATGGGTTTAAGGAGACGCCGATCATGTCCTACGCGGTCAAATACGCCTCCGCCTTTTATGGGCCGTTCCGTGAGGCTGCCGGTTCCGCGCCGTCCTTCGGCGACCGCAAGTCCTATCAGATGGATCCCCACAACAGCCGGGAGGGCGTGAAGGAAGCCCTTCTCGATGTGGAGGAGGGAGCGGATATCGTCATGGTGAAACCGGCCATGAATTATCTGGATATGATTACCCGGGTGCGGGAGGTGACGAATGTTCCCGTGGCCGCCTACAGTACCAGCGCCGAGTACGCGATGGTGAAAGCTGCCGCGGCCAACGGCTGGGTGGATGAGGAGCGGATCATGTGTGAGATGGCTGTCAGCGTCTACCGCGCGGGAGCCCAGATATACCTGACCTATTACGCGAAGGAGCTGGCAAAATGCATGGATGAGGGCCTGATCGGCTGAAACAGGCGAATCTATAGTTGAAGGGAGGAGCAGCTGATGTCTGCAGAGAAATCCAAAGCCTTATTTGAGCGGGCGGTGAAATGTATACCCGGCGGCGTAAACAGCCCGGTGCGGGCCTACGGTTCCGTGGGTATGACCCCACGGTTTATCCAGGGCGCCAACGGCCCTTATGTATTTGATGAGGACGGGAACAAATATATTGATTATATCGGCTCCTGGGGTCCGATGATCCTGGGGCATAATAACCCGATGATCCTGGAGGCGGTGGTTAAGACCTGCCAGAGCGGCCTCAGCTTCGGGGCGGCCACCAGGCTGGAGGTGGAGATGGCGGAGTTTATCTGCCGGAATATCAAAGGTATGGACATGGTACGTATGGTAAATTCTGGTACCGAGGCGGTCATGAGCGCGATCCGTGCGGCCAGGGGCTATACCGGGCGTAATATCATCGTCAAATTTGCGGGCTGCTACCATGGCCATTGCGATGCTATGCTGGTGAAAGCGGGTTCCGGCGTGATGACGGCGGGTATCCCGGACAGCGCCGGGGTGCCGAAAGGATGTACCCAGGACACCATGACGGCGGTTTATAATGATCTGGACAGTGTGCGGGAGATATTCTCCCGGTATCCCAATCAGGTGGCGGCGGTGATTGTGGAGCCGGTGGCCGCCAATATGGGCGTGGTGCTGCCGGAAAAAGGTTTTTTGCAGGGGCTGCAGGATCTGTGCCGTGCCGACGGCGCCGTGTTCATTCTGGATGAAGTGATCACCGGATTCCGGCTGGCCTTCGGCGGTGCGGCGGAGTATTATGAGCTGGAACCCGATCTGCGCACCTACGGCAAGATCATAGGAGCCGGTATGCCGGTGGGGGCTTACGGCGGTAAGAAAGCGATCATGGAGATGGTAGCCCCGGTGGGCCCGGTGTACCAGGCCGGTACACTGAGCGGCAATCCGGTAGCTATGGCGGCGGGGCTGGCCCAGCTTAAATTTCTCTATGAGAATCCCCAGGTATATACGCAGATGGCGGAAACGGCCGCCCTCCTTTTTGATGGTATAGAGAAGCTGCTGGCCCAGTATGATGTTCCCTGTACCATGAACCGTATCGCGTCTCTGGGATGCCTGTATTTTACCCGCGAGCATGTGACGAATTACGAAATTGCAAAACACTCGGATACGGAGGCGTTCGCCGGGTATTTCCGGTATATGATCGATCACGGTATCCATCTGGGGCCGTCCCAGTTTGAGGCCATGTTTATTTCGACCAGCCACACGGAGGAGACGACAGCGGAAACTCTGGCGGCTATTGAGGGGTGGATGAAGGAAGAAAAATAAAGAAGGCTGTAGTTAAAAGCTGCCGTTCTCCTGATGAAAAAAGGATACGGCAGTTTTTTCCTGTAGGACAGATGTAAAGCCGTTTCGGATAGTCTGTCTGCGTATGCGGAATGGGCTGTTTATTCCCGTGTGTGTTAAAATGTGCATGTTTTGTGCAGTTCTTATGCGATTTGTAAGCAAAATGGGTAATTGCATAAAACAATTTGAGGCATATTTGATCAGTCGCACAAAGGAGGAAGAAATGGGAGCAGTATATGGCTATGTGCGTGTAAGCACCAGGGAACAGAATGAGGGCAGACAGCTTTTGGCATTAGTGGGCAGGCAGATACCGAAGAAAAACATCTATGTAGACAAGCAGTCGGGGAAAGATTTTGACCGGCCGATGTACCAGAGGATGCTTAGAAAATTGGAGGAGGATGATTTGATCTATGTCAAAAGCATTGACCGGCTGGGACGGAATTACGAGGAGATTCTGGAACAGTGGCGGATTCTAACGAAGGAAAAGAAGGTGGATATCGTCGTGCTGGATATGCCTCTTCTCGATACCCGGCGGGGCAAAGATCTGATGGGGACTTTTCTGAGTGATATTGTGCTCCAGATATTGTCTTTTGTGGCGGAAAATGAGCGGAAAAATATCCGAGAACGGCAGAAGGAAGGCATAGAGGCGGCCAAACTGCGGGGCGTACAGTTTGGCAGGCCCCAGACATCTGTGCCGGATAATTTTGGAAATGTATATGCCATGTGGCTCAATAAGGAAATATCAGGAGAAGAAGCCGCGAAGAAATGTAATCTGTCAAGGGCGACATTTTACAGGAAGGCGAATATTCACAAAAACGGAGGAGGAAAGAAACATATGTTTGCATAGGCTTTGGGGCAATAGGATCCAAGCGCGCAGGATATGTTGACGGCAAATTTTTTCCCGGCTTGAAAAAGTCGGGATTTTTGTTACAATAGGAGAAAGATATAAGAGCCCCTGCGGCAATCAAACAATCAGGAAAAGGTAACTGCTATAATGAATATTGGCAAGGAAAAAAAATTATTAAAAAAAGTGCGGAATAATATCATTGTGCTGGCGATGTTTGTTTTTGTGGTTTTGCTTTGTACAGGCGTCCTGCGCAAAGCGCTGATGGCGAACACCAACAAAATGGGCCTTACGCTGGTGGAGAATTACGCTTCATCGGAGGAGAGTAATATGAGCGCGTGCGAGACGATTCTGACCATCAGCGTAAACTATATCGCGGAGCGTGAGCGGGATGGTGTATCCATTAGGGAACTCCGGGAGGGCCTGCACCCTTTGATGGACGGGCTGACGGATATGTATGGTTCCGATAATATCCAGATTTACGGCAAGGTCTTTGACGGAGCCCAGATGGTGTCCAACGACCCGGAAATTGAGGCTATGTCGGAATATGATTTTACAGTTACGGATTATTACCGGGGAGCGATGGACGCAAATGGCGAAACTTATATTTCTCCGGTCTATACGGATACTATGACAGGGCTTTCCGTGGTGACCATGTGCAAAGCCGTTCCGGGGTCGGGAAGTTTTCTTGCCATTGACCTGATGTTTTCCTATTTTGAAATGAATAACGGGAATCTGATGCTGCCTGACGGGGCGTCTTACTATCTGACCGGCAAGGCGGGGACATTGTTTTATTACAAGACATCCCTGGATCATCAGTATGAGGATTTTCAGGAGTGGATCACCGGGATTACACAGAAGATAGACAGCAAAAAAGAAAACCAAGTATTGGAAAATATCCGGGATGTGGACGGCGCCGCCCGCAACCTGTACTGTCATCAGATGGCGAATGGATGGACAGCGATTCTGACGATTCCCAAGGAGGAGATCCTTTCCGGCGCCGATACTTTTAATTACATAAGCTTGGGCCTCGTTTTCCTGGGGACTGCGCTGGTCGTTTTCCAGGCGTTTCGGAACTATAAGCAGGAGAAACAGAACCAGATGATTCAGGACGAACGCGATCAGATGGTTGTGCGGCACCGGGTGTATCAAAATGCCATGAACGGTACGGCCCGGGCCTATCAGGCTATTTACTATATTGATGTGGTAAAGGGCAGGTATGAGATGCTTTACCCACACCTTGGTAAAGAGGCGGAATCCGGTGATTATAAGACGGAATTTATGGCAAGCCGTTTTGCCAGGGGGCTTGTTGCGGAGGAATGCAGGGAGGACATTCTGAAATTTTTTGACCTGTCCAGTATCCTGGAGCGTTTTAAGACGGAGGATCATCTGGAGCTTCAATACAAGCGGATGGCGGAGGATGGCGAGTATGAGTGGTGTTCGGCTGTCATGACCGTGGCGGAGATGGGAGAATCCCAGCCGTCTGCCATCACGGTGGCTGTCCGCAGCATTGACGAGATTATCCACAGGGAAGAAGAACAGAAGGAGGTACTGCTTCTGGCGGCAGAACGGGCGGAGTCGGCCAACCACGCGAAAAGTGATTTCCTGTCCAGGATGAGCCATGATATCCGCACTCCGATGAATGCCATTCTGGGCATGACTGCCGTCGCGGGTATGCATATTGATGAGAAAGAGAGGGTTTTGGACGCCCTTGGTAAAATTACGGTATCCAGCAGGCATTTGCTAGGGTTGATCAATGAGGTGCTCGACATGAGCCGGATCGAGAGCGGCAAAGTCAGCCTTACGGAGAATGCCTTTAATCTCTCGGATACCATAGACAGCCTGCTGACGATCTTCCATACACAGATGGACGCAAAAGGCCTGCAGTTAAATGTCAGCATCGCCAAGCTGGAACATGAGGATGTGATCGGCGATGAACAGCGGTTGCAGCAGATTTTTATGAATATCATGGGCAATGCGGTGAAGTTTACACCGTCCGGCGGCAGGGTGAGTATTTCCATTGAGGAGAAACCATCTCATGTATCGGGCAGCGGTTATTACAAATTTGTTTTCGCGGATACCGGCATCGGTATGGAAAAGGATTACATTGATACTATTTTCGAACCGTTTTCCCGTGCGGCTGATTCCCGCATTGGCAAGATAGAGGGAACGGGCCTGGGCATGACTATAGCTGTCAATATTGCCCGTATGATGAACGGTGATATACAGGTGGAGAGTACCCCGGGCGTAGGCTCCACATTTACCGTCCTGGTTTATCTGAAGCTGAATGACAGCATGCAGGACGATGTCGACGCTTTTGAAGATTTTTCCGTACTGGTGGTGGACGATGAGGAAGCTGCCTGCGAAAGCGCCTGTGAGATCTTAAACAGCCTCCACATGAACGCGGAATATGTGCTTGACGGCGATACCGCTGTAAAACGTATCGTGGAAGCCAGAGAAAAGGCAGAGGATTTTTCCGTGGTGATCCTTGATTGGAAAATGCCGGGGAAGGACGGCGTGGATACGGCCCGGGATATCCGGAAAATGGTGGGGGAGGATATCCCCATCATTATCCTGTCGGCCTATGACTGGGCGGATATTGAGGAGGAGGCGCTGGAAGCCGGCGTGGATGCTTTTATCGATAAACCGCTTTTTAAGATCAAGCTGACGAAAGTGTTGAGGGAAGTGCTGGGCGTAGGCGGCCGGGAGAGGCAGGTTACGGCATTGGAGATTTTCCAGGAGCAGGATTTTTCCGGAAAACGAGTGCTGCTGGTGGAGGATAATGAGCTGAATATCGAGGTGGCCTCGGAACTTCTGGAGGAGGTAGGTATCCAGGTGGAACTGGCGCTGAACGGACAGCTTGCGGTAGAATGCGTGCTGGCCCATGAAAGCGGTTATTTTGATTTGATTTTTATGGATATCCAGATGCCGGTTATGAACGGTTATGAGGCGGCCCGGAGGATTCGCGCCTCCGGCCGGGAAGACCTGGCGAATATTCCGATTATTGCCATGACGGCGGACGCTTTTGCGGATGATATCCGGAAAGCGGAGGAGGCGGGGATGAACGGCCATATATCCAAGCCTGTAGATATCGAAAAGCTGGAGGATATGCTGCGGATATGGATTAAGTAATCCGCAGGAATTTCCGCCTATGACTTGCGGATTTTTCCGGGATTTGCTATAGTGAGGGTTGGCTGACGGAAACCTGAATGAAACACGTATGAGGAGGACGAAAACGTGAAAAAATATGGCGTAAATGAATTGCGCAGGATGTACCTGGATTTTTTTGAATCCAAAGGCCATCTTGTGATGAAGAGTTTTTCCCTGGTTCCCCAAAATGACAAGAGCCTGCTGCTGATCAATGCGGGGATGGCTCCTTTGAAGCCCTATTTTACAGGGGCTGAGATTCCGCCCAGGAAACGGGTGGCGACCTGCCAGAAATGTATCCGTACCGGAGATATTGATAATGTGGGCAAGACGGCCCGCCACGGCACATTTTTCGAGATGCTGGGTAATTTTTCCTTTGGCGATTATTTTAAGCGGGAGGCTATTGCCTGGTCCTGGGAATTTCTGACCGAGGTGGTAGGGCTTGACGCGGACAGGCTGTACCCCTCCGTATATCTGGAGGATGACGAGGCTTTTGCTATCTGGAATAAAGAAATCGGCATCCCCGCGGAGCGGATCTATCGCTTTGGCAAGGAGGATAATTTCTGGGAGCATGGCGCGGGCCCCTGTGGTCCCTGTTCGGAGATATATTATGACCGGGGTGAGAAATATGGCTGCGGCAGGCCGGATTGTACCGTGGGATGTGACTGTGACCGTTATATGGAGATTTGGAACAACGTTTTTACCCAGTTTGAGAATGACGGCAACGGCAATTATGAAACGCTGCAGAATAAGAATATCGACACCGGCATGGGCTTGGAGCGTCTAGCCAGCGCGGTGCAGGATGTGGATTCTATATTTGATGTGGATACGGTCTGTGCTCTGCGGAACCGGGTCTGCGAGATCAGCGGCAAGACCTACGGGGAGAAATATGATAACGATGTGTCCATCCGACTGATCACCGACCATATCCGCTCTGCTGCTTTTATGATCTCCGACGGTATCATGCCCACCAACGAGGGACGGGGTTATGTGCTGCGCCGTCTGATCCGCCGTGCGGCGCGTCATGGCCGTCTGCTCGGTATTGACGGCGTGTTTCTGGCGGATTTGAGCGCTACGGTGATTGAGGGATCCAAAGACGGTTATCCGGAGTTGGAGGAGAAAAAGGATTTTATCTTTAAGGTACTGACCAATGAGGAGACCCAGTTTAACAAGACCATTGACCAGGGACTGCGTATTCTCGGAGAACTGGAGTCCCGGCTGCAGGAGAATGATGAAAAAGTTTTAAGCGGCCACGATGCGTTTAAGCTTTATGATACCTATGGTTTTCCCGTGGATCTGACGAAGGAGATCCTGGAAGAGAAGGGATACAGGATTGATGAGGACGGTTTTGCCAAAGAAATGGAGGCTCAGCGCGTCCGGGCCCGTTCCAGCCGTGAAGAGACAAATTATATGGGAGCGGAAGCCACGGTCTATGATGAAATTGATCCGTCGGTTACTACAGAATTTTGCGGTTATAATACCTTAAACGGTACGTCAAAGGTTACGGTGATGACCACGGCTGCGGAGATCGTTTCTTCTCTGATGGAAGGTCAGGAGGGAACGATATTTGTGGAACAGACGCCTTTCTATGCTACTATGGGCGGCCAGGAAGGGGATACCGGTGTGATTCGCACGGCTAATGGCAGGTTTGCTGTCCGGGAGACGATCAAATTGCGGGGCGGCAAATACGGCCATGTGGGCGCGATGGTTTCCGGTATGATCAGCACGGGAGAGACAGTGGCTCTTGAGGTGGATCCCGTATCACGTCAGGATACCTGCAAAAACCACAGCGCCACCCATTTGCTTCAGAAAGCCCTGAAGGTAGTCCTGGGCTCCCATGTGGAGCAAAAGGGCTCTCTGGTGACGCCTTCCAGGCTCCGCTTTGACTTCGCTCATTTTCAGGCCATGACCGGGGAAGAGATCGCCCGGGTGGAGGAGATTGTCAATCAGGAGATCCAGGCGTCCCTTCCTGTGGAAACGAAAGTAATGGGCCTGGAGGAAGCGAAGAAATCCGGCGCAATGGCTCTTTTTGGCGAGAAATACGGCGACGAAGTCCGCGTGGTATCCATGGGAGATTTCTCCCGGGAGCTTTGCGGCGGCACCCATGTGGCCAATACGGGGGCCATCACTTTCTTTAAGATTGTCTCCGAGGCCGGCGTGGCCGCGGGTGTGCGGCGGATCGAGGCGCTGACAGGGACGAATGTGACGGCCCACTATGCGGCCATGGAGCAGGAGATGAACCGGATCGCGGCGGCATTGAAATGCGGCCCGACGGATATTCTGGACAGAATTACCCGTCTCCAGGCAGAAGTCAGGGAGATGCACAGTGAGAATGAATCCCTGAAGAGTAGGCTGGCCCAGGATTCCCTTGGGGATGTGATGGATCAGGTGGCGGAGATCAAGGGTGTGAAGGTGCTGGCGACGGCGGTGAAGGACGTGGATATGAACGGCCTGCGCGACTTGGGCGACCAGCTCAGGGAGAAGCTGGGCGAGGGCGTCGTGGTACTGGCGTCCGTAAACGGCGGTAAGGTGAATCTGATGGCCATGGCCACTGACGGG
Source organism: uncultured Lachnospiraceae bacterium (assembly GCA_910588295.1). GTDB lineage: Bacteria > Bacillota > Clostridia > Lachnospirales > Lachnospiraceae > UBA11957. Next base: position 126,624 of record CAJUQO010000001.1, on the reverse strand, counting down.
GCCATGAAGCGGGGAGCCCACGCCGGGAATCTGATCAAAGCCGTGGCGAAGATTGTGGGCGGCGGCGGCGGCGGGAGGCCGAACATGGCCCAGGCCGGCGGTAAGATCCCGGAGAAGGTGGATGAAGCTATCCAGGCTGTGGCCGGCGTGGTCGAAGAGCAATTAAAATAGGGATATGGAAAAAAGGCAGGTGCGGAACATCTGCCTTTTGTTTACACAATTTATCCGGTGTGCTATCATGTGAGGGTAGGCTGCATAAAAGAAGCGCGTATAGACGGGATATGATGACGAGATAGATGGGGAGGGAACGGCATTGGAGAAAGGGTATAACATGACAGACCATACGTTGGACGGGCAGGATGCCTGCAGGGATGGGGGAAACGGCGCGGAGCAGATCCGGGAGACATTGCAAAACGGCCAGGATACCCCTCTTTGGAATACCCAAAATGCCGGTATTATGCTTCGGACGAAAAAGATCCTGGAGGATATGCCGGGCGGATTTTTCGTTTATTGTGCGGATGGCGAAGAAGAGATCATTTATGCCAATGACGCCCTGATACGGATATATGGATGCCGTTCCCTGAACGATTTTCGGCAGCTCGTCGGGAATTCGTTTAAGGGGATGGTCCATCCGGATGATCTCGACGCCGTAGAGCTGAGCATCCGGGAGCAGATCGCTCACAGCCGTTATGATCTGGATCATGTGGAATATAGAATTATCCGCAGGGATGGAGAAATACGCTGGCTGGATGATTACGGCCATTTTATACGCAGCGACCTGTCCGGCGGCGTTTTTTATGTTTTTGTTATCGATGTTACAGACAAGAAAATTCTTCAGATGGAGGAGCGGAAAGCATTTCTTCGCGAAAAAAAGCAGAAAGACGATCAGATTGAGAGATACAGCGAGAAAATGGCCCTGATCAACCGGGAATATATGCGTCGGATCGAAACCATCGAGGGGTTGAGTATTGATTATGAATCTATATTTTATGCCGATCTGGATGCGGACAGCCTGACGCCTTACAGAATGAGCCACCGCGTAGATCCGCCTGTGAAGTCGGAATGTTCCCTCGCCGAGTTCGGGAAAATCCATGACCGTTTTGTGCAGAACTGGGTGCATGTCGAGGATCGCGGGATCCTGACGGAAGCCGTGCGGCCGGCGGCGCTCTGCAAAAACCTTGCGGAAGAAAAAAGTTTCTATGTAAATTACAGGATCGTGGAGGATGGCCGTGTCAAATACCAGCAGCTCCGCGTTGTAGATGTGGGGAAGGATCAACGCGGTTCTCAGATTGTGCTGGGCTATCGGAATGTGGATCAGGAAATGATCCGCGAGATGGAGCGAAAAAAGGTTTTGGAGGAGGCATTAAAGAAAGCGGAAGCAACCATCGCGGCCAAAAACACGTTTTTGTCCAATATGTCCCATGATATCCGGACGCCAATGAACGCCATCATCGGTTTTACCACTCTTGCTAAAAAATATATACACAACCCGGGAAAAGCCGGCGAATATCTGAAACAGATCGAGACTTCCAACAATCAGCTCCTGCTTATTCTCATGGATGTGCTGGAACTGACCAAGCTGGAGGCTGGGGACGGACATGTTGAGGAGGAACCCTGCCGCCTGTCTGATATCGTGGCGGGAGTGCGAAGGGATCTGCTGGAGTTTGCCAAGAAAAAGGAGATTTCTTTCCAGGTGGATCTGTCGGGTATGATACATGACGAGGTGTTCTCGGATGGTGAGAAGATTGGCGATATTCTCATGCGTCTGGCGGATAACGCGGTAAAATATACGAACCCGGGCGGTAAGGTTACTGTCTGTGTTACGGAAAAGGAAAATATTCTGACAGATTACGCCCTTTACCAGTTTGTGGTGGAGGATAATGGGATCGGCATCAGCGAGGAATTTGTGGGACATATTTTCGAACCTTTTGAGAGGGAGAAAAATACCACCATGGGAGGCGTCCTGGGTTCGGGGCTGGGACTCGTGATCGCCAAAAATATCGTGGATGCTATGGGAGGAAACATTAAGGTGGAGAGTACGAGCGGCAAGGGAAGCCGTTTCACCATATCGCTGAGCCTGCGCCGTCAGAATGCCCGAGGCAGGACAGGGGCGCTTTCCGACGGATCCCAGGCTCCGGAGGAATCATTGATGAAGCAAAAAATTCTTCTGGTGGAGGATAACGAGATCAACCAGGAGATAGAGATGGAACTGTTGGAAGGTGATGGCTTTACGGTGGATACGGCGGAAAACGGGCAGGTCGCCGTGGACATGGTGAGGCAGTCCCGGCCCGGGACTTATGGCCTGATCCTCATGGATATCCAGATGCCGGTCATGGACGGCTATCAGGCGGCCCGGGCGATCCGAGAGTTGGAGGATGCCCGGCTGGCCGGCATACCGATCATAGCCCTGTCGGCCAATGCGCTGGAGGAGGACAAAAAAAGATCCATGGAGAGCGGGATGGACGCCCATATGGCCAAGCCCCTGAACGTTGCGCTTCTGGAAAAGCTGGTGCGGGAGGTTCTGCATCTTTAGGAAAGGAGAAAATGGTGGCAGAATGCAAAGACGGATAGAGAATGTGAAAATCTATACAGAACAGGGCCGTTTTGTGCCCGGCGCCATAATTACAGAAGGGGCTTTCGTGCAGAGGATTCTGTTGGAAGAAGCACATAAAGGGGAAAGATCATGTGAAGACGGGACGGCGGAGGTTATAGACGGCGGCGGCTGTTACTGTATACCCGGTATGATCGATATCCACCTCCATGGCTGCAGAGGGCAGGATTTCTGCGACGGTACAAGGGAGGCCCTGGAAACAATTGCCTCCTGGGAGTTATCCGTGGGTGTGACTGCCATGGCTCCTGCAGTGATGACGCTGCCGACGGAGACGCTGGAGTCTGTCCTTGCGGGGGCGGCGGCCTATCGGAAAGAGCAGCAGGAGGGGAGAACGGTTCCCGGCGCGGATCTGGCCGGGATCAATATGGAGGGGCCGTTTATCAGCCCGGTGAAGAAGGGGGCCCAGGACGCCAGGTATATCGTTCCCTGTGATGTGGATCTGTACCGCCGTTTCCAGGACGCGGCAGGCGGCTTGATCCGGTTTGTGGGCATTGCGCCGGAGGAGAGCCGGGGCGCGGAAAGCTTTATCCGTAAGGTGAAAGAGGATGCGGTGGTGGCGCTGTCTCATACGAATGCGGATTACGATACGGCCCTGGCCGCCTTTACCGCGGGGGCCCGCCATGTGGTGCATCTGTTCAATGCTATGTCTCCTTGTACGCACAGGGCCCCCGGGGTGGTGGGCGCCGCGGCGGACAGTCCCCATGTGGATGCTGAGATGATCTGCGACGGCGTACACATCCACCCGGCCATGGTTCGCGGGGCCCTTAAAATGCTGGGCGCGGACAGGGTGTGCTTTGTGAGTGACAGTATGCGGGCCACGGGACTGTCGGACGGACAGTATACGCTGGGAGGTCTGGCGGTAGAAGTGCGGGGGAAACGGGCGGTACTGGCCTCAGACGGAGCTCTGGCCGGCTCTGTTACGTCTCTGCCGGACTGTGTGAGAACGGCGGTTTCCGAGATGGGGGTACCCCTGGAGACGGCGGTCGCCTGTGCCACCGCCAATCCGGCGAAAAGCCTGGGCCAGTGGGCGCTGCGCGGTTCCCTCACGCCTGGTAAGCTGGCCGACCTGGTTTTGTGGAACGGCCGCATGGAGCTGCAGGCGGTGATGAAATCGGGAGAATGGATTCTCCGATGACGGGGCGGTATGCCGCTGTGGTTATTCGTCCCAGCCGTCTGTAAAACGGATATTTACGGAAATGTTACGGACGATATCTCCCTCCTTCAGATCCATATCCTGGATATCTGAGATAGGAGGGAGTTGTCCGTTTTCGTCGGACAATTCGAGCCAGATCCAGTCATAGGCGGCTTCGTTGGCTTTTTCAACGGCATCGTCCAGGGTGTCGCCCTCGGCGCGGCAGCATTCCAGATCGGGGAAATACCCCTCGTAGCTGCCGGATTCGTTTTTGCGGAACACAGCGGGATAGATAAATTTCATGATAGATGGCCTCCTCGGTAATTTTCTGGTTACGATTTTATACCCGCGGGCATAAATGTTTTCCAGATGTATTGGCGCTCGCGGGCATATACGGGCAATAACGCTGGCAAATCATTACGTTTGTGAGTATAGCACAGCCCGGGAGGGGCTTCAAGGGATATGGAGGAAGGATATGGAAGGATTAAGTACGTTATGCTACATAGAAGACAAGGGCCGCTATCTGATGCTGCACAGAACGGTGAAAGAGCGGGATGTCAATAAAGATAAATGGATCGGTGTGGGCGGCCATTTTGAGCCGGGGGAGAGTCCGGAGGAGTGTCTTCTCCGGGAGGTCCGCGAGGAGACAGGGTATCATCTCACCGCCTACCGTTTCCGCGGCATTGTCACTTTTTTGTCCGGGGACGGGGTCACGGAGTATATGCATCTATTTACCGCGGACGGATTTGAGGGTGATCCCATAGCCTGCGACGAGGGAGAACTGGAATGGGTGCCCATAGACCGGATCGAATCGCTGAACATCTGGGAGGGAGATAAGATCTTTTTCCGCCTTCTGGCCGCGGACAGGCCCTTTTTTTCTCTGAAACTGGTCTATGACGGAAAGGGAGGCCTTTTGTCTGCCGCTTTGGACGGGCGGCCTCTGGACAGGATTTCTTTTTAGTTTGCCGCCGCTTGGTTACGATATCGGAAAAATGGATATACTGACAGCATAAAGGAGGCTGTCAGTTATGAAAATATTATTTTTTGATACCAAAAGCTATGATAAGGATTCTTTTGACAGAGAGAAAACAAAATATCCGTCCGTGGAGATTGATTATCTGAAAACCGATCTTGCGCCGCGGACGGCCCAGCTGGCTCAGGGATATGACGCGGTGTGCGCTTTTGTCAATTCCGATGTGGGTACGGATACAGTGGAAAGGCTCCATGAGGCGGGAGTAAGGACGATCCTCATGCGGTGTGCCGGTTATAATAACGTATCCCTGGAGACGGCCGCCCGCTGCGGGATCCGGGTGCTGCGTGTGCCGGGGTATTCCCCGGAGGCTGTAGCCGAGCATGCCATGGCCCTGGCTTTGGCTGCTAACAGGCGGATGCATAAAGCCTATGTCAAAGTGCGGGAGAATGATTTTTCCCTGGGAGGGCTTATGGGGTTTAATTTTTACAGGAAAACAGCCGGGATCATCGGCACGGGCAAGATTGGCGCGGCTATGGCCCGGATCTGCCATGGTTTTGGCATGGAAGTGATCGCGTATGATGTATATGAGAATAAATCTCTTACAAATATCGCCACGTACAAGTCCCTGGATGAGGTGCTGGCTGAGAGTGACCTGATTTCTCTGCACTGTCCGCTGACGGATGATACGTATCATTTGATTGACCGGGAGACCATTGCCAGGATGAAGGACGGCGTGGTGCTGGTCAATACCTCCCGGGGCGCTCTTGTGAAGACAGATGATTTGATCGAAGGAATCCGCGCGAGAAAATTTTACGGAGTTGGGCTGGATGTGTACGAGGAAGAGGCCAGCAACGTATTTGAGGATCGTTCTGACGAGATCCTGGAGCATTCCACTACGGCCCGTCTACTGTCCTTTCCCAATGTTATGATTACTTCCCATCAGGGATTCTTTACCCTAGAAGCGCTGGGCGCTATTGCCGAGACTACGCTGCAAAATGCCATGGATGCGCAGGAGGGGCGGGAAAATGGTAATGTTTGCCGATAACGGGGAGATAAATTTGTGAAGTTTTTTTGAATTTTTGCGAAAATCTGTGACAAGAGATCGTTTTGTGCTATAATTCACGTTATGTTAGCCTTGAGGGGAGGCTTTCCGGCAGAGGGTATGCCGGAATGGATAGCGTGTAACGGTTCAGCGTGTCCGGCCTGTTACAGGGCACAGACGTAGAAGAACGGAGTAGCGAAATGAATCATTGGAAAATAATGGGCGCCAGGTCTCTGGCCGGCGTCCTTACAGTGGGAATGTTGATGGGACAGCCGTCCCTTATATGGGCTGCAGATGCCAAGGCCCATACCTCCGACGTTGCCGCAAAGGAAAAAGTTTCAGATACATCAAAACAGGGAGACTCCGGGTCGGAATCCCAGGATTCGGATAAAGCAGACGGAGCGAAGCCGGATGCGGGGAATACGGATGAGGGAAATGCATCCTCCGGATTGCCGGAGGGGGACGGTTCATCCTCCACGGCGCCGGACGGGAAGGATCCCTCTTCTCAGATACCGGATGAGAAAGAGCCCTCCTCCCAGATACCGGATGATGAGGGGCAGATGTCCCAGACGCCGGATCTTGGCAGCGGTTCATCCGTAGTACCCGGTACGGAGTCCGGTGATACGCCGGGATCCTCGGGGCTGCCGGAAGACGGCTCGTCTCTGCCGGGATCTTCGGGGCTGCCGGAAGACGGCTCGTCTCTGCCGGGATCTTCGGGGCTGCCGGAAGACGGCTCGTCTCTGCCGGGATCTTCGGGAATACCGGAAGGGAGCGGCAGCCAGATTGTGCCGGGCGGCAGCGTGGTGGATATGCCCGAGGTTGAGGATCCTGAGGAGGAAGAAGAGGAAGACGATGAGGAGCTGGAGGATGAGAACAAGGTCCATGCCGGTAAGGAATTCTATACAGGACAGCTCAAAACTCAGTTCCATATGGTATTTGCCGAGAATTTCGCGGATATCATGGAGGCCATTGAGAAGGAAAACTTCGCCGGGAACGGCCTGGACAAGGAAGACGCCTTCACGCCGGAGCTTTTGAAAAAGGAAAAGGCGGAGACGGATATTTTTCGGGCGCCGAACTGGAAAGATATTGTTGCCGTATATGTGCTTTTGCAGAAGCAGGCCGGCGAGAAAACGTTCTATTTTGACGAGGATCACAAGGAGGCCATTGCCGAGGTGTATGCCCGGATGAATCCGGTACAGGAGGTGGCCGGCGAGAAAACGTACATATCCTTTTATGTAGATAACTATGCAGATCAGGAAAATCTGGGAAAAGAAGACCGTGAAATTCTGGATCGCTACAGCGGAAAGGAATGCATACTCCTGTGTGCGGCTCTGACCGGGGCCAGAGGCCTGATTGACGGCACCTTTGGCAGCGAGGTATCACAGGAGCGCGCGGATGTGGTGGCTGCCGCCTACAGCCTGGTGGGAAAGATCTCCTATTTCTTCGGCGGCAAATCGTCGGCTATCGGCTGGGATGACCGGTGGGGAGATAAGAGAGAGGTGACGGCCGAAGGTTCCCGTTCTACAGGAAAGACACGGAGATACGGGCTGGACTGCAGCGGTTATGTGACCTGGTCTTTCATCAACGGCTATGGCAGAGCCAGCGCCTCGGGGAAGATCGGCAACGGTACGAGCGGCCAGTGGTATGCGTCCCGGAAGATTGAGAAGGATGAACAAATCCTTCCGGGAGATCTGGTGTTTTTACAGGGCCCGAATCACAGCGGTATCAACCATGTGGGACTGGTGGTCGGCGTGAAGGAGAATGGAGATGTGATCGTATCCCATTGCAGCTCCGGCCACAACGGCGTGGTTGTCCAGGAGGCTTCCAGAGCTGGGTTTAAGTATATTCGTCGGCCCAAGTGTTTTGCCGACGGGGACAAAGAGGTTGAAAAGCTTGTAAAGCAGGAGAAAAAGCTTCAGAAGAAAGAAGAAAAGAAGATGGATTCCCCCTATATCAGCAAAGATGTGAAGGTGGCGCTGCGTACACCTGCGGATAAAGAGGCTGATAAGAAACAGAAGAGCCAGGAAAAATCTGTTTTCGGCAGTATTGAGAAAGAGGATAAACAGCAGGAAGAGCCGTTGATCCCCAATATTCTCCAAAAAAAATAATTTGGCGTTTGGTGTCAAAAAGGGCGATATGTGTGCGTTTGGGAGGACATATCGTCTTTTTTTGTCGAAAAATAGCCGAAAAATGGGGTATAAGTGGGGGAAACTGTAAAAAAATAGTAAAAATGTAATTGCGAAGGAGAGCAGTTAGTGATACAGTAGAGTAAATTAGAAAGGGAAGGTCATGACGTACAAAAGAGCTTTTTTATTTGATATGGACGGTACGCTGCTGGATTCGATGGGGTGCTGGGAGCGTCTGGGCGAGGCGTATCTGCTGGCGCGGGGATTGGATCCTGTCGGGGATATCGATCAGGCGCTGGCGGTCATGTCCATGGCGGAATCAGCGGCATGGATGAAAGCGAACTATGGTTTGAGCGAGAAAACGGAACAGATTGAGGCGGATCTGTTGAAAATCGTTGAAGAACGGTACCGCACGCAGACGCCCTTAAAGCCGGGCGTGAGGGATTTTCTCGAACAATGCCGTGCGGCGCGGATTCCTATGTGTGTGGTCACGGCCACACCGAGGCGCTATGCCGTGCCGGCGCTGGAACGGCAGGGGATACTGGATCTGTTTCAATTTGTTTTGGACTGTGAGGAGCTGCCCGGAGGGAAGCACCGCTCTGATGTGTACGATCAGGCATCGGCCCGGCTGGGAGTGCCGCCTGAAGACTGCGTGGTGTTTGAGGATGCGGCTCATGCCCAGAAAACTGCCCGCCAGGCGGGATATTATGTGGTGGGTGTGGATGATTTCTCGGAGAAAGTACCGGTGGCGGACAGGCTGATGTTTTGCAATCGTTTTGTCTATTCTTTTGCAGAGCTGTCCCTGCAAGACGGTATTCTGACGTAACAGTTCAGCTTGGCTGAACTGTTACATTTTGGCGGGAGGGGAATATGGAAACCAGGGAAGTGCTGAGACGATTTAAGGAGGGAACCATTTCCTTGGAGGAGGCGGAGCGCTATTTCCGCCGGGAGCCCTTTGAGGAGATGGAATACGCCAAGCTGGATACGCATCGGGAGATACGTTCCGGTTTTCCGGAGGTGATCTACTGCAGCGGCAAGGCGGACGAGCATCTGCTGCAGATCGTGAAAAAGCTGTATGAAAAGAACGGGGAAGTATTCGGGACCAGAGCAAGCGAGCGGCAATATGAGCTGGTGCGCGGGGAGGTTCCCGGGATACAGTATGACCCGATTTCCCGTATATTGAAGGCGGGAAAGCTGGGCGGGGCGAAGGTCGGCCGGATTGCTGTCTGTACGGCGGGAACGGCGGATATACCGGTGGCCGAGGAGGCTGCGCAGACCGCCGAATATTTTGGCGGCCGGGTGGACCGGGTATTTGATGTGGGCGTCAGCGGCATCCACAGGCTTTTTTCGCGGCTGGAGGTGATCCAGGACGCGAATTGCGTCGTTGCGGTGGCCGGTATGGAAGGCGCTTTGGCCAGTGTGCTGGGCGGTCTGGTGGACAAGCCGGTGATCGCCGTGCCCACTTCGGTGGGGTATGGGGCCAGCTTCCAGGGGCTGTCGGCGCTGCTCACTATGGTAAATTCCTGCGCGAACGGTATAGCTGTGGTAAACATCGACAACGGCTACGGGGCGGGCTATATAGCAACACAGATCAATCGATTGGCGGTGAGGGAAAATGGGTAAGTGCCTGTATCTGGAATGTGAATCAGGTATCAGCGGGGATATGGCGGTGGCGGCCTTGCTGGATCTGGGCGCCGATGAGGCGGTGCTGCGAAGGGCCGTAGACAGCCTTCCGGTAAAAGGATTTTCCGTTCGGATCAGCCGGGTGAAAAAAGCGGGGCTGGATGCCTGTGATTTTGATGTGCGTTTGGATGATGAATATGAAAATCATGACCACGATATGGCATGGCTCTATGGAGAACAGGGAGGACATACTCACGGGCATCCTGAAGGGCATGCCCATGATGAGCATGGCGACGGGGGCCATCCCTGCGGCGGACACGTCCATCGCGGCATGAGAGAAATTCTCGAAATAATTGAACAGGCCGATATGACATCCCGGGCCAAAGATATGGCGGTGCGCATCTTTACGGTGCTGGGAGAGGCGGAGGCGAAAGCCCATGGTACTTCATTGGAAACCGTGCATTTCCATGAGGTGGGGGCGGTGGATTCTATCGTGGATATTCTGTCCGCGGCAGTATGCATAGATAACCTGGGTGTCACGGAGCTGATCGTGCCCTATCTGTGTGAGGGGCAGGGGAGTATCCGCTGTCAGCACGGCCTTTTACCCGTTCCGGTGCCGGCAGTGGCCAATATCGTGCAGGCTTACGGTATTCCCATCAGGCCCACGGGTATCAGAGGAGAATTGGTTACGCCCACGGGAGCGGCCATTGTAGGGGCTCTTTGTACGGAGTGGAGATTGCCGGAAAGCTACCGCATTCTTGCCGTAGGACTGGGCGCGGGCAAGCGGGAGTACGAGCGTCCGGGTATTCTGCGGGCCATGATGATCGAACCTTCCCGGCGGTCGGCGGATACCGTATATAAGCTGGAGAGCAATATCGATGACTGCACCGGGGAGAGCCTTGGTTATGTGATGGAGCGTCTTTTTGCCGCCGGGGCCAGGGACGTCCACTATACGCCTGTATATATGAAGAAAAACAGGCCGGGTTATCAGCTGAATGTGGTCTGCGACGGGGCCAAAGCGGGTGAGCTGGAGCAGATGATTTTTCAGGAGACCACGACCATAGGCATCCGCAGGATACGGACGGAACGCGCGGTGTTGGAGCGTGAGGGCCGTACCGTTGCCACGTCTTTTGGCGATATAGACGTGAAAATATGCAGCGGCCCGGGTGTGACGAAGCTGTACCCGGAGTATGAAAGTGTGGCTGCCATATGCAGGAGAGAAAACCTTCCTTTTGACAGGGTTTATATGACAGTTCGCAGCGAATGCGAAGCGAAGCTGTTTTCCTGTCCCGGGGAGAAACAGGGACGATAGAATGTACGGAGGATTTTTTTATCTCGGTGCGTGACAGTGACGGAAAGAACAGGAGGATAGGGGCCATGAAGCAGAATGGCGAGAGCAGGGATGAAGGAGCAGTGATCCGCTCGCGTGTGGAGGCGCTGCGCGGTCTTATGCGTGAGAAGGGGATTTCCATGGTGGTCATTCCCACGGAGGATTATCACGGGTCGGAGTATGTGGACGCCCATTTTTGTACCAGAAAATATATTACCGGTTTCAGCGGATCGGCGGGAACGGCGGTGATCAGCCGGGAGGAGGCGTGTCTGTGGACGGACGGACGGTATTTCATCCAGGCGGCCGCGGAGCTTCGCGGCACCGGCATCATTCTCCAGAAAATGGAGGAGGAGGGCGTGCCCACGATACGGGAATATGTGGAGCGCCATTTGGAGGAGGGCGGCTGCCTGGCCTTTGACGGGCGGGTGGTCAGCGCCGTGGACGGTGAAAAATACGCGAAGATCGTCGAGAAAAAGCAGGCCCGGCTCCATACATCGGAGGATCTGGTGGGGCAGTTGTGGAAGGACAGGCCGTCTTTCCCGGTGCATCCGGCCTGGATCCTTGAGGAACGCTATGCGGGAAGATCCGCGAAGGAGAAGCTGGCTGATGTGCGCGCTGAGATGAAAAAGGCGGGGGCCAACCTCCATCTGCTGTCCGACCTGTGCGATATCGCCTGGATTTTAAATATCCGGGGAAATGACATTCCCCATGTGCCGGTGGTCATGTCCTACCTGCTGATGGGGGAAAACTGGTGCACCTGGTATGCGGACATGGGGGTGCTGGGCGAGGAGGTACAGGCATATCTGAAAGAACAGCAGGTGCAGGTGCGTCCCTATGAAGAGGTATATCAGACTTTAGGGGATCTGCCCCCTTATAACCGGATCCTGCTGGACAAAAAATCCGTCAATTACAGTCTGCTGAACAGTATCCTGGACGAATATCAGATCGTTGATCAGGTGAATCCCGAGCAGAGGATGAAAGCAATCAAAAATCCGGTGGAGCTTGAAAATATCCGAAAGGCCCATGTACAGGATGCGGCGGCTGTGATCCATTTCATACGCTGGGTCAAAGAACATGTGGGCAAAGAGACAATCACGGAGCTGTCCGCCAGTGAATATCTGGCCGGGTGCAGACGCCGCCAGCCGGGCTTTCTGGATCTGTCTTTTGAGACGATTGCGGCTTACGGCCCAAATGCGGCCATGATGCACTACCAGCCCGGAGAGAAGAGCAACGTGGAATTAAAGCCGGAGGGGCTGCTGTTGGTGGATTCCGGCGGCCATTATCGGGAAGGTTCCACGGATATTACCAGGACAATCGTACTGGGCAGCCTCACCGACGAGGAAAAACGGATGTACACCAGCGTGTGTATCGGCAATCTGGCTCTGGCCAATGCCCGGTTCCTTCATGGGTGTTCGGGGTTGAATTTGGACATTCTCTGCCGCGCGCCGTTGTGGAAGCAGGGAATCGATTATAAATGCGGCACGGGTCATGGAAACGGCTATCTGCTCAATGTCCATGAGGGCCCCAACGGTTTCCGCTGGCGTATGCGGAAGGATTCGGCGACGGTGCTCGAGGAGGGCATGGTGACTACGGATGAGCCGGGCGTTTATATGGAGGGCCGGTATGGTATCCGTATTGAAAACGAGCTGGTCTGTGTCAAAGACAGTAAGAATGAATATGGGCAGTTTATGCGTTTTGAGAATATTACCTATGTTCCGATTGATCTGGACGCTATTCTGCCTGAAATGATGAGTAAAGAGGACAGGGAGAATCTGAATAATTATCACCGCATGGTATATGAGACCATGGCCCCCTGTCTGGATGAGGAAGATCGTCTGTGGCTGAAAGAAAACACCAGAGAAATTTAATATGGGCTGCCGTGATCGGTTCGGTGATGCTCTGCCTGTCAAACGTCGGGGGCCATGTGCGGGCCTCCGATCTGGAGACGGCCGGGCAGCCGATGCTGGTTTATGGCGACACAGATCTGGCAGACGAGGATGCTTTTGTGCTGTTGATTTTCGGCGACGGATTTACGGCAGATGAGCAGAAGCTGTTTTATGAGCAGGCCAGGGCTGCCGCCGTTTATGCTATGCAGACGTCTCCCTATGACGAGCTGTCCGGGCTGTGCAAGATCTATGCCTATGGTACGGTTTCCGTGGAATCCGGCGCTCTGGGCGACCGGGCCGGAGATGTGCTGGAGGCCAATCTGGACTCCCGCGATACATATTTCGGCAGCCATTTCTGGAGCTATGGGATGCAGCGGCTGCTGAGCCTGGAGCCCGAGGATGAGGAGAAGGTGGAGGCGATGCAGGAGACGATCCTGCCGGCAGCGGATTACAGTATCCTGCTCGTCAATTCCAATGTGTACGGGGGCAGCGGAGGGAATATCTGCGTGGCTTCCCTCCATGAGAGCTCCATGGAGATCCTGCTCCACGAGCTGGGCCATACGGTGGCCAAGCTGGCCGACGAATACTGGGCCGGGGACGAGTATGCCGAGGAGGCGCCTAATATGACTACGGAGAGCGACCCGGAAAAAGTCCGGTGGAGCAGTTATGTGGGCATAGACGGCGTGGGCGTATATCCTTATACCGATGGCAGGGCGGGGTGGTACAAACCGTCCGAAAACTGTAAGATGCAGTATCTGGGTAAAGAATATGAATTTTGCGACGTGTGCAAGGAAGCTATCCGAGAGGCTGTCTGTGAGCAGTCCTCCCCGGAAGCCGTCCAAAAACTGCTGGGGAACAGGGAAGAGGAAAACGCGGGCGGTGCTCTGGTCGGAGACGGGGATTCCGGGGACCGTCCGGGGCAGGAAAGCCTGGTGGGGACGGTCGGGCGGGACAGCGTCATGGGCGGCTCCGGGGCGGAGACCGGTCACGGGGCCGATCTGCCTGCGGAAGAAGCTCTGGGAGACGGTTCCAGATCCTCCGGTGCCGAACAGTCCGTACCTGGAGAATCCGTTTCCGTGAATCCGTCGGATGACGATGTCAGCATGTCGACGGCGGCAGCGATATTTATGGTTTCCGCCGCGTTGCTCGTGGTGGCCAACTGGCAGGGAAAGGGCCGCAGACGCAGACGATAAAGGAAGTCAGTAAAACAAAATTTGAAAGAAAAGCAAAAAACTGCCGTGGGGCGTCTCTGTACAGACTGTGTCCCACGGCAGTTTTTGATTTTACAGATAGGGCGTCCCCGGAATCTCCGGGTAGCTGCCCATGGCGATCAGGAGCTGCAGACCGATCTCCCTGGCCGTCAGCACCGATTCTCTGACGGCGCTGGCGTCCCCGGTGACTGCCACGATAACCTCATTGGAATGGCTGGTACCCCGGTTTGGCGTCATGTAGGAGATGATTTTCACATCGGCGGATTTTAGGGCCCGGTCGGCCATGACAAGGCCGATGGCGGCGGGAGAGCCGCATAAGAAACCGAAAGCCTCCCCCGACGGGGCGTTAAAGGCCATTTGAAGGGCTTCCCCCGAGCGGGCGGAATAGGCAAACTCCAGATGTCCGGCCTGGCTGATATAAAGCTCCCCGGCGTTGCGGTTGGTAAGCTCCAGGGCCAGCTCTATGGCGTGGCGGGCTTCCTCCACATTCTCTCCGCCCAGCACGATATAGTTGCCGTGGCCGCCCCAGCCCTTCGTATCCCGGGGAAGCTCAATGGAGAGAACGGAGGTATTGGTGGCCTTGACGGCGTCATCCACCGCCGTGATCTGTCCGGCGGCGCCGGTACGGGAGCTGAACACCCCCAGGGCCCGGTATTTATCGGGAATGCCCATGGCTTTTTGGAGCTGTTCGTCTACACCGCCGATCACCAGTCCGATGGAATCCAGAACCGCCGTTCCGACAAATTCCGTCAGGGTACAGTTGGTGGAAATGTCCTGTATATTCATAAATATCCTCACTGGCGGCCTGTGCAGCCGATGCACAGGCCATTGGTTTGTTCTGCGTTTTTTATTGTTTTCCATTATAGGAGAAGACGGAAGAAAAGTCAATTTCGGGGGGAGGAGAAAAGAATATAAAATGTAACAGTTCAGACGGGGATATATCCATATTATTCATGCACTTTTTAAAAAATTAGGCGAAAGTGCATTTTTTATAGATCAATCTGCACGAAAAAAGGGAAGTAAATTGCTATCATAAAGAAAAAAGAGGGGATAAAAAAATGCAGACTTTGCGGCCTATGCGCTGCCGGGGCTCCTCTGTCTGCTGGTTTCCGTGCCTATGGAAAAAATATTCCGGAGATATATGCCAAAGCCGGATGAGGATCTGAAGCCGGAGGAGATTCCCTGGTATTGGGAATGAATTCGCGGGTTGAAAGAAATGCTTTCGGGTGATACACTGTCATAAAAAGACAAAAGAGAGGAGCGACCATGAAAAAATCCACTATCTGCGTGCAGGGCGGCTACACACCAAAAAACGGCGAAGCCCGTGTCCTGCCGATCACCCAGAGCACCACGTTCAAATATGACACCAGCGAGGAGATGGGCAAGCTCTTTGACCTGGAGGCAGAGGGATATTTCTATACCCGCCTGGCCAACCCCACCTGCGACGCCGTGGCGAAGAAGATCTGCGCTCTGGAGGGCGGCGTGGCGGCCACGCTGACATCCTCGGGGCAGGCGGCCACACTGTACGCCGTGACCAATATCTGTGAGGCCGGAGATCACATCGTCTGCGCCGCCAAGGTATACGGCGGCACCTCCAACCTGCTGAACGTCACGCTGAAACGTTTCGGTATTGCCTGTACTCTGGCAGATCAGGATCTGCCAGAGGAGGAGCTGGAACGATATTTCCGCCCGGAGACAAAGGCGGTATTCGGGGAGACCATCGCCAATCCTGCCGGTTCCGTGCTGGATATAGAGAAATTCGCCCGGCTGGCCCACAGGCACGGCTGTCCGCTGATCGTGGACAATACTTTTGCCACGCCTATCAACTGCACCCCCTTTAGCTTCGGGGCCGATATCGTGACCCATTCCACCACAAAATACATGGACGGCCACGCCATGGCCGTGGGCGGCTGCGTGGTGGACAGCGGCAATTTTGACTGGATGGCCCATAAAGACCGTTATCCCGGCCTGACCACCCCGGACGAGTCTTACCATGGTATCGTATATGCGGAAAAATTCGGGAAATGCGGCTATATCCAGAAGATCGTGGCCCAGCTCACCCGGGATATGGGCGCCTGCCAGTCCCCGATGAACGCCTTCCTGACCAATGTGGGCCTGGAGACTTTACATCTGCGTATGGCGCGCCACTGTGAGAATGCGCAGAAAGTCGCTGACTATTTAAAGAACCATGAGAAGGTGGCCTGGGTAGAATATGCGGGCCTGGAAGGGGATAAATACTATGATCTGGCCCGGAAATACCTGCCGAACGGCGTCTGCGGCGTGCTTTCTTTTGGCCCCAAAGGCGGCAGAGAAGGAGCCATGCGTTTTACTAACGCCCTGAAAATGATTGCCATCGTGACTCACGTGGCCGACGCCCGCACCTGCGTCCTGCATCCGGCCAGCCACACCCACAGACAGCTCAACGAGCAGCAGCTTATGGAGGCGGGAGTTCTTCCCGAGCTGATCCGTCTGTCTGTCGGGATTGAGGATGTGGAGGATATTCTGGCGGATCTGGAACAAGCTCTGCAGGCGGTATGATGATGGGGGGAACCCTTTACAGCATTTCCCCCATAGTTTCCAAAAGCCGTGCGTTCTGCTCCGGCTGCATCACGCAGAAACGGATATAGCGGGAATCCAGGAAGGGGAAGCTGGAGCAGTTCCGGATCATCATCCCTTTGCGGATGCAGCAGTCAAAAACCAGCTGGGCGTCCACATGCTCTTTCAGGATCTTGACAAGAATGAAATTCCCATAAGGCTTATAATATTTTACCGAATCCCATCGATCCAGAATCCGGCAGATCCGTTCCCTCTCATTGCCGATCAGGTTCCGGGTACGCTCGATATATTCGTCATCGGTGAGCATCAGCCGTCCGGCCAGCTCCGCCAGAGAGTTGATTGTCCAGGGATTTTTCCGGGTGTTGATTTTCCGGATCAGATCCATGTTTCCGGTGATGGCGTACCCCAGGCGCAGCCCGGGCGCGGCGAAAAATTTGGATGTGCCCCGCAGCACGATGAGGTTATCGTAATCGTTGGCGAGGGCCACGGAGGAGATTTCCCGGACATCCGGCGCGAATTCCACATAAGTCTCGTCTACCATCACGAAAATGCCGTGCTCCATGCAGGTATTCAGGATCCGGCGCATATCCTGCTTTTTTACCGCCGAGGAGGTGGGATTGTTGGGATTGCACAGCACCAGAAGCTCCAGGGAATCATTAAGCCGTCCGCAAAGATCCTCCACATCCATCACGAAATCCTGTTCTTCTTTCAGGGGATAGTAGACGGTCATACCGCCTCCCAGAGAGATCTCCCGCTCATATTCCGAGTAGGTGGGCCCCAGGATCATAGCTTTTTTCGGCTGTCGGATCTGGATAAACAGGGAAATCAGTTCCGTGGAGCCGTTTCCCACGATTACGTTTTCCGTCCGGGCGCCCACATACCCGGCGATGCATTGCCGGAGGGCCGTGTACTCCCGGTCGGGATAGGAGGTAATCACATCCAGATGCTCGGCCAGGGCCGATTTCAGCCGGAAACTGATTCCCAGCGGGTTCACATTTGCGCTGAAGCTGGTGATATCCTCCTTTTTTATATGATAGAGTTCTTCAATCTTTTCAAGGTCACTTCCGTGAAAATGGTCTTTATGTTTCAGCATACCGCCCATGTCTGTCCTCTCTACTTGCATCACAGCAAGCATTCGTGTATAATTTATAACAGTTGTGTCGTAACTGTTCAGCACAGGTCAAAGCTTTTATCCTGTAGAGATACTGAACAGTTGCGTGTCTACATATAGAGATTATAACGAATATAATCTACCAGTCAAGAGATAAAGCGCAGGTGAAAGATATTGAAGAGAAGAATGGAACAGCTTTTAAACGGCAGGTTCATCTATCAGGCCCCCCGGCTGATCCTGTCCGATAGCAGCCTCGAACTGACCGTGAACACAGACGGCAGCGAGCAGGGCGAGTTTTTTTTCGCCGCCAGTGATAACAGCCGGATCAAAGGCATGATGTCCAGTTCTCACAGGAGGATCGTCCTGGAGAAAGACAAATTTTCGGGAAATGCCATTCATATCCGTTATGTGATTGATGCCCGCGGACTGAAAAATGGCGAGGATTTTGAGGGGATCATTACCATCAGCAGCTCTCTGGAAGAAGTCAGCATCCCGGTGTCGGTGTGCGTGGGCGAGGAGAAGGTGCAGGCGGGCGGCAATGAGATCCGCAGCCTGGACGGTTTTGTCCGCCTGGCCCGTGTAGATATGCGGGAGGCTTTCCGCCTGTACACCAGCCCGTCATTTGAAAGACTGCTCCGGGGAAAGGACAGACAATATCTGCCCCTGTATCTCGGTCTGTCCGGCAAGCCCACCACTTATCAGCATCTGGAAGAATTTCTGGTGGCGGCGGGCAAAAAAGAAGCTGTCAGTCTGCGCATCGACCGGGATGAGAAAATATTTGACGATGTGAAGCGTTCTCAGAAAGATACACTCTATATTTATAAAAATACCTGGGGTTATGTCCGTATGGAGATTGAGATCGAGGGAGATTTCATCCAGGTAGAAAAAAAGGTCATTACTTCGGAGGATTTTATCGGCAGCGCCTATGGCCTGGAGTATGTAGTGCGCAGGGAGCGTCTGCGGAAGGGCAGGAACTATGGGCGTATTTTTATCCATACGGTCTACGGTACGCTGGTCTATGTGCTGACGGTTACGGCTCAGGGTACACGGGATGCGGAGGCGGCCAGAAGAAAGAAAGAGGAAGTTTTTCTGAATCGCCAGCTCCTCGCCTATTGTATGGAAAGCATCGACGCGGCCCGGTGGAAAGAGAATACCGTGGACTGTCTGCGGGAGATTGAGAATCAGGGACGTATGCAGCCGGCCCAGTACCTCTATCTGACCATGCTGCACCACGAAAACCGGGAGATGGCGGAAGCGGTGGCTGCCTGTTGGCCCCTGAAAGAGACCGTATTTGGTGATGACGAAGGGGAACTGGAGGGACTGGCCCTCTATATGAAGAAAAAGGTGGGGCTTTTAGGTGTTCAGGAGGATATCCGGGAACGGCTTTACAGTCTCCATGAGAGAAACCTGGACAGTTTTCCCCTGCTATGGGTGTGGCTGGAGGAGAACCCGGAGTTTACGGATACCCGTCGGATGCTGGAACTGGAAAAGATGGAGCAGATGGACTGCATCAGCCCCTACTTTTATATGGCGGTGTGGAAAATCATACACCGCGATATCAATCAGCTGAAAAAACTCTCCCCAATGATCTTGCATACTCTTCTTTTTGCGATCCATGCGGGGCGGCTGACAGAGGAGATGGCGGTCAAGACAGCCTGCCTGGCCCAGCATGAGAAGCGTTTTCGGCCCATTGTCTACAGGGTTTTATGCGCCTGCTATGATGTGAAGCCGGACAGGGAGGTGCTGACAGCCATCGTGCGCCTGGTGATGATGGAGCGGCCGGAGCGAAAGGAATATTTCCGCTGGTACGCCCTGGCTGTGGAGGAGCAGATCCGCATGACCGGCCTGTATGAGTACTATATCGAGACCATGCAGATGCCTTTCACCGAGGTGTTCCCCCAGGTAATCCGTCTGTATTTTGTGTACAATAACAGGCTTTCCGATAGCCAGAAAGCGTTTGTCTATGCTAACGTGATCCGCAATCAGGAGACGGACAAGGTGACATATATGAGTTACCGGGAGGCTATGGGGCGGTTTGCGCTGGAACAGCTGGATAAAGGAAGGATGAATGAAGATTATGCCCTGATCTATCAGGAGTTTATCCGGCGGATCACGGGGCAGAGGATGGCGGAGGCCATATCCGGCGTAATGTTCACCCAGAAAATTGTCTGTGCAGACAAAAAGATCCGCCAGGTGGCGGTGGTGAGTCCTTATCTGTGTCAGGAGGCAGTCTACCCGATGCGGGACGGACAGGCTTTTGTACAGCTTTACACGGAGGATGAGGAGATTCTGTTTGAGGATGGAATGAAGCGCCGCTACGGTGTCACGGTACCGTGTGAGAGGCAGCGGTTGATGGACTGCGATCATTATGTGGCTGCCTGTCAGGCGGAGGATGCCCGTTCTTTCGGCCTGCTGGTGCACAGCATGGCGCCCCGGCTGGAGAAAATGCCGGTATCGAAGGACAATCTGGCCAGCTTCCTGCGCATCGCGGAGGATGACAGGTTCATTGGGGAATGCCGTTTTATGGCCGGAACCAGGGTGCTGGAATATTATACAAAGCATGACAAGGAAGAGATGCCGGAGAAGGTGCTGAAACTGATTCTGGAGGATGAGTTTGCCAAGAGGAATAAGCCCCTTGTGATACGGGCTCTGATGCAGAGGCGGATGTATACGGAGGCATTTGATATCGTCACCAAATACGGGTATGAGCATATTGATATCCGGCATCTGTATACGCTGTGCACACGGATCATAGAAGAGACCCACTACGCGGAGAATGATGAGCTGATCTGTCTGGCTTTTGAATTGTTCGGGAAAAATAAGGTGAATACGGCTATCCTGACTTATTTGCGGGACAATTATGTGGGTCCGCTGTCAGTGATGAATGATATCCGGGACAGGCTGCCGGACAAAAATGTGGATTCCAAACCCATGGATGAGGAGCTGTTGATTCTGTCTATGTATGTGCGGCGTCCTCTGCGGGATCCCGAGAAGATCCTCAAGAGCTACCAGAGAGGGGAGACCAGCCGGATGGTGGTGGAATCTTTTCTGGTTTACTGCGCATTCAACTGGTTTATGGCAGATGATGCCATGCCGAACCGCATCGGCAGCCAGTTGGAGCGTCTGGTGGAGGAGAAGGAGGACTGCAATCCGATCTGCCGCCTGGCTGTTTTGAAAGATTATACGTATCGTTCGGAGATGGATGACAGGCAGCGGGAGATGGTGCGTGTTCAGCTTGACTGGCTGCACAGACACGGCATCCGCTTTTCGTTTTACCAGGAGCTGCCGCCGGAGCTGATTCAGGCTTACCAGCTGGAGGATCGGCTGTTTATTGAGGAAAAGGCCAGTCCCGGCGATAAAATCACGATCTACTACCGTCTGGTACGGGGCGGGGCGGGCAGCGAGGAATTTCGCTGCGAACCCATGAAAGATATGTTCCAGGGCATATTTGTAAAAGAATTTCTGTTGTTTTACGGGGAAACTGTAGAGTATTATCTGGTCAGGGAGCACGGGAAGGAACGGATCCGTACCGAGATGCGCCAGGCAGTCCGGGAGCAGGTGGAGGTGGACGGATATACAAAATACCAGATGCTGAACCGGATACTGGCTTCCCGCCAGCTGAAAAGGCAGGAAGAAACAGATAAGCTGATGCTGGATTATCTGAAACAGGATACTTTGAGTGAGCAGATATTTACGATTCTGTAGGAGGCGGAGGGATGAACGAGACAAGAAATATACTTCTGGGTTTTGAGTTTGGCAGGACATCCTCCCAGATCTGTTATTACAACCGCCAGAGTGATGAAGCCGTGTCCCTGCCCGTGAAAGTGGGTAATCCCGACACTTCTTTTCCGAACTGTATCAGTACGTCGGACGGGCAAAACTGGCATTTCGGGCCGGAGGCCGAATATTTTTCTTCCCAGAAGGGGGAAAGCTTTGTGGGAAATCTGTATGGACTGTGCCAGGGCCGGGAAGCCACGCCTGTGGCGGGAAAGGAATATGAGCCCGGCGAGCTGCTGGCCGTGTTCATCCGGGAATCCCTGCGCCTTTTGGGGCTGAGCAATCCTCTGGGGCGGATCACCTCCTTTATGTTGACGGCTCCCAGGGTATCCAAGACCCTGGTGGACAATGTCCGGGCGGCTTACCGGTGCCTGGGCTTTAAGCCGGAGCGCTGTTCGGTACAGGCTTATGAGGAGAGCTTTTTCTATGAGACCTTTTCTAACCGGGTGGAAAACAGGGGACGGAAAGTAGGCCTGTTTGTTTTTGAGAATCAGGAAGTATCTTTTGCCCGGCTGGACGTGGATCAGAAGACCCGCCCGGCTATGGTATCCTATGTGGCGGGCCAGAGAACGGTACTCAGCGAGGAGCCCGCAAAAAGGGATGAGGAATTCTGTGATCTGATCAGCCAGTCGCTGGACAACGGCGTTTATGCCGCTGTGTACCTGGTGGGCGAGGGATTTTCCCGGGACTGGGCGAAGAAATCGGTGGCGCTTTTGGGCAAGTCACAGCGAAAAATCTTTTCCGGCGATGATCTCTATGCCCGGGGAGCCTGTCAGGCGGCCCGAGAGAGGGTGGAGGACAGGCGGCTGAAAGCCTATCTGTATATGGGCAAGGATATGGTGCGCCATAATGTGGGTATGGATATGCTGATCAACGGCGTAAAGGGCTACTATCCTCTGGTGTTCGGCGGCATTAACTGGTATGATGCGGTGGCGGAGTGCGAGCTGCTGCTGGACGGCGAGGACAGCCTGAAACTGGTGGTGGGGGAGATGAGCGCCAAGGACAGGCGAGTGATCGGCATGAAGCTTCCTGGTCTGCCGGAGAGGCCGCCGAAGGCTACCCGGCTGGCGGTGCACCTGGAGTTTACGTCGGCCCGGCAGATGCAGATACGGGTGACGGATCTGGGATTTGGGGATCTGTACCCTTCCAGTGGAAAGGTCTGGCAGGAGACTATGATCAATTGACGACAGGGAGAGAGGCGACATGAGTTATATTCTGTGCAAGACAAAAAGGAGTGAGATCCCCTTTTATATAGAAAATATCAGTGTGAATATCTATTCCATTGAGGAGCTGTGCTTCTATCTGTATCATAATATTTACCTGCTGGACGAAAGTATATTGAATGAACAGCTGTGCTACTGGCTGCGGGACGAGCTGAGCATGGATGTGCTGGCCCGGCGTATGATGCAGCTTCTCGATCAGGAGGCGTCGGTCAGCGCCGTGATCCTTCCTGTTTTCAAAGAGATCCACTACCTGTCCCACGAGGAGTTTCGCATGTTTAGCGTCCGGCTGAACCAGTTTGAGTCCCAGCCCCGGGTGACGAAACAGAAAATCAAGGGCGACTATCTGTTTGGCCATGAGAAATACATGAATGCGGTTCAGGTTTACCGTACCTGTCTGTCCATGCAGGGGAAGGATATCACCGGCAGCCAGTTCACCGGCAGCGTGTACCATAATATGGGCTGCGCCTATGCCCGGCTGCTGCAAATGGATGAGGCGAAAGAGTGTTTCCGCAAAGCCTGGGAGTACCTGTCTACCCAGTCGGTGCTGCGGAGCTATTTAACGGCCGTGTATATGGCCGGGGATGAGAAGGGAATGGACGAGGAGGCCGCAAAGCTCGGCGTCGAGGACAAGATTTTGGCGGAGCTAAAGCAGAAGATCGAGGAGACCAGGGATTCTCTGTGGCAGACTCGGTCCGGGGAGCGTTACGCGGGGATCCTGGAGCACAAAAAGCAGGGCAGACAGCGGGAATACGAGGAGGAAATGGATCATTTCCTGGCGGAACTCACCGACGGGTATCACAGAAACACAGGTTTTTAATGCAGACTTCACGAGGAAAGCGGAAAAATCCGGCGAAAATTCGGCTATTGTCATCTTGCTTTTCGACGGAGGCCTGGGCTATAATATCTCCGAATTTTATAAATGGTAATTCTTTAAATGTATATACGAGAGAAAGGCGGTTATCATGAAAAAACTGGAGCAGCTTTACGAGGGAAAAGCCAAAAAAGTATTTGCCACGGATGTGGAGGGCATTGTGATTGTGGATTACAAAGATGATGCCACGGCATTTAACGGCGAGAAAAAGGGCACGATCGTGGGCAAGGGTGTTGTCAACAACCGTATGACCAATCATGTATTCAGGCTGATCGAAAAGGAAGGGATTCCGACCCATCTGGTGGAGGAGCTGAGCGACAGAGAGACAGCGGTCAAGAAAGTGGAGATCGTTCCGCTGGAGGTGATCGTGAGAAACGTGGCCGCCGGAAGCTTTTCCAAGAGAATGGGCGTGGAAGAAGGGCGTCAGCTCCTTTGCCCCATTGTGGAGTTCAGCTACAAGGACGACGATCTGGGCGATCCTTTTATCAATGACGATTACGCCCTGGCCCTGGGCTTGGCGAAGAAGGAGGAGATTGAGACAATCCGCTCCTATACCCTGAAGATCAATGAGATCATGAAAGCCTATTTCCTGAATGCGGGTATGAAACTGATCGATTTCAAGATCGAGTTCGGACGTCTGCCCGACGGTACGATCATTCTGGCCGATGAGGTTTCTCCGGACACCTGCAGGCTGTGGGATGTGAATACCAATGAAAAACTGGATAAGGACCGTTTCCGCAGGGATCTCGGAAATGTGGAAGAGGCATACAACGAGGTATTTAAGCGGCTGGGGCTGGCTTAAACGGGTATTTTTTTGGGATTTACCGCAGAGTGCGTAAAAGCGCTGCGGTAAATTTGTTTTGTGTTGCTTGATTTGTGCCGGACGCTGCGGCAGGCGCAATCGTACAGATAATATGTGAGACAGGCAGATTAGAGAGAGGTCCGGTTGACGATGCAGACAGAATATGAGACTTGGGAAGATACGGATAAGCCCGGCGAGGAGTGCGGGGTGTTTGGGATTTACGACTTGGACGGCAAAGATGTGGCCTCCACGATCTATTATGGGCTGATGGCCCTGCAGCACCGGGGGCAGGAGAGCTGCGGGATCGCGGTCAGTGATACGGACGGTCCCAACGTGGTCAGGGCCCACAAGGGTATGGGCCTGGTGAACGAGGTGTTCGCTCCGGAACATCTGGAGGGTCTGAAAGGAAATATCGGCGTGGGCCATGTGCGCTATTCCACGGCGGGGGCATCTACCAGGGAGAACGCCCAGCCGCTGGTGCTTAATTATGTCAAGGGAACCCTGGCCCTGGCCCACAACGGCAATCTGATTAATACCCCGGAGCTTCGGCGGGAGCTGGAGTACGGAGGGGCCATTTTCCAGACGACGATTGACACGGAGATCATCGCTTACCATATTGCCAGAGAGAGGGTGAAGGCGAAGAGCGCCGAGGAGGCCGTGATCCGGGCGGCCAGGAAGTTGAAAGGTGCGTACTCCCTGGTGGTGGCTTCCCCTAGAAAGCTGATGGGTGTGCGTGATCCCCAGGGTTTCCGGCCTCTGTGTATCGGCAGACGGGACAATGCCTATATCCTCTGCTCCGAGAGCTGCGCCCTGGATACGGTGGGCGCCGAGTTTATCCGGGATGTGGAGCCGGGCGAAGTGGTCACGATCGATAAAAACGGGCATATTGCTTCGGACAGGAGCATGTGTCTGGCGGAGAAGGACAGGGCCCGCTGCATTTTTGAGTACATCTATTTTGCTCGTCTGGACAGTCGCCTGGAGGGCAGGAGCGTGTATGATTCCCGTATTCTGGCAGGTAAGTTTCTGGCTATGGACGCGCCGGTGGAGGCGGATCTGGTGGCGGGGGTGCCCGAGTCTGGCAATGCCGCCGCCATGGGTTACGCGCTGCAGTCCGGCATCCCCTACGGTACGGTCTTTGTGAAAAACAGCTATGTGGGGCGTACCTTTATCAAGCCCCGGCAGAGCAGCCGGGAGTCCAGCGTGCAGGTCAAACTGAATGTGCTCCGTGAGGCGGTCCGGGGGAAACGGATCGTATTGATTGATGATTCCATCGTCCGGGGAACCACCAGCAACCGCATTGTGACTATGCTGCGGGAAGCCGGGGCAAAAGAGGTACATATGATGGTCAGTTCCCCGCCGTTCTTATGGCCCTGCTATTTCGGCACCGATGTGCCGGTGCGGGAGCAGCTCATCGCGTACAATCGTTCCGTGGGCGAGATCTGCCGGATCATCGGCGCGGATTCCCTGCATTATCTGGAGCTGTCGCGGCTTCCGGAACTGGCCGGGGGAAAAAGCATCTGCACAGGCTGTTTTACCGGCAAATATCCCATTGATCCGCCCAAAGAGGATATACGGGGAGAATATGATAAAAAGGATTCTGTTAAAAAATACTGATTATAGGAAAATATTGGGAGGTTTTTATGAGTGATAAATATGTAAGCCCGCTGTCCGAACGTTATGCCAGTAAGGAGATGCAGTATATTTTTTCTCCGGACATGAAATTCCGCACCTGGAGGCGCCTGTGGATCGCCCTGGCGGAGACGGAGAAGGAGCTGGGGCTTGATATCACCCAGGAGCAGATCGACGAGATGAAGGCCCACGTGGAAGATATCAATTATGATGTGGCAAAAGCCCGGGAGAAGGAGGTGCGCCATGACGTAATGTCCCATGTCTACGCCTTTGGCGTACAGTGCCCAAAGGCCAAGCCCATCATCCATCTGGGGGCTACCTCCTGCTATGTGGGGGACAATACGGATATCATCGTGATGACCGAGGCCTTAAAGCTGGTGAAGAAAAAGCTGGTAAACGTTCTGGCAGAGCTGGCAAAATTCGCGGAGGAGTACAAAGCCCTCCCCACCCTGGCTTTCACCCATTTCCAGCCGGCCCAGCCCACTACGGTGGGTAAGCGCGCCACGCTGTGGATGCAGGAACTGATGCTGGACTATGAGGATCTGTGCCATGTGATCGACAGCATGAAGCTTCTGGGCAGCAAGGGTACTACGGGTACTCAGGCCAGCTTCCTGGAGCTGTTCGGCGGCGACCAGGAGACCATCGATAAAATTGACCCGATGATCGCCGAAAAGATGGGCTTTGCCTCCTGCTATCCCGTGTCGGGGCAGACCTATTCCCGCAAGGTGGATACCCGTGTGGTGAATGTGCTGGCCGGTATCGCTGCCAGCGCCCACAAGTTTTCCAATGACATCCGTCTTTTGCAGCACCTGAAAGAGATCGAGGAGCCCTTTGAAAAATCCCAGATTGGTTCTTCTGCCATGGCGTATAAGAGGAATCCCATGCGCAGCGAGCGCATTGCCTCTCTGTCCCGCTATGTTATGGTGGACGTGTTAAATCCGATGGTCACCTCCGCCACCCAGTGGTTTGAGCGTACCCTGGATGATTCCGCCAATAAACGCCTCAGCGTTCCCGAGGCATTCCTGGCCGTGGACGGTATCCTGGATCTGTACATGAACGTGGTGGACGGGCTGGTGGTTTATCCTAAAGTTATTGAGAAACGGCTCATGAGCGAGCTGCCTTTCATGGCGACAGAAAATATCATGATGGACGCGGTGAAGGCCGGCGGCGACCGCCAGGAACTTCACGAGAAGATCCGCGTCCTGTCCATGGAAGCAGGAAAGCATGTGAAGGTGGAAGGGAAAGAGAATAACCTTCTGGAACTGATTGCGGCAGACCCGTCCTTCAATTTGTCTCTGGAGGATCTGCAGAAAACCATGGATCCGGCAAAATACACAGGCCGGGCAAAGGAACAGACGGAAGCTTTTCTCGCCCAGGTGGTGAGGCCGGCGCTGGAGGAGAACAGGGAATGGCTGGGCATGAGGGCCAGCATTAATGTATAATTTTTATAGCGTGAATTTACGGCGGCTCTGAGTGATCAGGGCTGCTGTTTTGCGCCGCAAGAATTTTTGGTGGAAGATCATCTTGAAAATTGTAACGATTCGCTGTAGAATAAATGGACTTTGGAAGTGTAAGTGCTTACATAGCTGAAAGTAGATTGATAGAATAGATATTAAAAAAGGAAGAAGGAAGATAGTAATGCTTTTCTCTGGAGAAAACTTAAGAAAATTGATCATTCCGCTGTTGCTTGAACAGGCCCTGGTCATTTGTGTGGGCATGGCCGACACGATGATGGTCTCTTCGGTGGGCGAAGCAGCCATATCGGGGGTGTCCCTGGTAGATATGGTCAATAACCTGATCATCAGTATCTTGGCAGCCTTGGCCACCGGCGGCAGCGTGGTGACATCCCAGTATCTGGGGGCGGGCAAACGGGATAAAGCCTGTGCATCGGCACGCCAGCTCATCGTTTCGGCGGGGGTGATCTCGGTTATTGTTACGGTGGTATGTATTTTGCTGAAAACGCCTCTGCTGCGTTTGTTTTTCGGCAGCATTGACCAGGATGTCATGGACAGCGCCATCATCTATCTGGTGATTTCCGCCCTGTCTTTCCCCTTCCTGGCCGTATACCAGTGCTGTGCGGCTCTGTTTCGGGCTATGGGTAATTCCAAGGTTACCTTTCAGGTGTCACTGATCATGAATGGGATCAATATCGCGGGAAATGCCCTCTGTATTTTTGGCCTTCACATGGGTGTGGCGGGTGTGGCTGTGCCATCCCTGGTTTCCAGGGCTGTGGCCGCTGTAGTCTTGTACATTCTGGTGAAAAATCCGAATAATATGATTTATCTGAACCGGGAGAGATTTCGTTTTGAACCTGCAGTAGTGAAACGGATTTTGTATATCGGTATTCCCAGCGGCATTGAGAACGGTATCTTCCAGCTGGGCCGGGTGCTGGTGGTCAGTATCATCTCCGGCTTCGGCACCGTGCAGATCGCGGCCAACGGTGTAGCCAACAATCTGGATTCTGTGGGTTGTATCGTGGGGCAGGCCATCAGTCTGGCCATGATATCCGTGATCGGCCGCTGCGTGGGGGCGGGAGACGAGAACCAGATCCGCTATTATACAAAAAAATTGTTGGGTATGACGTATCGCTATGCATCCATCGTCAATATTGTGATCCTCCTCACCCTGCCCTGGATCTTGTCCATCTACAATCTCGGTGAGGAGACAACCCGGTTGGCCAGACAGCTTATTATGATCCATAACGGTTCAGCCATCTTCCTGTGGCCTCTGTCTTTCGTTCTTCCGAACATGCTGCGTGCCTGTAATGATGTGCGCTACACCATGGTGGTGTCAATTTTTTCTATGATCGTATTCCGAATCGGTTTCAGCGTAATCTTCGGCATCCACATGCAGATGGGCGCCATAGGCGTATGGCTCGCCATGCTTTTAGACTGGATCTTCCGGTCGGGCTTATTTGTAGGGCGGTATCTTAAAGGTACATGGAAAAAAGGATATCGGATAAGATAGACATATTTTCTGTTGCATTTTCGGCATAAATGGTATAGAATACAAAAGACCATATACTAGCACTCGATAGAAATGAGTGCTAACAGCCCGAGAGGAGGAAGCCAGATGTTGACGATACCTATTTATGATATGATGATGCTGCCGGGCGTAACCTTTCACTTCAAGAGTGAGATATTTGAAAAACTGGGATATGCGGATGTGAAAGCGGGTGATGAAGTCCTCTTTCTGATGCTGCGGGAAGATAAACAGAGAATCCATATGTTTGCCAAGGATTTTTACCCGGTGGGGCTTTCCGGC
This sequence comes from uncultured Lachnospiraceae bacterium, assembly GCA_910588295.1. Lineage (GTDB taxonomy): Bacteria > Bacillota > Clostridia > Lachnospirales > Lachnospiraceae > UBA11957. Next base: position 97,457 of record CAJUQO010000001.1, on the reverse strand, counting down.
CAGGTAGAGTCCGTGGATGAGGAGAATAATATCCGTATCCGCACCGGAGAGCGGGTGACTTACAGCGACGTGGATGTGGATGAGCAGACGATCCAGGTTACGGCTGCCCACCGGCCGGAGATTCCGGATGCCGATGCAGACCAGGAGGAGGAGGCCCTCAAACGGATCCGTCAGGCTCTGATCAGCTATGTGCGGCCTTTCCAGTGGGGGGCATGGGCCAGAGGATATTTCCTGCACTGGAAGAATATCAACGAGCTTCTCTGCGCGGTGGCCGGTTACCTGCCTATAGACTGGACGGATAAGTACAATATTTTACAGACAGATTCCCGCCGGGAGCGCAATGCCCTGATCGAGAAGACGATCCTTGAGTGTATCGAGATCAACCGGGTCAGCGAAGAGGCGGAGAATGCCCAGAAGCAGAGCAACGAGAAGCTTTATCGGGAATCCGCCATTAAGAAGCAGATCGAGATCCTGCAGAAGCAGCTGGACGCCATGCATCCTGAGAACGTTTCCGATGTACGCCGCTTCGAGCTGAAAATCGAAGAATCCGGTATGGATGAGGAGGCGAAAAAGGAAGCGGAAAAGGTACTGAACCGGATGCGCCAGGAGGGAAAGAACAGCCATGAGTATGGTATGCTTTATGACTACCTGGATTTTGTCACCAGCCTGTCCTGGAAAGCGGAGGAACCCGCGCCCATTGATCTTGATGAGGCGGAAGGGATTCTGGATGAGGATCATTACGGCCTGAAAAAAGTAAAGAAACGTATCATCGAGCAGCTGGCGGTTATGGCGCTGAACCGAAAACAGTCCGGCTCCGTGCTGCTGTTCGTGGGGGCGCCGGGTACGGGAAAGACCAGTATCGGGCAAAGTATCGCCAAAGCGCTGCACCGGGAGTACGTCCGCATCAGCCTGGGCGGCGTCCGGGACGAGGCGGAGATCCGCGGCCACAGAAGGACCTACATAGGGGCCATGGCCGGACGGATCATGGAGGGAGTCAGGCGAAGCGGCGTTATGAACCCGGTGATGGTGCTGGACGAGGTGGATAAGCTGTCAAAGGATTATGCGGGAGATCCGGCCAGCGCCCTTCTGGAGGTGCTGGATCCGGAGCAGAACTATACTTTTACCGACCATTATGTGAATGCGCCTTATGATTTGTCCAACGTGCTTTTTGTCTGTACGGCCAACACTACGGACACTATACCGGAACCCCTTTTAAATCGTATGGAGGTAATACGTTTTCCGGGCTATACGGCGGTGGAGAAGTTTCAGATCGCCAGGAAGCATCTGTTGCCCCGGGCCATGAAACAGATGGGCGTCCGGGCACAGAATTTAAAAGTTACAGATTCAGCCATAAGAAAGATCATTGAAGGTTACACCGCTGAATCCGGTGTGCGGGGATTGAAAAAGCAACTGGATGCTCTGTGCCGCTGCGTGGCGGTTAAGCTGATCCGGGGAGAACAAAAGAGCGTCACGGTCAGCGAGAAACGGCTGTCGAAATTCCTGGACGGCCATGAGATTCGCCATGAGCATGTCCTGGAGGAAAAACAGCCCGGCGTAGTGACGGGCCTGGCCTGGACGGCGGCGGGGGGTGAAATCTTGTTCGTCGAGACATCTTTGGCCAAAGGCAGCGGTAAACTGCGTATCACCGGGCAGCTCGGCGATGTGATGAAGGAATCGGCCCAGTTGGCCGTGAGCCTTGTAAAGAGTATGTTTCCGAAGGAGGCAAAGAAACTGGAAGAGAGTGACCTGCACATCCATGTTCCGGCTGGATCCGTCCCCAAGGACGGTCCGTCGGCGGGGATCACGCTGGTAACAGCCCTGGTTTCTCTGTTGAAGGATCAGGCGGTGAGCCCGTTCTGTGCCATGACCGGGGAAATTTCCCTGACCGGCCGGGTCATGCCCATTGGCGGCCTGCCCGAGAAACTGATGGCGGCCCAGCGGGCAGGGGTGAAGACTGTTTTCATTCCGGAGGAGAACAAGGAGGATCTGGACGAGGTGGCCGGGGAGGTGAAAAAAGCTCTGGAGATCGTGCCGGTGGATAAGGTTACGGATGTGCTGGGACGGCTGCTTGGATAAGTTGCCAGAGGACAGGACGATCAGGGAAGGAACCGTTACGTATGATATGCGCTTTTATGCGGTTGCGCCACAGTCGGGAGGAATGGTAAGCCTGTATGCTTTCCAATATTTAGCGCAAAATGCAAAGTCCCATGCTGGACAGTGAAAAAAACTTAAAATATATTGAAAATCACATGGACGTTCACAGATAAATCAGCTATAATCGAATTCAGTATTATATTTATATATTATTGAAAAGGGAAAGCATATGAAGAAAATAATTAAAAAAAGCATATACATGTTGGCCGCGGTATTGCTGGTGGGAGGAATGCAGGTGCCGGTAAAAGCGCAGGAGAACAGTATGCAGAAGGGAACCAACCTACTGGCAGAGAAGGCGGGGATTACCGTTTATACCAGGGATGAGTTTATGGATGCATTGAAGCAGAAAAAAAGCCCTATCACCGTGGCGGCCGTGATCAGTGTTGGTGACGAGGCGGAAACAGATGGACGGATGCGTCCGGTGCTGATTCCGTCCGATACGGTGATCCAGGGGACTTCAAACGGATGTATTAATTTTCGCTGTCCTCTTCAGTTGGAGGGTGACGGTGTCATTTTTCGGGATATTGGTATGCATTTTATATCTACAGATGCCTTGGGGAGTGTGCCTCACCGGGAAATATTTCTTGCAGGGCACAGCCTTACCCTGGATAACGTGAATACTTATCAGGAGGGAGGAGGAGCCGGTCTGGGAGGGATTGGTGGATCTGAAAAAGAGCTGCTCCCCACAGTATATGGCGGGGGATATCCCGGCACGGCTGTTGGCGGGAATGCGTCCCTGACGGTGGTTAATTCCAATGAGGAGACCATGTTTCAGGGGATTTATATGGGGCATGACAGTGGAAACGATAATAACGTTTTATATCAGGGCGCAGCCCTGGTGAAGCTGGATGCAAAGGCTGTCGTCCGTGATGTAGTGGATACGGGTCAGAACAGTCAGGCAGAAATCTGTATTAGTGGAACGGAGAATTCATCTACAAAGACAACCAAATTTTATGGTAATGAACATACCGCCATGACGTTGGCCGGTGTTTTCATGGAAAGTACGGAAGCAGATGCTGTAGAGGTAGAAAATATCGGGAATATTGTACTGAAAAACAAAGCATGCCTGGCGCCTGTAACAGACACTATGCATAATATCACATTGCAGGAAGGGGCCTGCCTGGATTTAAGCAATGTGAAAAATGCAGAGATCACAGGGGATTTCAGCGGAGAGAATGATCCGACTGGAGACGGAGGCATTTTGGTATTGAATCCGGAGGGTTCGCTGAGAATTGGGGGAACCATAACTGGAGTTACGCGATTTCAGACCGGACATCGCCTGTTTCCGGGAGTCTTGTTGAAAAAACCTTATATTTATGCGGCCGAAGGGGGAGGGGATGGATCCGGCTTTGTATTGGCTGACAAACATATTGAGAGTGGTTTTGAGCTGCAGTATGCCGATGGTATTTGGAAAGTGCATGGTGATTCGACATCTGACCGGGAAATAGGCCGCATAGAAATCAAGTCCGCTCCAAAGAGAGTGGATTTGAATAGCATCGCACAGAATGAAGAAGAGATACTGGAAGGGACGATCCCGGATGAAAGCGTGTTTTTTGAAATTACCTGGTATGACAAAGATGGAAATCCTTTTAGCAACAGCGAAATAAGAGAAGAATACTTTTTTTATGATGTCAGTTATGTCCTGTTAATCCGGTCAGAGTATTGGAAAAATGATGATGCTCATCAAGATAATACAATTTGGTCGCAGCCGGTTATTCTTTTGGAGTCAAACAACTATCCGGGCAGATATTGTTTGGCGGCACAGCCGGGGTACAGTGAGGGCGATTATACGTTTTTATTTTGCTCCCGGTATATCGACGAAACACTGGATACTGTGGCAGACGTTAAAGCCTTACGGGATATAGTACTGGCTGAATGTGATGTGAATTTCTATGTTTCAGATTCAGGAAAGCCCGAGGGGCATGTACATGAGTATCAGGAGGCCTTGGATCCTCAACCGACATGTACAGACGTGGGAATTATGACGTACACGTGCAGCTGCGGAGATGTGTATACGAAGACTGTTGCGGCATTGGGTCATCAGCCGGTCACGGATCCGGCGGTACTTCCCACGGAGACAACAAACGGAAAGACGGAGGGGAGCCACTGCAATGTATGCCATGAAGTTCTGAAAGCCCAGGAGGATATTCCGGCTATCGGAAAACAGGAAGAACATACGCATGACTATCAGTGCGTTGTTACTCAGGAACCCACCTGTACGCAGCCGGGAATCCGGACTTATACCTGTAGCTGCGGGGATACCTATACGGAAAAGATTGCCCTCACAGACCACCAGTATATGCAGGAACGTATTCCGGCGACCCCAAAAAGCAACGGAAAGCAGCAGCAGGTATGTCGTGTATGCGCCCAGGCAAAAGCGGTGACGGTGATCGACAGTCCCCAAGAGCTTGTCCTTAAGAAGACCAGCTATTCCTATGATGGGAAGACGAAAAAACCTGCCGTAACCGTAAAGGACAGCAAAGGAAAAGTCCTGACAGCCGGTACAGATTATCGGGTCAGTTACCCCAAAGGAAGGAAGAATCCGGGAGTTTACACTGTGGCTGTGGAGCTCCAGGGGAATTACAGCGGTCGTATGACAAGAGATTTTACCGTAAAGCCCAAGAAAACCAGCCTGAAAAAACTTACGGCAAAGTCAAAGGGAGTACAGGTGACATGGAAAAAACAGACGACACAGATCGACGGCTATCAGATCCAGTACGGCACAAGTAAAAGCTTTACCGGAAAGACCGTAAAGCTCACTACGGCCAAAAGGAATACCACAACGAAGAAGATTTCAAAATTAAAAGGGAAAAAGCAGTATTATGTCCGGATCCGGACGTATAAGACTGTAAAAGTGGACGGAAAGAAAAAAAAGCTGTATTCTGACTGGTCCGGTAAAAAGGCCGTGCGCACAAAAAAATAGAATACTTAGGAACAGGCGTTTTTGCCGCCAAAAAAGGTTGGCTTTCTACAGGATTTGGGGTATAATAGCTTTGGTCTGCCGGCAGTTTCAGGCAGATAACGCTTTTCCACAGGGAGGAATCTGATTATGGTGATAGCTGTTGTAGGAGCCAACTGGGGCGACGAGGGCAAGGGCAAGATCACGGATATGCTGGCCGAACAGGCGGATATTGTGGTGCGCTTCCAGGGCGGTGCCAACGCTGGCCACACGATTGTGAATGATTATGGTAAATTTGCTTTACACACCCTACCGTCGGGCGTATTTTACGGCCACACGACCAGCGTGATCGGCAACGGTGTGGCGCTCAATATACCGGTTTTGTTTAAGGAGATCCAGAGTATTACAGACCGTGATGTACCCACGCCGAAAATCATTGTGTCTGACCGGGCGCAGATCGTGATGTCCTACCATATTCTTTTTGACCAGTATGAAGAGGAACGGCTGGGCAAGGCCTCTTTCGGATCGACAAAATCCGGTATTGCACCGTTTTATTCCGATAAATTTTCAAAGATCGGTTTCCAGGTCAGCGAGCTGTTTGAGGATGAGGCGTCGCTGCGGGAGAAGATCAAGCGGGTGGTGGAGAAGAAAAATGTGCTGCTGGAACATTTATACCATAAGCCGCTGCTGTCTGTGGACAGCATTTACGGGGAACTGATGGCTTATCGCCGGATGGTGGAGCCCTATGTGGCCGATGTTTCCCTCTATCTTTGGAATGCCATGAAAGAGGGGAAGGACATTCTTCTGGAGGGGCAGCTTGGCACGTTGAAAGATCCGGATCACGGGATCTATCCGATGGTGACTTCCTCATCCACTCTGGCTGCCTACGGCGCGGTAGGGGCCGGTCTGCCACCTTATGAGATCAAACGGGTGGTGACGGTCTGCAAAGCCTACTCCAGTGCGGTGGGAGCGGGAGAATTTGTGTCGGAAATATTCGGCGATGAGGCCGACGAGCTGAGGCGCCGGGGAGGCGACGGCGGAGAATTCGGGGCCACTACAGGACGTCCCAGGCGCATGGGATGGTTTGACTGCGTAGCTTCCCGTTATGGCTGCCGTATGCAGGGAACCACGGACGTAGCTTTTACCGTACTGGACGTGTTGGGCTATCTTGACGAGATCCCGGTGTGCGTCGGCTATGAGATTGACGGTAAGGTGACGAAAGAATTCCCGGTCACGGCGGAGCTGAAAAAAGCGAAACCGGTATACGAGACCCTTCCGGGGTGGAAATGTGATATCCGGGGTATCCGCAAATACGGGGAACTGCCGGAGAATTGCCGGAAATATATTGAATTTGTGGAGAAAGAGATCGGTTTCCATATCGCCATGGTATCCAACGGACCGGCCAGAGAGGATATTATCCTGCGGGATACGGAAAAATAGTAATCTGTCAAATAAATCTATATAGGAAGTCTTGCGCGCAGGACTAAAATTTGGTAAGCTTGGTAAGACTAAGGACAGGGTTGGCAGTATATAGAGCGTCAGCCACTCATGTCCGCATAAGAAATGAACAGATATAATTAAACAGCAAGGAGGAATTGCGGAATATGTCAGATGTATATGTTTCCGAAGCGGTAAAGTATGTGGGGGTGGACGATAAGACCATCGATCTGTTTGAGAGCCAGTATCTGGTGCCGAACGGCGTGTCTTACAATTCGTATATAATTATGGATGAGAAGATCGCCATCATGGATACGGTGGACAGAAGAGGCACTGAAGAGTGGCTGGCCAACGTGGAGAGAACTCTGGATGGTAAAACACCGGATTACCTTGTGGTACAACACATGGAGCCGGATCATGCCGGCAGCATCAAGATTTTGGCGGAGAAATATCCGTCTATGCAGATTGTGGCGAATGCAAAAACCTTCCCCATGATGCATAATTTCTTTGATATGGATCTGTCGGGCCGCGAGGTGGTGGTGAAGGAGATGGATACGCTGAGCCTGGGTTCCCATACTCTGACGTTTGTGATGGCTCCGATGGTACACTGGCCGGAGGTTATGGTTACATACGAATCCTCCGAGAAGATCCTGTTCGCCGCCGACGGTTTCGGTAAGTTTGGCGCGCTGGATACGGATGAAGACTGGATCTGCGAAGCCAGACGGTATTTCATCAATATCGTCGGCAAGCATGGCAGATCCGTACAGGAGCTGCTGAAAAAGGCGGCGACTCTGGATATCGCGATGATCTGCCCGCTCCATGGGCCGGTTCTGAAAGAAAACCTGGGATATTATCTGGAAAAATACGACATCTGGAGCAGCTACAGACCGGAGGATAAAGGCATTGTAGTGGCTTACGCATCTATCCATGGACATACAAAAGCCGCTGTACAGGAGCTGGTACAGATGCTGGAGGAGATGGGCCAGAAAGTGGTTGCTTTTGATCTGGCCCGCTGTGATATGGCTGAGGCTGTCGAAGACGCGTATCGTTACGACCGTCTGATTGTGGCCTGCCCCACTTACGATGCGAGCATATTCCCCTGCATGCATGATTTCCTGTATCATCTGCAGATCAAGAATTTCCAGAAGCGCACGGTGGGCATCATTGAGAACGGAAGCTGGTCTCCGTCCGCAGGCCGTAAGATGAAAGCTATGCTGGAGGATATGAGGGAACTCAAGATCCTGGAGCCGATGGTGACGATCAAATCTTCCCTGAAAGAAGAGAGCCGGGCGAGGATGAGAGAGCTGGCCAAGGCTATGGCAGAAGCATAAAAGGCATCAGCGTGAGATAAAGAAACGCCTCCATCTATTATACGTAGAGTATAGTAGATGAAGGCGTTTTTGGTTTCATGCGGTTATTCCCGACTGTTCAGACAGAACTCTTTTTTACTGCCTGTGTTTTCCCGCCGCAAAAAATGATTTGGTTTCTTTGGCTACTACACCGCTTAGGGCAAACAGTGCGATCATGTTGGGCAGGGCCATGAGGCCGTTGAAAATATCGGCTATGGTCCATACGGCGCTGACGGTCATATAGGGGCCGATGAATACGGTGAGGATGAACAGCCAGCGATAGGCAAGCACGATATTTTTATTGCCGCCCACCAGATACTCTAGGCATCGCTCGCTGTAGTAATCCCATCCCAGGATGGTGGTGAAGGCGAAGAATACCAGGCAGAGCATTAGGATGAAAGAGGAAACTACCGGGGGCAGGGGTAGGCCATGCTGGAACGCGTAAGTGGTCACTGCCACGCCCTCGAGGCCCTCCACCTGCCAGGCGCCGGTCAGTACGATAGACAGACCGGTGATGGTACAGATGATAATGGTATCAATAAAAGTACCGGTCATGCTGACCAGACCCTGGCGAACGGGCTCATTGGTCTGGGCCGCCGCCGCCGCGATGGGAGCGCTTCCCAGGCCGGCCTCGTTGGAGAAGATACCTCTTGCCACGCCGTTCTGCATGGCTACAAACATACTTCCCGCTATACCGCCCGTGATGGCCGAGGGATTAAAGGCAGCCTGCACCACAGTTACGATGGCGGCGGGGACGAGGGTGATATTGTAGATGATCAGCGCGATACCGAAGACAAAGTAGATGACTGCCATGTAAGGCACGATGATCTGGCTGATGCTGGCAATACGTTTCACGCCGCCAATCAGTATGGCTGCCACACAGGCGGCCAGTACCAGGGATGCGATGACCACGGTCCAGGAATAGGTGCCCAGGCCGGGGATTGTGATGCAGTTCGCTTTCTCCGGGTCAAAGAAATTCTGGACGGCGCTGGAGATACCGTTTACCTGGGTGAAGGTACCGATGCCCAGAAGGCCAGCGAGGATGCCGAACAGGGCGAAGAACATCGCCAGCCATTTCCAGTTTTTCCCCATACCCTGCTCAATATAATAGAAGGGACCGCCGAGGCTGTGGTTGTCTTTATCGATCACGCGGTATTTGACAGCCAGAAGGCCTTCGGCGTATTTGGTGGCCATACCAAAGAAGGCGGCTACGATCATCCAGAACAAGGCGCCGGGGCCTCCGGCACAGACGGCGGTAGCCACGCCCACAATGTTTCCCGTACCGATGGTGGCGCTTAAAGCTGTACACAGCGCCGCAAAACTGCTGATCTCCCCGGCGCCGCCCTCCTCATTCTGGAACATCCATTTAAGGGCCAGCGGCAGGCGGGAAACCTGCAGGCATTTGACACGAATGGTCAGCAGGATACCGCCGCTTAAGATCAGTACCATCAGGGGAACGCCCCAGACCAGATCGTCAATCCGGCTTAAAATTTGGTTGAAAGTCATTTTTTCTCTCCTGTGTTTATGTAATACGGTGGTTGACAGTTACCTGTAGCGTGCTTATGTCTGCCGAAATGCAAAACAGTTTCTCTCTGTTCAGACATAAAAAAGAAGAACCCTGTCTGTAAGGTTCTTCTCAAACAAAATAACGGAATGCGGAACACCATGAAAAAAGCGGGGCAGACCTATGTCATGCCAAGGCATTCTCTGTCCTTTTGCCTGAGAGATTCATACGCATGGGCGCATGTTGCACCTTCGGCCCCCGGTGATCCGGGTGTCTCCAGAGTACGATCCATCCGCAGTTTCCATCCCTCTTGGGATACCTGAGAGTGTTACTCCTTCGGCGGGCGCGCAGCCGCTTTCCTGCAGACTTCATTTCGTATTTGCTACGCTCAGTACTATAGCGCAGATTGGGCTGTTCGTCAAGAAATATTTGGGTCTTGAAAAATTTCTTTTGGGAAAGTACAATATACCAGAGGTATACTGCGGGAAAAGTTCTCACAATTGTCATGCAGATGACAAACAGGTTTTGTCCAGGGTCAGAAAGGGGGATGCCTATGAATGAAATCGAAGAATTTATCCGCGAGCTGGGTCTGCGTATTGCTTTTTGCAGAAAAGAGCGTGGATTGACACAAAAGGAATTGGCGCAGCGGTTGGGGGTCAGTCGCACACATATCAGTAATATTGAGGCGTCACAGATGCATACCAGTCTGTCGATGGCGCTGCTGCTCAGGATTTGTCTTGAATTACAGATCCGGCCGGAGGATATGATGCGTCTGGAAGCATCGGATCGATTTGTTCCGTGAAGGGCAGACAGAGCATCATACACAGGAATATCATTATAAATAATTTTTCTGAGAAGTGTTTTATACGCCTCAATATACTCAATATACAATAAGGCTGTTACGGGCAGTCTTTTTGTATGCCGAAATATATGAAAAAACCGTCGGTGGCGGACTTTCCGTACGTGCAGGGCAAAATGTTTCCGGTATGCCAAAAAGACGGCGGCAGAGTCTCAGCATTCACGTATCAAAAAACGTTTCAGAGCTGCGGGACTGTGGTTGATGACAAGGCTTTCAGGAAACCGACATTCTTTTAAAAAGGGTTCTATATAGGAAAAATCTCCCACATGCTCTTTTCCGTGGCTGTCGCTGGATAAAAGCACCGGATGTCTGGCTGCTTTACACAGATGCATGATGCGGCGGACATTATCGCGGGTATCTCCCCGATATCCGTCCGGCGAGAGGGAACTGTTGTTGATCTCCAACAGTACATGAGAGTGCACGGCCTCTTTCACCAGTGCGTCGTAATCCACCGGATAGCGGGCGTCGTCACAGTGGCCGATGACGGAAACGTAAGGGTTTTTCATAGCGCCAATATAGGCGGAGGTGTTTTGCTTTATATTTCCGGGCCGCAGATTGGGGCGGTGGATGCTGGCGATGGCGTAGTCCAGAGAGGACAAAGTGGCGGTGTCCAGGTCGATATGCCCCGCGTAATCCAGTATGTTCAGTTCCACGCCATAGAGCAGTTCCATACCAAGACGATGCCTGGGGGCCATGACCAGCCCGCGAAAATAGGAGGTGGTTCCGGCGCACATCGTCGAGGGCGCGTGATCGGACACGCCCAGGAGCTTAAGTCCCTTGGCGACGGCGGCTCTCGCCAGATCCGCTATGGTGTCGGTGCTGCCGTGCCCGCTGGCGATGGAATGGGTATGTATATCCAGTAGATACATGGTAAACTCCTCGTTCAGAAAGTCATATTCAGTAACAATTCAGCCTCTGGCAGAACTGTTACTGAATCCGGCCCATTGAAAGTTCGCCTGCGGCGAAGGGCTGGATCCACTCTTGGCTTGCCATATGTATTCTCACAGTCTGTGCAGTACATCGAAGGCGTCCCTTGGGAAATGCACAGACCTGGCTGAACTGTATCCATATTCTTCTTCTCAGTATGCCCCTGTCTGTGCAAAAAGTCAATAGGAAAACATAAAAACAACATTAAACCAAATATTGGAGAAGGAAAAACCCAAATAAAACAACAACAAAACAGCAAAAAGCAGGAGAACGGCGCTCTGTTTTTGTTGACTTTGACTGATACTTCATGTATAATGAGTAAAGGCCTGTGGGTAACAGGTTTGCAGACTTGTACTATGCGAGAAAAAATCACATATATGTATCCGACGGATGCAGGGATGTGGAGGATCAGGAGGAGAGGACAGGCATGGGATATACGGACGGCATGAGTCCGGAGATGAAGCAGAGGATCGTCCAGGAGCTGGTTCCCGGCAAACAGATCTCGTTGGCTCATATTATAGCGAATCCGGACAAGATCATGTATGAAAAGCTAGGGCTGAACCCTGCTATCGATTATTCCAAGGCAGCTATAGGCATCATGACGGTCAGCCCGTCGGAGACAGCCATTATTATGGGCGATATTGCGGTGAAATCCGCGGGTATTGACCTGGGATTTGTAGATCGTTTCAGCGGTAGTCTGATTATTACCGGCACAGTGTCCGAGGTAGAGGCGTCGGTGACGGCGATTCTGGATTATGTGGGGGATACACTGGGCTTTACGGTATGTCCGGTGACGAGGACCTGAAGCCATGAAAAAGATTGTTCTGATGGGCCGCAGCGAGTGCGGCAAGACGACCTTGACCCAGGCCCTCAAAGGAGAAAAGATCCATTACCACAAAACACAGTATGTCAATAATTTTGACGTGATCATAGACACTCCCGGGGAATACGCCCAGACCAAGCATCTGGGACATGCCCTTGCACTGTACACATATGAGGCGGATGTGGTGGGGCTATTGTGTTCTTCTACTGAACCATATTCTCTGTATCCGCCCTGCATTACCTGTATGTGCAACCGGGAGGTGATCGGCATCGTGACCAAGATTGACGCCCTGGGAGGCGATCCGGACAGGGCGGAGCGGTGGCTCAGGCTGGCGGGGTGCATGACCGTATTCCGTGTGAACTCAAAAGCCCAGACAGGGATTCCGGAAATTCTGGAGCATTTGCGGGAACCGGGTGACATAATGCCTTGGGAAAAAGAACAAAACCACAAAAAACCACAAAAAGATCTAAAAAGCCACATAATATGAATTGACACCCCGCTGTGCAGAGGGTATAATGTCAATAGATTCACAAAAACGTAACTGTTCAGAGTCTTTACAGTTACAACAACCAACTATTTCAAGGAGGAAATGAAATGCAAAACGAATTTGAGATCAAAAAGCAAATTTGTGAAATTGGAAGAAGGATTTACAACAAGGGCATGGTAGCCGCCAATGACGGCAACATCTCTGTAAAGCTTTCTGACAATGAGTATCTTTGCACACCCACAGGTGTATCCAAAGGCTTCATGACGCCGGAGTATATCTGCAAGGTGGATAAAGAGGGTAAAGTAATCCAGGCGAACCCCGGGTTCAGGCCTTCTTCCGAGATTAAAATGCACATGCGGGTTTATGCCAAGAGGCCGGATGTGGGTTCTGTTGTACATGCCCATCCGATGTATGCCACTTCTTTTGCCATCGCCGGTATTCCGCTGACACAGCCGATCATGCCCGAGGCCGTTATCGCACTGGGATGTGTTCCGATCGCTGAGTACGGCACACCGTCTACCATGGAGATCCCGGACAATGTAGAAAAATATCTGCCCTATTTTGATGCCGTTCTTCTGGAGAGCCACGGCGCCCTGACCTGGTCCGGCGACCTTCTGTCCGCTTATATGAAGATGGAGTCCGTAGAGTTCTATGCACAGCTTCTGTATCAGTCGAAGATGCTGGGCGGCCCGAAAGAGTTTGACCAGGCTACTGTTGAGAGGCTGTATGAGATCAGAAGGCAGATGGGTCTTCCCGGAAAGCACCCGGCTAATCTCTGCCAGAACAAAGGAACCAAGAACTGCCACAACTGCGGCGGAAGCTGCAGCAGCCACAGCGGCGTAGGTCAGCACAGCGGCAGTGTGACGGCAGACCAGAATGTGAATGTGCAGAACGCGGATCTGGTAGCCTCCATTACGGCAAAGGTTATGGCTCAGTTAGGGCTCCAGTAAAAGTTAGGGAGGAATTCTCGTGGCAGTAAATGAAAGTATGGTACAGGACATCGTGAAAGAGGTCATGGCCAAAATGCAGCTGGGCGCTGCACCGACCGTCAGCCACGGTGTATTTACGGACATGAATGAGGCGGTGGCTGCCGCAAAGAAATCGCAGCAGATCGTCCGCAGGCTGTCCATGGATCAGAGGGAACAGATCATCTCTGTGATCCGCAGAAAAACCAGGGAGAGTGCGGAAATCCTGGCCCGCATGGGTGTGGATGAGACGGGCATGGGCAATGTGCCCCACAAGATTTTAAAACATCAGCTCGTGGCGGAGAAAGTTCCGGGAACCGAAGATATCCGCACGGAAGCATATTCCGGCGACAGGGGGCTGACCCTGGTGGAACTAGGACCCTTCGGCGTGATCGGCGCCATTACCCCCTGCACGAATCCCAGTGAGACGGTTCTCTGTAATACAATGGGAATGTTTGCCGCAGGTAATACGGTGGTGTTTAATCCTCATCCGGCGGCAATTAAGACGACGATTTATGCGATCAACTTGGTAAATGAGGCGTCCCTGGAGTGCGGCGGCCCCGATAATATCGCCGTTACCGTGGAAAAGCCCACCATGGAGACCAGTGCGATCATGATGAAACATCCGGATATCCCGCTGATCGCGGCCACCGGAGGCCCCGGCGTGGTTACGGCGGTGCTTTCTTCCGGCAAGCGCGGCATCGGCGCCGGCGCGGGCAATCCTCCCGCCCTGGTGGATGAGACGGCGGATCTGCACAAGGCGGCCGAGGACATCGTAAACGGATGTACTTTTGACAACAATCTGCCCTGTATCGCGGAGAAGGAGATCGTGGCGGTGGATTCCATTGCCGATGAGTTATATTATTACATGGTCAATGAGCAGGGGTGCTACCCGATCAATGAGGAGCAGCAGAAGCAGCTCACCGATGTGGTGTTAAAGGGCGGCAGGCTGAACCGTAAATGCGTGGGACGCAGCGCCAAAACGCTGCTTTCCATGATCGGTATCGATGTGCCGGATAATATCCGCTGTATCACCTTCTTCGGTGAGAAGGAGCATCCGTTGATCGCGGAGGAGCTGATGATGCCCATACTCGGCATTGTCCGGGTGAAAGACTTTGAGGAAGGCGTGGCCGCGGCTAAATGGCTGGAACACGGCAACCGCCATTCCGCACATATCCACTCGAAAAATGTGGACAGGATTACCACATATGCGAGGGAACTGGACACGGCCATCCTTGTGAAGAACGGTCCGTCCTATGCGGCCCTGGGCTTCGGAGGAGAGAGTATCTGTACCTTCACCATCGCCAGCCGTACAGGCGAGGGCCTGACCAGCGCTAAGACGTTCGCGAAGGTGAGACGGTGCGTTATGCAGGATAGCCTGTGCATTCGCTAAACAGGAGGAAAACCATATGGACACAAGTTCAGTTAATATTGAAGAGATTGTAAAACAGGTTCTGGCCGGTATGACGGGTACGGCTCCGGCGGCTCCCGTTGCCGCTTCCGCAGCGCCTGCGGGCGGGATTCCCAAAACCGCCCATGTAGCTGTTTTGACAAGCCTTGAGCATTATGATATCAAAGAATTTCCGATCCCGCCCGTGGGCGACGACGACATTCTGGTTAAAGTAGAGGGCTGCGGCGTCTGTGGTACGGATGCCCATGAGTTTAAGAGAGATCCATTCGGACTGATCCCGGTGGCCCTCGGACACGAGGGTACAGGCGAGATCGTTGCCATGGGTAAAAACGTCAAAGTTGATACCGCCGGCAAGCCGGTGAAAGTGGGCGACAAGATCGTTACCTGTATGATCTTCAAGGATGATCCGGAGATCACCATGTACGACTTGAACAAGAAAAATGTGGGCGGAGCCGATGTATACGGACTGCTGCCGGATGATGACATTCATCTGAACGGCTGGTTCTCCGATTATATCTTTATCCGCGGCGGCGCTTTCGGTTCCACGTTCTTTAATGTGAGCGATTTGGATCTGGATTCCCGTATCCTGATCGAGCCCTGCGCCGTGCTGGTACATGCGGTGGAGCGCGCGAAAACCACAGGGATCCTTCGGTTCAACAGCCGCGTGGCCGTACAGGGCTGCGGCCCCATCGGCCTGATCTGTATCGCCGTGCTGCGCACGCTGGGCATCCAGAACATCGTGGCTATCGACGGAAACGAGCAGAGGCTTGCGTTTGCCAAGAGGCTGGGCGCCGATACTTCCGTGAACTTTGCTAATTTTAAAGGCATTGAGGCTCTGACAGAGGGCGTCAAGGATGCTCTGGGAGGACATCTGGCAGATTTCGCTTTCCAGTGTACCGGCAATCCGAAAGCTCACGCTAATATTTATAAATTTATCCGCAACGGCGGCGGCCTGTGCGAGCTTGGCTTCTTCATTAACGGCGGAGACGCCACGATCAACCCGCACTTTGATCTTTGCTCCAAGGAGATCACCTTGGTAGGTTCCTGGGTGTACACCCTGAGGGATTATGTGACCACCTTTGATTTCTTAAAGAGGGCCCAGGCGATCGGCCTTCCCATCAAGGAGCTGATCACGGACAAGTTCCCGTTAAGCCAGATCAATGAGGCGCATCAGAAGAACCTGGCTATGACAGGTCTGAAGATTGCCGTTGTCAATGAATAAAACGGTAAGGTGAATATATGGCACAGGCTGTAGGATTATTAGAGGTATATGGGCTGACGACGGCTTTTCAGGCAGCGGATGCCGGCTGTAAGGCGGCAAATGTCCATCTCGAGATATTTGATAAAAACAAACCGGCAAGAAACGCAGACAAGATGCCTGTACCGCTGATCATCTGTGTGAAGTTCCGGGGCTCCGTCCAGGATGTGACGGCGGCCGTGGAGGCGGGCATGGAGATCGCGGAGCGGGAGGCCGGTGTAGTACAGCATTATGTCATCGCAAATCCTACAGAGGACTGCGAGAAAATGCTGAAAATCAGTTGCCTGGATAAACGCTGAGTGCGGCTTGGCATACATCCGGGAAATATCAGGAGGATATAAGAAAATGGCTAAAGAAGCATTAGGTATGATCGAAACCAGAGGTCTCACTGCCGCGATTGAGGCGGCGGATGCCATGTCCAAGGCTGCCGAGGTAGCTTTGGTAGGAACAGAAAAGATCGGTTCCGGGCTGGTAACCGTTATGGTGCGCGGCGATGTGGGAGCTGTGAAAGCGGCCGTGGAGGCCGGTTCTGCCGCGGCATCCAGACTGGGTGAGCTGGTAGCGACTCATGTCATCCCGAGACCCCACGAGGATGTTGAGAAGATTCTTCCTACAGTTTAAACGAATCCTGAGCATTGGATTGACGGCGTGATAAAACGCCCCAGGAGGAGAAGAACATGGGAAAATCGTATGGCTTTTTTGAAGTGCCGGGTGTGGTGGCGGCCATGGATGCGCTGGATATCATGTGCAAGACCGCCGATGTGACTCTGGCCAGCTGGGAGAGGAAAATGGGCGGACGCCTGGTTACTCTGATTATTGAGGGTGACATTTCCGCCTGCCAGCAGGCAATAGATGCGGCATGTGAAAAATGCTTGAAAAAACCGGCATGTCATGCAGTCATAGCTCGTCCCCATGAGGAAATTGTGCGAATCGTCGAGCTTAGTGCAAAACGTTGGAAGAAATAGGGGGACAAGACATGGCGGAGATTAAAAAAACAACCAGTAAAGCGGTTGCCCCTAAAAAAGCTGTTGCTGCGAAGAACACAGGATCTTCCAGGGCGGCAACGAAAAAGGTAACAGCAGGTAAAAAAGAATCAACCGTGTCCAAAGCTGCTGCCCAGGAAGCGGCAGCCGGCGGCACAATTGTAAAAAAAGTGGATCAAACAGATCCCGTAATCCAGAAGGAGGATAAAAAAATGGCACAGGAAGCATTGGGAATGGTGGAAACCAGAGGTTTGGTAGCGAATATCGAGGCGGCTGACGCAATGTGCAAGGCGGCAAACGTGAGCTTGGTAGGGACAGAGAAGATCGGTTCCGGTCTGGTGACAGTGATGGTTCGCGGCGATGTAGGCGCTGTGAAATCTTCCGTTGAGGCCGGCGCTAACGCGGCGTCCAGACTGGGTGAGCTGGTGGCTACCCATGTAATCCCGAGGCCGCATGAGGATGTTGAGAAGATCCTTCCGGCAGTTAAATAAACAGGAAAGTAGGTGTCAGCTTGCAATCTCAGGATATTGAGTTAATTACCAGGATGGTTATGGAGGCCATGGAGCAGAGCGCACCTTCCAAACAGGGATTTGCTGTTCCGGTGGGTGTGTCCGCAAGGCATGTGCATCTGACCCAGGCAGATCTGGAAGTCTTGTTTGGGGAGGGGTATCAGCTCACAAAGAAAAAAGAGCTGATGGGCGGCCAGTTCGCTTCCAATGAGCAGGTGACGCTGGTTGGATTGAAGCTGCGTGCGATTGAAAATGTCCGTATTCTTGGGCCCTGCCGCAAGGCATCCCAGGTGGAGATCTCCAAGACGGACGCTCTGAAGCTGGGCATTAAAGCCCCTGTCAGGGAATCCGGCAATACCGTCGGCTCTGCGCCGATCGCGTTGGTCGGCCCCAAGGGTGTCTTGTATCTGAATGAGGGATGCATTGTGGCCCAGAGACATATCCATATGTCGCCGGCGGATGCGGCTGCAGCGGGCGTAAAGGATGGCGATATCGTCTCCGTCGTTGCAGAAAATGAGAGGGGAACAACCTTCAATCATGTGAAGATCCGCGTACATGACAGCTTTACATTGGAAATGCATATCGATACCGACGAGGCAAATGCCGCGGGTATCCGACATGGCGATACAGTGAGAATGTTTAAATAAACCATCGTGCGCCGTATTGGCGCGCCACCGCGGATGAAAGCCGGAACTGGCGCATTTAGCATCCCTGAATGGATGCTGTCTGCGGCGGCGGGTTTTTAAAGTAAGAAGTTTGTTCAGGGGCGGAGATTCTTCGCCCCTGGCAGTATACCGGCGGCCGAAAGGTTTTCCGGCAGATACATACAATAGTTGCGCAATGGAGGTAGGAGATGATTGTGGGCAAAGTAGTAGGGAGCGTTGTTTCTACAAGAAAGAGCGACAATCTGATCGGACAGAAATTTATGATTGTAGAACCTGTGCATCATATGAAAGCAGACATGAATCGTGTCGTGGCCATAGACAATATCGGCGCCGGTGTGGGCGAATACGTTTTAGTTGCGCAGGGCAGCGCGGCCAGGATAGGCTGCGGGCTGGATACCGCTCCGGTCGACGCTGCGATAGTAGGTATCATTGATGACGGAGCAGGATTGGAGTAGTGGCATGGATATCAACGAATTAAAGAAAATCATGCAGGAAAATGGTATCGTGGGCGCTGGCGGCGCCGGTTTTCCGACCTATGCCAAGCTGGATGAGCGGGCGAATACGATTTTATTGAACTGCGCAGAGTGCGAGCCGCTGCTGAAGCTGCACAGACAGCTTCTGGAGAAGCACGCATATGAGATTATGAAAACTTTCAGCATGATAGCCGATGTCGTCGGTGCAAATGAGGCGATCATTGGTGTGAAGGAATCCTATGTGGATACCATCAAAGCGCTGAATACATATGTGGACGAGTTCCCGAAGGTCAGGATTCATCAGCTTCCGGAGGTATATCCGATGGGAGACGAGGTGGTTTTGATCTATGAGGCCACGGGCCGGGTAGTGCGTCCGGGCGGACTTCCCATCGAGCAGGGAGTCGCCGTGTTTAATGTGGAGACGGTTTATAATGTATATCGGGCTGTGGAGAAGCAGGAGCCGGTTACAGATAAACTGGTATCCGTAGTGGCAGAGGTGGCCAGTCCCATTACGGTGCGAGTGCCAATCGGTACTTCCATCGGCGAGGTAGTGGCCATGGCCGGAGTAGCCACCTGTAAAGATCCGGTATATTTTGTGGGCGGTCCCATGATGGGCTTTATAGGTTCGGCGGATATGCCGGTCACCAAGACCACCAACGCCGTACTGGTGCTGCCGGATGACCACATTATTGTAAATAAGAAAAGAAGAAAACCATCTATTGATATGAAACGGGCAGCTTCGATCTGCTGCCAGTGCCATATGTGTACGGATCTCTGTCCCAGGTTTAATCTCGGCCATCCGATTCAGCCGCATATGTTTATGCGTGCCACATCGAACAAAGATTTCCAGGACACTACGCCGTATGTCAATACGTTCTTCTGTTGTTCCTGCGGTGTCTGCGAAATGTATTCCTGTCCGCAGACCCTGGCGCCCCGATCCCTGATGGCAGACTTTAAACTGGGGCTGCGTCAGAACGGTGTGAAGGTGCCCCAGGTAACGGCCCGTTCCGTGGAAGAAGCCCGGGAATACCGTAAAGTGCCCGAAGAGAGGCTGATGGCCAGGCTGGGATTGACGAAGTATGACAAACCGGCGCCTCTGGATGATCAGGTGGCGGCGGTAAAGAAAGTCACAGTGAAACTCAGCCAGCATATCGGAGCCCCGGCTCAGCCCGTAGTAAATAAGGGCGACACAGTGACGGCGGGGCAGATGATCGCCAAACCGGCGGACAAGGCGCTCAGCGTTGCAATCCACGCATCGATCAGCGGCAAAGTTGCCGATGTAAACGGCCAGACCATTGTGATCGTGGCGTAGCGGCATAGAAAGGACGTGCACAATATGAGTAAAGCAATCGGTATGATTGAATTTAAGACCGTAGCTACCGGTATTACCGCCGCAGACGCTATGGTAAAGACTTCGGAAGTAGAGCTTGTAGAGGCGCAGGCAGTATGTCCCGGAAAGTACATCGCGATTGTTTCCGGAGATCTGAGTGCGGTGAAAGCGGCCGTGGATGCCGCCTGCACCCAGTATGAGACCCAGCTGATCGACAGTATGGTGCTGGGCAACCCTCACGAGTCCATATTCCCGGCCATTTACGGCGCTACCCATGTGGAGGATATCAGCGCTCTGGGAATTATTGAGACCTATGATGTGGCAGCCATTATTGAGGCGGCGGACGCGGCAGCCAAGACGGCTATTGTGGAGCTGATCGAGCTCCGTATCGCCAAGGGTATGTGTGGAAAATCCTACATGCTCCTGACCGGCGAAGTTTCGGCCGTATCGGCGGCTATTGATAAGGCGAAGACTGTTGTGGGTCCCAAGGGCATGTACCTGGATTCGTCCGTGATCGCCCATCCCGATAAGAAGATCGCTGCTTCCATTTTGTGATGATCCAGTGGCAGGTTTTTTATATTTCCGCAGGAGAGCAGTCGGGTTTGGCATGATGAAAGGAGACAGCATTGTTAGCTCTTGAGAGACGTAATCTGATACTGGAAAAACTGCAGATAGAGAAGCGGGTTGTAGTCAGCGAACTGAGCCAGCTCTATGGTGTTTCTGAGGAGACGATACGCCGGGATCTGGAGAAGCTTGAAAATGACGGGCTGGCAATCAAGAGCTATGGCGGTGCTGTTATCAACGATAACAGCAATATGGACATGCCTTTTAATATCCGTAAAAACCGTAACGTGGCCGGTAAACAAAGGATTGCTGAACTGGCGGCCAAGCTGGTGGAGGATGGCGATCATATCATGCTTGATGCCAGCACTACCGGCGTATTTATTGCCAAAGCCTTAAAGCAGAAATCCCGCCTGACCGTGGTCACTAATTCACTGGAAGCCATTATTGAGATGTCGGATGTATCCGGCTGGGATATTATTTCCACAGGAGGATTGCTTAAAGAGGGCTATCTGGCGCTGCTTGGCGGAGCGGCCCGGGCAGGGGTGGAGAAGTATTGCGTGGACAAGCTGTTTCTCTCCTGCAAGGGTGTCAGCATGGAGTATGGTTTTATGGATTCCCTGGAGATATTTGCCGAAGTAAAGCAGTCGATGATCCATGCATCCCAAAAGGTGTATCTGGCGGTTGATCATTCTAAATTTGACCAGGATTCTTTTTGCAGGATCGATACGTTTGCCAGTTTATCCGGTGTGATTACAGATCAGGAGCCGGAAGCAAGATGGCTCAAGCTTTTCGGAAGCCTTGGCGTGGAATGTATTTATCCCACGGATAAGACGAAAATATAATGGGATTTCATGTGACGGTGAAAGCATGGAATTGTTACGGATAAATTATGAGAGGGTGCTATGAATACATTTAAAATTCTCACGACGATCCATTTTGGCGAAAACGCCCTGGATCGTCTGAAAGATATTCCCTATAATCGGATTATGATTATTACCGATCCCTATGTGAAGCAGAGCGGCATGGTTGGCTATATCACCAAGCCTCTTGATTCCGCGGGAAAAGCGTACACGATTTTCAGCGACGTGGTTCCGGATGCGCCGATCGATAAGATCTCGGAGGGTGTGAAAGCCTTTTTGCAGTACCGACCGGATGCAATTGTTGCAGTGGGCGGAGGTTCGGCCATCGATTCCTCCAAATCCATCCGTGAATTTGCGCTGCAGATTGACCATTACGGCGAAGTAGGGTTGATCGCCATTCCCACCACCAGTGGAACGGGTTCGGAAGTTACGGCTTTCGCTGTAGTTAATGATACCAACGCGAAGGTGAAGTATCCGTTGGTATCCGACAGTCTGACCGCTGACGAGGCGATTCTGGACGCGGAGCTGGTAAAGAGCGTGCCCCCTGCCGTCACGGCTGACACGGGTATGGATGTATTTACCCACGCTCTGGAATCTTACGTCAGTACAAACCACAATGAGTTCTCTGCCGCATTGGCGGAAAAGTCTATGGAGATCTGCAGTGTATTTCTGCTGCGTACCTACTATGACGGCAACGATATGCACGCAAGACAGAAGATGCATGTGGCCTCCTGTTTGGCGGGATTGGCTTTTAATACGGCCTCCCTGGGGATCAACCACAGCCTGGCCCATCAGCTGGGCGCCAGGTTCCATATCCCTCACGGCCGTGCCAATGCGATGTTGCTGCCCTATATTATTGAGTTTAATTCAAATATCAACCACAGCAGCCGCAGCCAGAAGGAATATCTGCCTGCCGTGGAGCGTTACGCGTCGGCGGCCCATATCCTGGGGCTGTCCAGTTACAATCCGGTCATGGGCGTGCGTTCCCTGGTGAACTGGACACAGTTCATGATGAAGGAGATGAATATTCCCATGAGTATTTCAGAGATGAAGACCATCGACGCCGTGCAGTATTTTGACGCGCTGGACGAGATGGCCGAAAATGCTTTAAAGGATGCTTGTACGGTCACCAATCCGAGGCCGGTCACAGTGGAAGAGATTAAGCATATTTACGCGAAGCTGTGGTAGGAGAAGGGTATAAGACATAGTAAGCGGATGAAAAAAGCTGTACGGGAATTACATAATTCCTGTACAGCTTTCACTGTCTTACGCAGTCCTTCTTTCCAGCTCTTCCATCCGCCTTTCCAGCTGATTGATTTTTTTCATAACGCTGTTTGCAAAAAGTTGCAAGCTGTTTTTGGATATTATCTTACGGATGCCGCGTGAAACGTCCTGGTGTCACACCCTTATAGCGCTTGAAAGTTTTGATAAAATAACTCAGATCATTAAAACCGCAGCTGAAAGCCACGTCCGTCACCGAACTGTGGGAGGTGGAAAGTAGGAAAGCGGCGTGTTCCACCCGCTGGTAGTTCAGATAATCCATGGGCGTTTTGTGGGTCATGTCCATGAAAAACCGGCAGAAATATTTCGGCGACATACTGGCGGCCTGGGACATTTGTTCCAGGGAGATCGTGTTCTGGTAGTTTGCTTCAATATATTCCAGCACCTGTTTAAGCTGCATGATCTTTTTATAATCCCGGAGGGACTGGGGCGGTTCCTCAAAATAACAGCGGCTGGCGAATACAGCGCCAAAAAACTGGTAGAATCCGCCAAATACCTGCAGCTCATAGCCTCTGGGATGCTCTACAAAGGCATCAAAAACACTGTCGATAGCTGCCCGCACACCCTGGTGCTCCCGGCCGAAATGATGATAGATCTGTGCCCGGTGGTCGATGATTTTCTGGACATAGGGCTGGCAGGCCCCGTTCTGTTTTAAAAAACAATTCATGTCAAAAACAATACATTCATATACGCAGGATTCAGGGACACCGGAATGGAGGATGCCGCTGTTGATAAAAATGATTTCTCCGGCCCGGGCCGTAAATTCTTTTTCGTCCAGGGTGATGTGGAAAGTACCCTCGAGGATACGGATGACTTCATACTCTACATGCCAATGGTAGGACATTATATACTGGGGATGGGTATCGTCTACGTGGTAAAATTCAAAGGGGAAATCATAGGTTCCCCGCTGCTTATCCTCATTGAAATGTAAATATTGCACAAAAAAACCTCCGAAATTTCCACACCTAAAAATGGAAAAAGTGAATATTTTTATATTTTTGACCATTATACCACAAGCCAGAGACAAGAATCAATGATATGATTATACCATCAATAAATAAGCGGCCTGCGGGTTACCGGTCACGGAGTGAACAGTAACGCCTGGGGTGAGAACAGCGCCGCTTACAAAATGAATGGAGGTATTTCTTATGGCAAAGAACAGGTTTATTGGTGAATTTCCGGTAATTGGTATCCGTCCTACCATTGACGGGCGCAGGGGCAAACTGAAAGTGCGTGAGTCCCTGGAAGAGCAGACCATGAATATGGCAAAATCTGCCGCCAAATTACTGGAAGATAATCTGAAATATGCAAACGGCGAGCCTGTGAAGGTTATTATCGCCGATACGACTATTGGCCGTGTGGCCGAGGCTGCCGCCTGCCAGGAAAAGTTTGAGAAGGCCGGCGTTGCCATCACGTTGACCGTGACTCCCTGCTGGTGCTACGGTTCCGAGACAATGGATATGGATCGCAACACGATCAAGGCCGTATGGGGCTTCAATGGCACAGAGAGGCCCGGCGCCGTGTATCTGGCATCCGTACTGGCTACTCATGCCCAGAAGGGACTTCCGGCTTTCGGTATCTATGGCCATGAGGTATGTGAGGCTGACGACACCAGGATTCCCGAGGATGTTCAGGAGAAGATCCTGCGTTTTGCCCGCGCCGCTGTGGCCGTTGCTACCATGAAGGGCAAATCCTACCTGCAGATCGGTTCCGTTACCATGGGTATCGGCGGCTCCATCATTGACCAGGATTTCATCGAGTCCTATCTGGGTATGCGTGTAGAGTCTGTGGACGAGGTAGAGATCCTTCGCCGTATGGACGAGCATATCTATAACGAGGATGAGTATCAGAAAGCCCTTGCCTGGGTGAAAGAGTACTGCAAGGAAGGCTTTGACAAGAATCCTGATTTCGTTAAGGCATCCGATGAACAGAAAGCACAGACCTGGGAGTTCCTGGCTAAGATGGCTGTAATCATTGAGGATCTGTATCAGGGTAATCCGAACCTGCCCGAAGGCTGCGAGGAGGAGGCTGTGGGCCACAACGCGATCTGCGGCGGTTTCCAGGGCCAGAGACAGTGGACGGATTACAAACCAAACTGCGACTTCCCGGAGGCTATTCTGAATACATCCTTCGACTGGAACGGTGCGCGCGAGCCCTTCATTCTGGCCACAGAGAATGACGTATTAAACGGCCTTGGCATGCTGTTTATGAACCTTTTGACCAACCGTGCGCAGATGTTTGCCGATGTGCGTACATACTGGAGCGGTTCCGCTGTGAAGAGAGCCACCGGTTATGAACTGGAAGGCAAGGCCAAAGAAGCAGACGGATTTATCCATCTGATCAACTCCGGCGCCTGCTGTCTGGATGCCTGCGGCGAAGTGAAAGACGAGAACGGCAACGGTATCATGAAAGAGTGGTATGACATGACCGAAGAGGATATGAAGACGGTTATGAATGCTACCGAGTGGTGTGCAGCCGACAACGGTTACTTCCGTGGCGGCGGATTCTCCTCCCGTTTCCTGACCAGGGCTGAGATGCCTGCCACCATGATTCGCCTGAATCTGGTACGCGGCTTGGGGCCGGTGCTCCAGATTGCTGAGGGTTGGACGGTGGCTCTGCCGGATGAGGTGTCCGACAAGATCTGGAAACGTACCGACTATACATGGCCCTGCACCTGGTTCGCTCCGCGTACAGACGGCGTAGAGGGCAGCCCCTTCAAGACCGCTTATGAGGTTATGAACAACTGGGGCGCCAACCACGGCGCTATCAGCTACGGCCACATCGGCGCAGATCTGATCACTATGTGCTCCATGCTGAGAATTCCGGTATGCATGCACAACGTGCCCAGCGAGAAGATCTTCCGTCCGGCCGCATGGAATGCCTTCGGTATGGACAAAGAAGGCGCTGACTACAGAGCCTGCGCAAACTTTGGGCCTTTCTATAAGAAATAAATAAGTGAATGAATAATTGAGAAGAAGGGGATGTCGCTTAATAACGGTTTTTAGCCCCTATGATATCAAATAAAAACATCCCCGGAGAAATCAAGGATTTTGGGATCCTGGTTTTCTCTGGGGATGTTTTGCTTTTTTACTTCCGTTTCGTTCTCCCTAGGGGAATAACGGGCGGTGAGGCCCGAAAAATCCATATCCTCCAGAACTTTTTTAAGGGTAAAGACAGGCTCGTTTTCCGGCAGGCGAAGTTCGAAGAAATTAAAGTTAATTTTCTGTTGTCCTATGATGGAGAAGGGCATCTTATTCCTGGTACGTCTCAAATCCAGTGATTATAAGAAGGAGCAGTCCGCTTTGTCGGCTTTGGACACATGGGTGGACATCCATCTGGATAAAAGCCGGACCAGACATTATAAGGGAACGGATATCGGACAGCGGGTGGAAGAGCTCGGATATATCACTCTGCGGATGGTCAAAGTACCGTTGCCGGAAGAGAGGGAAGAAGTGCTTATTACAAATCTACTATCTGAAACCTTTGGCTGTCTGCAGATTGCGGGACTCTATCATATGAGATGGTGGATCGAAACGGCATACGGGACATTGAAAGACCGTCTACAGATGGAGAATTTCACAGGGACGGAGCCAATTTTGCTGTTGCAGGATATATACAGCACAATCTATATCAGTAACCTTGCAGAAGATATCATCCGCGACGCGGAGACAGAACTGGCTGAAATAGAGAAACACAGGAAACATAAAATGATGGTCAACCGGACATTAAGCATTGGAATACTGAAAAATGACCTGATCTATATTCTGCTGGAAACGGATGTACAGAAACAGGATAAATTGTTTCAGCAGATGTATGAAGATATCAGCAAAGTCATTGTAAATTTAATATTTTCTTCTAAAAATATGCCTGACTTTTCTGATAAAGGACGTTCAAATGCCGATGCATCCAAAATAAAAAACAACGTAGTGATTGACGATATTTAACGTATTGGTTACGATAGTAATATATTTAACAGCAATCTCAATTACACATAATTGAGATAATAATAATGAACCTTTTTGAAAAGACCAGTTCCCACTGGGTACGGTATGATAAGTATGAGTGGAGGGAAGATGATAAAGGCAGATTGTATATCACGCCTACCGAAAAAGCAAAACCAGAACTGCTGGAAAAGCCAACGATTGTATGGGATTTCCATTCATTATTGTTGGCAATACAGATGATGTTCAGTTTCATGCTGACAGACCAGAAATCCTCCATGAAAGTCTGTAAGTATTGCGGCAAGGTATTCCTTGCATCCAGACCCAATACGGTATTTTGCAGCGGTCAGTGCAAGAACCAGTATAAGGTGTATAAAAGCCGGGCAAACGGCAGAAAGGCAGATTTGACGGATGAATAATGATGAGATAATGGAACTGGGAAATATCCTTATCTATCAGACAGAAAAAGGCGATACCAAAATTGACGTGTTTTTCCAGAATGGTGATATCTGGATGAACCAGTCAGCCATTGCCAGACTGTATAATACGACTCCCCAAAACGTTACCATGCATATCCGCAATATTTATGCTGATGGTGAACTGGATGAACCTTCAACTTGTAAGGATTTCTTACAAGTTCAAACAGAAGGAAAAAGGCAGATTAAACGGAAGAAAAAGCATTATAATTTTAAGATGATTCTTGCCATCGGCTACCGTGTCCGTTCCAATGTGGGGATGCATTTTCGGAACTGGGCTTCTGCCATCTTAGAAGAATATTCCCGTAAGGGGTTTTCCATGAATGACGAACGCCTGAAAAACCCAAAACCCTTTGGCGAAGATTATTTTGATGAATTGTTAGAGCGCATCCGCGAAATCAGGGCGTCGGAAAAGCGGTTCTACCAGAAAATCTGCGACATATACAAAACATCCGTTGATTATTCCAGCAATGATAAAGACGCAGAATTATTCTTTAAAACTGTCCAGAATAAAATACATTACGGAGTGCATGGGCATACCGCAGCAGAAGTCATTATGCAGAGGGCAGACGCCACGAAAGCCAATATGGGGCTGACTGCTTTTGAGGGCGCAAAAGTCCGAAAAAAAGATGTGGATATTGCCAAGAACTATCTCAATGAGGATGAAATGCAGGAATTAAGCAGGGTGGTAACGATGTACCTGGACTTTGCGGAAGACCAGGCACGAAGGCATAACCCCATGTATATGAAAGACTGGGAAACTTACCTCAATAATTTCCTGAATATGACAGGACGGGAAGTGTTATCTGGAGCCGGGCATATTTCCGCAAAACAGGCAAAGGCATACGCCAATGAACAATATGAACTTTATGATGAGAACCGAAAAAGAATGGGAAAAAATGAGGTTGATTTATTGGTTGAGGAAACAGAACAAATAAAAAAGAAAAATAATTACCATATTTAGACATGGGATATAATAAACACAATAAGAGGTTTTAAACATGGATGATATTTCAAGATATATGGAATCAATGAATAAGATACAGAATATCATTACCCCTTCAGCAATGCAAGCCATACAAAAACAAGGCGCTACAACCCAAAATGCAATTAATGCCTCGCCCGGCTTGTAGAAGTTGTTACATAATTCTCGTGAAATGTATGTAGCGCTTAATGCATTTACGCAACACTTGGAACAATCAAAAATAAATACAGCTGATATAAGGATAGCATTATCCACTATGACATATGTATCATCCAGTTTTTATCAGCAACAACAAGCTTTTTCTAATCTTACCTCTGCTCTACAACCTATATTGGATGGATATACTGTTTTAGGCATACATCCTAAAAGCAGGGACGCGAAAGAGAAAGAAGATGCAGACCAAATCTCCGAAAAAGTAATATCAGAAATATATTTACCAGATGAAAAGAAAATCATTACTACTGAATCACCAACTATTGCCATTATGCCTGCAAATGATAAAGTTTTCGCATATTTGGCTGAACATCCAAGTGAACTTTTTAACCTTACTTCAAGAGAATTTGAAGAATTCATGGCGCAGCTCTACAATAAATTAGGATATAACGTTGAACTAACCAAAACAACCAGAGATGGCGGCAAGGACATAATCCTCCGCAAACCTGATATATTAGGAGATATGGTATTCTATGTGGAATGCAAACAGTATGATTCCAAAAATAAAGTAGGCATTGATATAATTCAGCGTTTTGCCGGGATTATTGAAATGGATAAGATAAATGGAGGTATCATTGCTACAACTTCGTTCTTCTCAAAAGATGCCAAAGACTGGATTATGGAAAAAGATTTAAATTGCAGAATCCAAATGCACGACTTTGACAGACTTAAGGATATGTTGAAAGTAGTTATGGCGTAAATTATATAAATATTTGATAAAAGTATGCCATGTGGCAGACCATATGCTAAAAGAAGAAATACCAAAGTGCAGCTTTGAGATTCCGATTCAGGCAGGGGTGGCTTTGACAGACAGACGGATTGCCGCTGTTTTGGACAATCAGGGAGAGAATATATCAGAAAAGAACAGAAAATATTGTGAACTGACAGCTCTTTATTGGATATGGAAACACGGAAAAGCCGGCTATCTGGGTTTGAGCCATTATCGGAGAAGATTTGATATCAGCGAAGAAATGGCCGCGAAGCTGCTGGACTCTGATATTGATGTGGTAGTTACGGTTTTAAATGTGAAAGGTGTAAAACAGCAATATTGCAGCGACCATATGGAAATGGACTGGAATATCTGCATGAAAACAGTCGTTGAGTTATTTCCGCAATATAGGGATGCGGCGGCCAAAATAGAAAAGGGAAATTATTATTATGCCTACAACATGTTGATTGCCCGCCGGGAAATACTGGATCAGTACTGTGAATGGCTGTTCCCGATTTTATTTCAGTGTGAAAAAGAAATTGGAGAGCGGGATGATCCTTATCAGGAGAGATATATTGGCTTTCTGGCAGAGCGGCTGATGACCATTTTTTTGGAGCGGCACAGGAAAGAGTATAAGCTGGCTATCGCTAAGAAACATTTTATAATGGACAGATAGGGCCCATACATATTTTTAATGTTATCTTTATAGGAGTTGTCTGTTGCGGAAGGTCGTTGAAAATGGTACAATAATTTCACAGTAAATATGTCTAAATTATGAACAGACATATAAACTGCCGAAAAACAGATGTTTTCAGAATATTCTGAGAATTACCTGCAAAAATAGGCTTGGAAAGCCTTTGTTTATGCGGGTTCCAGAGGCATAGGGGTAGAAATGTAAGAAGCCCGAAGCAGGGCATTGACACCTATCAGGGGAGCCCAAACGGAAGACAGTACGATAAAAGAAGGAACGGTCACTTATGATATCCGTTTTTATGCGGTTGTGCCGCGGTCGGGAGAGATGGCAAGCTTGATCCTCAGTATTGAAGCACAAAATGATTTTTATCCGGGCTACCCGATTATCAAGCGGGGGATCTATTACTGCAGCCGCATGATTTCCTCGCAGTATGGCGTAGAGTTTGTGGATAACCAGTATGAGAAGATCTGTAAAGTCTATTCCATATGGATATGCGCAAATCCTCCCAAATATTGGGAAAATACGATCAACCGGTATGTGATCCATGAAAAAAAACTGGTGGGAAAAATGGCGGAGAAAACTGGAAAGCGAGGTGTCAGCCATGTGTAATTTAAGTAAAGGGATAGAGGAAAAAGGGATTTGTCAGGAGTGTTTATTTTCCGGCTGCCCCTTTTTTGAGGATTTTGCATAAGCGGTTTTCGGCAGAAAGGAGTGGCTGGTGAAGCTTTTATTTAAGCAGCGTTTGTTTTCGTGGTTTGACAGTTATGATATTTATGACGAAAATGGGAACGTTATGTATGTGGTTAAAGGGCAGCTTTCGTGGGGGCATTGTCTGAAAATATTTGATGCCGGGGGGTATGAAAGAGGGACTGTGAGAGAGCGGGTTCTGACGTTCCTTCCCAAATTTGAAATATGTGAAGACGGGAAATATATCGGCTGTATCAGCAAAGAATTCACATTTCTTAAACCGCGCTATCATATAGATTTTAACGGATGGCATATCGAAGGAAGCTGGACGGAGTGGGATTATTCAATTTTAGATGGGGCAGACAGGAGGATCGCCTCGATATCGAAGGAATTGTTCCATATGACAGATACTTATGTTCTTACGATTGACGACAGTGCGGACGCGCTGTATGTCTTGATGTTTGTGCTGGCCATAGATGCGGAAAAGTGTTCCAGACAATAGAGGAGGCGGGCCCGCCGGGACGGCCGGGCAGGCAGTCGCGGCACAGGCGCCGGAAATAGCCGGATACCTGTCTGAATTGTCATGATCTGCGTCTGTTGGTGACAGATGGACGGCAAAAAGAAACTTGCGAAAGTAGGTATAGTCTGTTAAAATAGGAAAATAATACTAGAGTAAATCTGAAAGTACATTTCTGGTCGGCGGAAAGCAGTTTTCAGAGATATTCTGACAGAATGCAGAAGGAGATATGAATATGAGCGACAGAGTTACATTTGATTATTCAAAGGCTGCAAGCTTTGTGGCGGAGTCCGAGGTGGCTTCGATGAAGAAGATTGCTCTGGATGCCAAGGAGACGCTTTTGTCCCGGACAGGAGCGGGCAATGACTTCCTGGGCTGGGTGGATCTTCCGGTGGATTATGACAAAGAAGAGTTTGCCCGGATCAAGAAGGCAGCGCAGAAGATCCAGAGTGACAGCGAAGTGTTCCTGGTGATCGGTATCGGCGGTTCCTATCTGGGAGCCAGAGCGGCTATTGAATTCCTTCGTCATGGATTCTACAATATGGTGTCCAAAGAGATCCGCAAGACGCCGGAGATCTATTTCCTGGGCAACAGCATCAGCAGTACATACATGGTACAGCTGATGGATGTGATAGGTGACCGTGATTTCTCCGTGAATGTGATTTCCAAGTCCGGTACGACGACGGAGCCGGCTATCGCTTTCCGTATCTTCAAAGCCAAACTGGAGGAGAAATACGGCAAGGCCGAAGCGGCCAAGAGAATTTACGCCACCACGGATAAGTCCAGAGGAGCCTTAAAGAAGCTGGCCACAGAGGAAGGGTATGAGACTTTCGTGGTGCCGGATGATGTAGGAGGCCGTTACTCTGGTCTGACAGCCGTGGGACTTCTGCCCATTGCGGTCAGCGGCGCGGATCTTGACAAACTGATGGAGGGTGCGGCTTCCGGCAGGAAACGTGCGCTGGAGGCAGATTTCGAGGACAATGACGCGTTGAAATATGCGGCCCT
This sequence comes from uncultured Lachnospiraceae bacterium, assembly GCA_910588295.1. Lineage (GTDB taxonomy): Bacteria > Bacillota > Clostridia > Lachnospirales > Lachnospiraceae > UBA11957. The sequence continues at coordinate 65,492 of CAJUQO010000001.1, read as the reverse complement.
CAGAAATATCCTGCACAGAAAAGGCAAACCGGTGGAGATCCTGGCCAACTATGAACCCAGTCTGCACTATGTATCCGAGTGGTGGAAACAGCTCTACGGCGAGAGTGAGGGCAAGGATCAGAAGGGTATTTTCCCGGCATCTGTTGACCTGACCACCGACCTGCACTCCATGGGGCAGTTTATCCAGGACGGTAGCCGGATCATGTTCGAGACGGTGCTGAATGTGGAAGAGTCCCGGTGTGAGCTGACTATCGGTGAGGAGCCTGTGGACTTGGACGGCCTGAATTATCTGGCCGGAAAGACCGTTGATTTTGTGAATAAGAACGCCATGAACGGAACTATTCTGGCCCATACAGACGGCAATGTACCGAATCTGGTGGTGAATATTCCGAGGCAGGATGAGTTCTCTCTTGGGGAGCTGTTCTATTTCTTCGAGTTTGCCTGCGGGATCAGCGGCTATATTCTGGGTGTGAACCCGTTCAATCAGCCGGGTGTGGAGAGTTATAAGAGAAATATGTTCGCGCTCCTTGGCAAGCCGGGTTATGAGAAAGAAAGAGAAGAACTGATCAAAAGGCTGTAGAATGCGGTTGTAGACAGTAAGGGGAGATACTGCAAGGAGAAGATGGTGAAACGTCGATTTTTGTGGTGTCTCCCTGTTTTTGTCTGCTTTCCGGTCAAAGGGCTATGCAGGTTTAGAGGCGCACAGGCGGCGTGTTCTATGAGTGTAAGGAGGATAAGTATATGTGCGGAATTGTAGGATATATAGGCGAGAACCAGGCGGCGCCGATTTTGCTGGAGGGGCTGTCCAAGCTGGAGTACCGCGGATATGATTCGGCGGGAATTTCCGTCCGTGACGGCTCCGGCAAAACCGTGGTGGTGAAGGCGAAAGGCAGACTGAGAGTACTGGCTGAAAAGACCAACGACGGCTTGGCCATCAAAGGCTGCTGTGGGATCGGCCATACCCGCTGGGCCACCCATGGGGAGCCGTCGGAGACGAATGCCCATCCCCATACTTCTGAGGATCAGTCTGTAGTGGCCGTTCATAACGGTATCATTGAAAATTATCAGGAGCTGAAAAATAAGCTGACGAAAAAAGGTTATCATTTTTACTCCCAGACGGATACGGAAGTTGCGGTGAATCTGATCGATTATTATTATAAAAAACACAACCAGGATCCTGTGGAGGCGCTCTCCCAGGCTATGATGCGCATCCGGGGTTCCTATGCCCTGGCAGTCATGTTCCAGGAATATCCGAATGAGATTTACACGGCCCGTAAAGACAGCCCTATGATCATCGGTGTAAATGGCAATGATGTCTATATTGCCTCCGATGTACCGGCGATCCTCAAATATTCCCGCAATGTGTATTACATCAACAATCTGGAGATCGCCCATATCGAGCAGGGCAAAGTCACTTTCTTCAATATTGATAAAGAGGAGATTGAGAAAGAGCTTACAGAGATCAAGTGGGATCAGGAAGCGGCGGAGAAGGGCGGATTTGAGCATTATATGATGAAGGAGATCCACGAACAGCCCAAGGCTGTGCTGGATACTCTGAATTCGGTTATCCATGACGGAGAGATTGATCTGTCCGGCGTGGGACTGTCCGACGAGGATATCCGCAAAATCTCCCGGATCTATATCGTGGCCTGTGGGTCGGCTTATCATGTGGGCATCGCCCTGCAGTATGTGATTGAGGATATGGCGGGGATTCCCGTGAGTGTGGAGCTGGCTTCGGAGTTCCGCTACCGGAAACCCATACTGGATCCCGAGGGCCTGGTGATCGTGATCAGCCAGTCCGGCGAGACGGCGGACAGCATCGCGGCGCTCAGGGAGGCAAAGGACAGAGGAATCCTGACCCTTGGCATCGTAAATGTGGTGGGGTCTTCCATCGCCCGGGAGGCGGATAAGGTGTTTTATACGCTGGCAGGCCCCGAGATTGCCGTGGCTACCACCAAAGCCTATAGCGCTCAGCTCATAGCCGGTTATCTGCTGGCGGTTCGTTTTGCCATGGCCCGCGATAAGATCATGGAGGAAACCTACCGTGAAATGATTGCGGAGCTTCTGACGCTGCCGGGAAAGATTGAGAAGGTTCTGGATGATAAGGAGCGTATCCAGTGGTTTGCCTCCAAATATTCCAACGCTAGGGATATCTTTTTCGTGGGCAGGGGCATCGACTATGCCATCAGCATGGAGGGCAGCCTGAAAATGAAGGAGATCAGCTATGTCCATTCTGAAGCTTACGCGGCGGGTGAGCTCAAACACGGCACCATCAGCCTGATTGAGGACGGCACATTGGTGATCGGTGTGCTGACTCAGCAGAACCTGTATGAGAAGATGATCAGCAATCTGCTGGAGGTAAAGAGCCGCGGCGCGTACCTGATGGGGCTTACTACCTACGGAAACTACAGCGTGGAGGATACCACGGACTTCACCGTGTATATTCCCTGGACGAATCCCTATTTCACGACCTCGCTGGCTATTATACCGCTGCAGCTGATGGGGTATTATGTCAGCGTGTCCAAAGGACTGGATGTGGATAAGCCGAGAAATCTGGCCAAGAGTGTGACTGTGGAATAAAAAAGCAAGAATGCAGGTAACTATTCAGCCTAGGTCGAAGCATTTACTGCTGAGACCGTAAAAGCATGATTCAGGAGTGCAAAATACCATCGCCGTAGGCGATTTCAATGGATTTTGCATTGTAACTGTGAAGGTACTGAACGGTTACGAATACAGACGATATCTCAATGAGCCCGCCTTTTGGCGGGCTTATTCTGAGATCGGAAGTGTGACGGTAAATGTGCTTCCCTGTCCCGGCCGGCTTGTCACGTCGATAGTTCCGTGATGGAGCGACACAATCTTTTGGACAAGGGGAAGGCCCAGCCCGTTTCCTTCCGCGTAATGGGAGGGATCGCCCTGGTAAAATTTGTCAAAAATACTGCGCTGTGTGGCCTCATCCATGCCACAGCCGGAATCCTGCACCGAAATTTTAACAGATGTAGGATCTGCTTGGGCAAACAGTCTGATCTCGCTTTTTTCGGGTGAGAATTTTATGGCGTTATCCAGGAGATTCATCCAGACCTGCTTCAGTAATGGTTCGTTACCATTGACTTGTAGCTCCTCCAGCTCAAGATTAAATGAAAGTTCTCTTTTTTCCCACTTGCTTTCAAGCAATACAACGCATTCGCGGATCTGTTCCCCGATATTGAAGGCCGAAAAATCAGTCAGCAGAGATATGCTTTCTACTTTTGACAGATTCAGCACATTTGTGGAAAGGTCTGTCAGGCGTCCGGCCTCTTCGATGATGATATTTAAATATTCCTCCTGCTCTTCCGGGGAGAGATTCCCTTTTTTTAACAGCTTTGCAAAGCCAAGAATAGAGACCATGGGCGTTTTGAATTCGTGGGAGAAATTATTGATAAAATCAGAGCGGAGCATCTCTATGCCGGCCAGCTCTTCTGTCATCTGGTTAAAGCACTGGGAGAGTTCTCTAAATTCCCTTGGATGTTCCAGGTGTATTTTTGTCTGAAAATTCCCTTCGGACACGGAATGGATGGCCCGGATCAGCGTGTGGATCGGCCGCAGAGGCAGATGACCGATACACAGAGTGAGGATTGTCCCCGTCAGGATGCTGATAAAACCGCTTTGGATCAGAAGCGGGAGCAGAGAGGGGCCCGGAGGATGAGAGATCAATCCATGCCTGGAAAGAAGCATGATGACGGTATTGCTGATAAACATGGTCAGGGTCAGGAGAATGAATACGATCCCGGTGCTGATCAGCACAATCGTGGTCTGAAAGTTTGATTTCTTTTTCATAAGGTGTCCTCCGGGATCTGCGCTTTATACCCGAGTCCGCGGATCGTGACGATGGTAAAGTCCTTGCAGCCCTCAAACCGGTTTCTCAGACGGTTGATATGTACGCTTACCGTAGCGTCTGTGGAATCCGAACCGGGGCCCCAGATGTCTTCCATCAATTGTATCCTTGTGAAGATCCGGTTTGGACAGGATAAGAGCTTGTACAGCAGATAGAATTCTTTTTGGGGCAGGATCTGCTCGTGGGAACCGGTTCTCACGGACAGGGCATCGTAGTTCAGCGTGGTGTTGCCTGCCGTGAGCTTATGTTCTGAGGCGATCCTGGAGCGTCTGAGCAAAGCTTTGATGCGCAGGAGCATTTCTTCTTCATCGACGGGTTTTGTCATGTAGTCGTCCGTGCCGGAAAGAAATCCCTGTTTGATATCCCGGGGCATCTGTTTGGCCGACAGCATGAGGATGGGGATCGTATTTTTACAGTCTCGCAACAATTCCGCAAAAGAGCAGCCGTCCATTCCGGGCATCATGACATCCAGGATCATGAGATCAATAGCAGATTTCTCTATTATATCGAGGGCCGTTTCCGCACAGTCGGCACAGATGGTTTTATATCCTGCGCGGGTGAGTACCGCGTGGAGATAACGGCGGATATTTTTATCGTCATCTACGATTAAAAGCTGAAACATAGGATACCTCCGGATTGATCATAAAGTATTGCGGTGACAGTCAGGGCAGATAAATCTATTATGAAATGTACCACGAAAATGTGAAGAAATTGAAAAAAACATTTGCTTTTTAGCGGATTCACATTTTTTTCACACAATGCCGGACAGAAGCCGTTTTTTTTCACAGTTTGTTCAAACAATGGGCGCACGGGTTTACATTGGGTTTAACTTGGCCGGTTATGATATGCGTTGTCCGAAGGTGTTGGAGGATTTGAGCAGTTCCGATTTTATGGAAGAACAGGAGGAAATGGTATATGGGCAATCAACATACATCAGATTCTTTTTCTGAGATTAGAAAGACAAAATTTAATTTCTTGAAAGAGCAGCAGTGTTCACTGAATATGCAGATTCGGCTGGCTATGCAGCTGCATGACGTCCAGACCCAGGCGGATCTGGACGAAAAGCTGAGGGAAGTCACTGACCAGATCGATCATATCATGGGATGATATAGGCAAATTAAAAATTCAGCAGGACTTTCACTTCAAATATCTGATCCTCGCAGCGGATATCAAGAACCCCATCATATTTTTCCACAATCAGCTGCACAGATTTCAGCCCCTGGCCTTCTCCCTCATGTTTTGATGAGAAGAGACGGCCTTCTTTTTTGTTGAGCAAACCTTCGTAGGGATTCGAGATTTGCAGGGCGATCACATGCTCGGCAGTCTGGCCTATCTTTAAAATGAGGCTGCGCTTGTCCTCCGGGACAGATTTGCAGCCGTCTATGGCATTTTCCAGAAGATTACCCAAAAGCACACAGAAATCGCTGTCTTCGACGGCAAAGCTTTCCTGCAGCCGTATATTCAGATCGGCCTTTATGCCAAGCTCCCGGCATATGGAGGCATAATGGTTCAGGATCGCGTTGACTGCGTAGGAAGAACAATACCGGACAGGCGCATCGGAAACTCTGGCGATGTATTGATCCAGATATTGTTCCAGCTCTTTGTACTGCTGTTTTTTCAGCATACCGGCAAGGACAGTGAGCTGGTAGCGGAAATCGTGGCGCAGACGACTCGTCTTCTGCATGTAGGCTTGCAGTCTGTGATACTGCTGCGCCTGCATTTCAAGGCTGGCCGTTTTCCAGATTATTTTCTGATTATCCACAATGCTGTAAGCGATTTTGTAAAACAGGACGTAGATAAAAAGGAGGAGGGCCGACAGGACTAAAATCGTGATGCCGTATACCTTCAGGAAACGCCCGGTATGCATGACGCTGTTGTCGTAGGGAATGAAGACGGACGCGAATATCATGAAGCCGAAAGGGATCAGCCAGATAATATTCCAGACGGCTTCCTCCTGGAAATGATGTACAAGCCAGCCGAGATATTTTCTGGCGGGATAGGCTAAAATAAGGATTAGGAGAGACTCAAAAGCGATTTCGAGAAGCAGAACATCCGGCCAGGCGGGGTCTTCGATGGTGGAAGCCGGATGCAGGACAATGTTGGTCAGGGTATAAAACAGGAAGCCAAAGCTCCCGATCAGACAGGCCGTCATGAAGACAAACCAGAGATGGGAGCGTTTCAGTGCTATTTCCTTCTGATACAGATAGAAAAAAATAAAAATACACAAATATTCATTCACTGTATCCGCGGTTACCGGGGGAAGAAGGAGATATAGAAAGTACATGATCATTTCTATTGCGGCGAGGGCGGCAACGACTTTCAGAAGCAGACGCTGGGGGGTGCTTTTTATGTCCTGCCAGACCGGAAGAAAGCAAAAGACGATCAGGGGTACGATCATAAGGGTGGAACATGTATGCAGGCCGGCCTCCAGTAAGTTTTCCATCGTCATACCTCCTCGTTGAGTTTTTTGAACTGATAGTCGCGGAACCGCTGCATAATATCAGCATGATTGCGTTTGCGGATGGGAAAGGACTGGCCATCTGTCATGACAAAGATTTCCCGGTCTGCCTGTCTGATACAGTCCATGTTCAGAAGAACCCCCCTGTTGCAGAGCAGAAAATGGATATCCTTTTCCAGCAGGGCGCAGAGGGAAGAAAAGGTGACGCGGTAGCGCATTTCCTGTCCGTTTGTCAGAGTAATAAAAGTATATTTGTCATGGGAAACCAGATATTGAATTTTGGGCACAGGCAGACGTACCTTCTGTTTCCCATTATAAAACTCCAGCATCTTCGTTTGGATACACAGCCTTTTTCGGGCGACGTCTAATATTTCTTCCAGTCTGGCATAATCCAGCGCATCTTTTCCAATATAATCAAAACAGGCGTGTATCTGTACGGCACGCCAGATATCCTCTTTGCTGGCAGTCAGAAATACAATCAGGGCATCGGCGTTTCGCCCGATCAGGCGGCGGGCGGTCTCAATGCCATTGCTCTGCTTTAGATATATATCCATAAATATGAGATGGTATTTTTCACAGGCGGCTGCCAGAAATGCCTCGCCGGAGCTGTAGCGGGCGATATGTAGTTTTGCTGAATGATGTTCCTGATATTGGTTCAGGAGGGAGGCCAGCAGATCGGCGTCTGAACTCCTGTCTTCCACAATTGCTATGTTCATTTTCCTTTTTTCGATCCTTTATTTAATTAGGTATATTATACAACAAAGGAATCTTTTCCAACATTCTTTTTTTTATCATTTACGCCAAAAACACTTGATTCACGCCAAATCAAAAAAATGAGAAAACAGGTATCGTATAATAGCCGTGTAAAATTTCTTGCAGAATGTATGAGGTAGATCTGATAAGAGACAGGAGGAAGATAGAATGGGCAGGAAAAATAGATTCAGGTGGGGGCTTGGCCTGTTGGCGGCATGGGTTTTGACCTGCTGTATGCCTCTGACGGCGCTGGCGTCTGAAGAAGGTATGGCGGGGACAGGGAACATATCGGGGCGCTCCATCAGTCCTCAGGCGGATGATACAGATAAGTCGGGCGGGCTGGTTTTTGAATGGTTAAATCAGGTGCCGACAGTGGAGACAGTATTTACAGCCGGAGGGGGCACGGCTGTATGGACGCCGGTATTGCAGGACGGCAAAGTGGCCGGCGGTACGCTCGCATTGAAAGACGTGGTGATTAATAACAGCGGGGGAATAGGGATCAATTTTCCTGTGCCGGTTGATATTAAGGTAGAAGGCAACAATCAAATTACGTCAACGTCGATAGGGATCTATCTGGCAGACAGAGAGACGGGAAATCCTCTGGATTTAAAGATCGCGGGTTCCGGATCGCTGGAAATCCGAAGCCAGGGCAGCGGCGTACAGACAGCCGGAAATATAGTGATTGACACAGTGCGCCTGGATGTCGTGTATGGTTCATCAACCACCACTTGCCACGGATTCTCAACTGTCGGAGGAAATATAGAGATTGAAAACAGCAAGTATGTAAAAGTGAAAAGTAACCCGGCAGGAATCGGAAGCAGCAGCGGCGCTATTTATGCGGGGCAGAACCGGGGGCAGAAAGTGCGGATAACAAACAGCCATGTGATTGCGGTCACCGGAGAGGGGAGCGCGATAGATGCGAACTCGGGGGAGATAGAACTTATATCCAGTGACGTGAGGGCGGTCGGAAAGGCGGGTAATGGATCGAGGGCAACAGGTACATTGGCCTATTTTGACGGATGTACAATGGATGGCGGAACACTGTTTGCGCAGAACAATGGCGCGGATCTGGAGATACCGTCTACCCCGGATGCGCCTCTGCGGGCGTCAAACAACGCGGTTTTATATGGGACGAAAACAGGCGGATTACCGCTGGAGGGAGATCTGATCTGGTACTTGGAATGTTCTTATGATGAAAACGCAGATGAAATCACACACATGGGCAGAGGATTTGTATTTGGCGATGTGACGTGGAATGGGAATATGGCGTTTGGGGGGAGTATCACTATTGGTTATGTAGAAAAGGAAGCGTCACTCACCATTCCCAAAGGATTTCCTTTAGATATACCGGATGGATGTTGCTTTAGCGTGGGGAACAGTAACCCGCGATCGAGCAACAGGCTGATCAACAACGGGGACATTACTGTCAAAAAAGGCGGCGAGATAAATATTTTTCCCAATTCCACAGTTATCAACAATGGAACAATAAATGTTCAGAGCAGCGGCGGTATATATAATTATTTTGATAAATCGTCCCAAACCGGCGGTCTTTTTCAAAACAGCGGCGATATGAACATATTGGCAGGCGGTTTCTTCCAGAACCAGAACCGGATAGAGAACAGCGGCACGATAGACTCCCCCGGATCATTCTACATGGTTAAACTGTCAGGCTATAATAGTTCCATAGACAGCAAGGGAGACATGAATGGATTTCTGATCGAGATGCATAGCGACCGCTATGTGTATGCTGCAAGTGGAAAAACGGTTTTAAGTACAGGGCAAATGCTGACATTAGGACAAGGCGTTATGAGCAATCATAGAGACAGGGCATTAAAGGTGCTGGACGGCGCGGAGCTGACGGTAGAAAATGGGGCAATTATAGATGCGAGAACCAATGTGACCGTGGATACCGTGGCCGCTTACATAGGCCTCAATGATACAATAGTTGTAAACGGCGAATTATGGCTTCCTGAAAATACGCCCGAAGATGTCCTGGCTAAAATGGCAGACAAAGTCACCGGGGACGGAAGTATTGTGACGGGGATCACAACAAAATATATTGTCACTGTGGACGTGGGGGGAGAAGTAAAGGCGCAGTTCGTGGCCCGGGGCGGCACGGTGGATCTGGCGGAGGAGCCGGTCAGGGACGGCTATCGTTTTGCCGGATGGTATGTGAAAAATGGCAGCAGCCTCAAGCCGTTTGATCTGAAAACACCGGTTGGGCAGTCCATGGAAATTACGTCTAAATGGGTTGGCGTCAATAAATGGGTAACACCGCTCACAATAAAGGACTGGACTTACGGGGGAACGGCCAGTGGGCCGAAGGCGGAACCGAAATTTGGAAAAGTCTATTACAAGTACAGCCACAGTGCAGGAGGTGCATTTACCGATACCGTGCCGTCGGAAGCGGGAACCTGGTATGTAAAAGCGTATGCAGATGGGACAGAAGAATATACATCCCTGGAGAGCGCGGCCGTATCTTTCCGGATCGATCCGAAAGCCTATAAGGAGGGCGGCAGCATTGTGGTTCCGGCAGTCGGCAATGCCGCGGCGGTAAAAAATCTTGTTATTAAAGACGGCGGTAAAACGTTGGTGAAAGACAGAGATTATACGGTTACAACGGCCGAAAACGGCAATACAGTGGTAGTAACGATCACATTCCAGGGAAATTACAGTGGAACCGCAACCAGGGAATATTCGATTGCCGGAGAAAAGCCGGCAGAGCCCGAAAAGCCGGCAGAGCCCGAAAAGCCGGCAGAAACCGAAAAGCCCGCAGAAACCAAAGTAGATGTCGCAGGGAATACAATACGGCTCAATAATAAGATCAGGGCAGTTTTTTCCGGCTCAAAGATAAAAGTGACATGGGGCAAAGTAAGCGGAGCGACGGGATATGACGTTTACGCGGAGCAATGCGGGAAAAAAATAAAGCTTGTGAAAAGCGTCAAAGGCAGCAAAAAGACCAGTTATACATTCAGCAAGATCGGGAAGAAGAAAATCAGCAGCAAAAATGTTTATAAAATAAAGGTGCGCGCATACCGCACGGTGAAAGGAAAGAAGCAGGTCATAGGCAGCAGCCTGGCCCTCCATATTGCCGGAAAAGATAAAAAAGGCTATACAAATGCCAAAAGTATAAAGGTCTCTGCCTCAAAACTTACGGTGAAAAAGGGGACGACGAAAAAAATTAAGGCCCGGACGGTAAAGCAGAATACAAAGAAAAAGCTGTTTCCAAAGAAACATATCGCCGCATACCGCTATTATTCGACTAATAAGGGCGTCGCGACTGTTTCAGCAAGCGGAAAGGTAAAAGGCAGGAAGAAAGGCACATGTACCGTATATGTGGTGGCGGCCAACGGTGTGAAGAAAGGCGTAAAAATAACAGTAAAATAAGATATGGTCAATTAGGAGAACGGCGGTGGGCCCGATAGTGATGTCCCGCCGCCTGTTTTTTTGTCTATATGCCAGGCTTATACATAAAAAACCGTATTCCTGCCACAATAGTGACAGGAAAGACGAAATTGGCACATGTCACCATTTGTTAGTGACAAAAGTGACATATCCTGTGGTTGCTATTCGGAGAGATCACTTATAAAATAATACCATGGGAGAGAGATTATGGCAAATATCAACAAAGGCGCAGAGAGGCGGAAAAGCCTTTCGGAACGCCAGAAAAAAATACTTCAGATATTAGTCAAAATGGCGCCGAATCCGGTGACGGTCTCCGTGATCTCCGAAAGGCTGGGTGTTTCGTCCCGCACGATCCTGCGGGATGTGGCGGTTCTGGAGCAGTGGATGGATGAAAATGATTTCCGCTTCAGCAGTAAGCCGGGGGTGGGCCTGGCGATCAACGAGGACGTAGGGCAGCTCCAGTTTATCGGAGAGCTTTTAGAGGCGGAGGACAGTGCGCCGATGTACGGGCGTCAGGAACGGCGCAGGCAGATCCTGGGCGATCTCTTTTTCGCGGACGGCCCGGTGAAGGCTTATGTATTCGCCGCGGGTTATCATATTTCCGAGCGGACGCTGTATGAGGACCTGGATGTCCTGGACGGCTGGCTGGCCGCTTATGAGATCGAGCTGGTGCGCAGGCCGGGAATGGGGATATTTCTGAGGGGAAGCGAGGTTTCTCTGCGGCAGGCCATTTTCAATTCCGTATTTGAATTCTACGATCTTGACAGGATCCTGGGGATTTTGTCCGAGTATCCGACGAAGGAAAAACGGACAGAGCCCCAGGCCAGAAAGGATATGCCCGTCTTCCTCAATGCGGAGACGGCCATGGAGGCGCGCAGGCTTCTGGATGAGAGTGAAAAGAGGCTCCAGATCCGCTATACGGACAGCGGGGCCATGGATCTGATCATCCGGATCGCCCTGGTGATCCACCGGATGCGGCAGGGCCAGACGATCTCCCAGCCGCTGGAGGACTGGGAGCATTGGGTTTCGCTGCCGGAGTTTGCGGTGGCGGAGTATATGGAGGAAGAAATCTGCCGCAGATATGCTTTAAAGCCTTCCGCCTATGAGCGGGGTTACATAGCGGCCCACCTGTCCATGGCCCATATCTGGTTCCGGGCGTCCGGCAGTGCGGATCCCGTGGAGACTATGAATGTGCGGCAGATCGTCATGTCTATGACGGGAGTGGCGGAGCGGCTGACGGGGCTTCCCTTTAAATCCTGCGGCACCATGATCGAAGATCTGGTGAATCATGTCAGCACCATGTTAAAGCGGATCCCCATGAATATGATCGTGGAAAATTCCCAGACCGAGGAGGTCCGGCAGAATTATCCGGAGATTTATTCGGCGGTGGAGACCTCCTGCCAGGTGCTGAAGGAATGGGTGGCGCCCCACGAGGTGCAGGCGGCGGATGTGGGGCTGATCGCCATGCATTTTGCGGCGGCGGCCGAAAGACTTCAGGAAAATGCCCAGAAAATCGCGGTGGTGGTGGTGTGTCCCACCGGTGTGGGCAGCTCCCGGATGCTGGCAGCCAGCCTGGCGAGGGCTTTTCATAACATAGAGATCCGCGATGTGATTTCGGCTTTTTCCATTGATAAGGAAAAGCTTCGCGGGCAGGGTATTGACCTGATTATCTCCACCATAGAGCTGCATATAGATTTCCCCTGGCTGTGCGTGGGGAAGGTGCTGCGGGTGCAGGATAAGATGATGCTGCAAAAGCAGATAGAGACCATCAACCGCAATCGTCTGCAGCAGAAAACAAGGCGTCCCGGCCAGGTGGCCGTGAAGGATATGGCGGATATCCGCCGGATTTCCGGTATCGGCACGGAGATCGTGGAGATTTTGAAAGCTTTCCGGATTGTGGATGTGAGGAGTGTGCAGAACCGCCGCGAGCTCATTGAACAGGCTTCGCTGGTATTCGCTCCGGATCAGGCGGTGGCAAAGAGGATTGCCCGGGGTTTTCGCCGGAGGGAGGAGATGGGGGACACCTTTATCGAGGGGATGAATATCTGCCTGTTCCACTGTAGGACGGATGTGGTGAGCCATAGCCGGTTCGGTTATCTGCGGCTGCTTTCTCCGCTGCAAACCGGAGGGGTCAGCATTGAAGGGGCGGTCATCATGCTGGCGCCGGAGGGTGAACAGAACGTGGAGCCTGTCAGCAGGCTCAGCGCATTATTGATAGAAGAAGAACGGTTTTTCCAGGCGCTTCGGAGTGGTGACACGTCGGGGGGCGCGGCATTGGCCGAACAGGCGCTTGTAAAATATTTTCAACATGTCATATCAAAAAAAAGAGGAGGAATTGAGTGAGATGAAAAACAAAGTACAGGCATTTGGAAAGTTTCTTTCCGGAATGGTCATGCCGAACATCGGCGCGTTTATCGCGTGGGGGTTCCTGGCGGCGCTGTTCATTGATACCGGATGGATCCCCAACGCCCAGTTAAATTCTATGGTCAGTCCGATTCTGACTTACCTGTTGCCGATCTTGATCGCCAGCCAGGGCGGTAAGATGGTGGGCGGCGACAGAGGACGCGTGATGGGCGCCATTGCCGTGATCGGCTGTATCTGCGGTTCTGAGTATACTATGCTGATGGGCGCCATGGTGATGGGCCCCCTGGCCGGATGGGTGATCAAGAAATTTGATCAGATGATTGACGGCCATATCCCCACTGGTTTTGAGATGCTGATCAATAACTTTTCCGTGGGTATCCTGGGCCTGATTTTGGCCATTATCGGTTATTATGGAATCGGCCCGGTCATGTCAGTGATTTTAGGCATTTTGGCCGCTGGTGTTAAAGTTTTGATCAATAACAGCCTGCTTCCGCTGGTATCTGTTTTCCTGGAGCCCGCAAAGGTGCTGTTCCTGAATAACGCGATTAACCACGGTGTGTTTACTCCTTTGGGAAGCCAGCAGGTAGAGGAGCTTGGCAAATCCATTATGTATATGCTGGAATCCAATCCCGGCCCTGGTCTTGGCGTGCTGCTGGCCTACGGGGCATTTTCCAAAGATCCGGCGACAAAAAGTTCAGCTCCCGGTGCGGTTATCATCCATTTCCTGGGTGGTATTCATGAGATTTATTTCCCGTATGTGCTGATGAATCCTGCCGTAATCGTAGCGCCCATAGCCGGTAATGCCTGTGCCATTCTGTTTTACATGATCACGGGAGCCGGTTTGAACGGTCCGGCCTCACCGGGTTCCATTATCGCATTTATGATGATGACACCGAAAACACAGATGCTGGTTTCGGCTTTGGGTGTGATTATTGCAGCGGGAGTATCTTTCCTTGTGGCAAGCCCGATTATCCGGGTTTCCGGCGCCAAGAGCCTGTCGGATGCCCAGAATCAGATGAACTCCATGAAAGCGGAATCGAAAGGTATGGCAGCTCCCGCCGGCACAGTGAAGGTCACCGGTGAAATCCGCAAGATCGTGTTTGCCTGCGATGCGGGTATGGGCTCCTCGGCCATGGGCGCCACTAAGTTCCGCAACCGGATCAAAGGAATCCGCCCGGATATCACCGTGACCAATACTTCTGTAGATAATGTTCCCGGGGATGCGGATATCGTAGTATGCCAGACGATTCTGCAGGATCGCGCGGCGAAATCGGCGCCCCAGGCGCAGCTTGTCACCATTGGCAATTTCCTGGCCGACCCGGCATTGGATGCGCTGTTTGAGCAGGTGACTGCCAGCGGATCAGTCCCGGCGGCCCAGGTGGAGGAGAAACCGGCGGAGCCGGAGAAGAAAGACGACAAGGGCCTGTTGGTGAGGGAAGGTATTCTGCTGGGGCAGAAGGCGGACACGAAGGAAGAAGCGATCCAGGCGGCCGGTGAGCTGCTGCACAAGCTGGGGTATGTGGATGAATCTTATATTCCCGCCATGCAGGAGCGCGAGAAGCTGGCTACCACCTATATGGGCATGGGTATCGCCATCCCCCACGGCACGTCCCAGGCCAAGGGCACGGTGAAAAAGAGCGGCATCGTGGTGCTGCAGTATCCCGACGGTGTTCCTTTCGGCGACGAGAAAGCGAACCTGGTGTTTGGTATCGCCGGTGTGGGCGACGAGCATCTGGAGATCCTGAGCAACATTTGCGGGGCTCTCGAAGATGAGGAGATCATGGAAGCTCTGCTGACGGCAAAAGATCCCGCCATAGTCCTTGAAAAATTGGGATAATTATGTTCAAATTACTATAGTAAGTATCAGAAAGAAGGTAGATGTATATGAAAACAGCCATTCAATTCGGCGCTGGAAATATCGGACGCGGTTTCATCGGGATGCTGCTGGCCCAGGCAGGGTATCATGTGGTGTTTGCAGATGTAAACCCGGTGATCATTGACCGTCTGGCCCAGGATAAAGCTTACACAGTCCATATCATGGACGTGGAGAAGGAAGATCACAGGATTACCGATGTGGACGGTATCATGTCCAACGGCACAAAGATCCTGGACGCCATCCGAGACGCCGAGATCATCACCACGGCGGTGGGCCTGACCATACTGCCGCGCATTGCCCCTACGATCGCGGCAGGTATCAAAGCCCGCAGGGAGAGCGGCTCAAAAGAGCCCCTGAACCTGATCGCCTGCGAAAATGCCATACGCGCCAGCTCACAGCTCAAAGAGCATGTATATGCGGCCCTGAGTGATGAGGAGAGGGCTTACTGCGACGAGTATGTGGGATTCCCCGACTGCTCGGTGGACCGTATCGTGCCGCCGGTGCGCAACGAGATCCCCACGGACGTGGTGGTGGAGAATTATTACGAGTGGAATGTGGAGAAGGCTTCCTTTAAGGGGGAGATCCCCGAGATCGCCGGTATGAATCTGGCGGAGGATCTGATGGCCTACATTGAGAGAAAGCTCTTTACACTGAACACGGGGCATTGTATCACCGCTTATCTGGGGGTGATTAAGGGATATGAAACTATCAGCGAGGCCATTGCTGATCCGGAGATCTATAAGCTGGTGCATGAGGCCATGGAGCAGTCCGGCGCGGGCCTGGTGGAAAAGCATCATTTTGATCCCGAGGCCCATGCCCACTATATTGAGAAAATCATCAGCCGTTTTAAAAACCCCTATCTGCAGGATGACGTTACCCGTGTGGGCAGAGAGCCGCTGCGCAAGCTGAGCGCCACGGATCGTCTGGTGAAGCCCACCATGACGGCTATGGAATATGGCCTTCCGGTGGATAAACTGATCCTCGGTATCGGCGCGGCGCTGCACTACGACAATCCGGAGGATGAGCAGAGCGTTAAGTTGCAGAAGCTGATCAAAGACAGCGGCGTGGTAGACGCTTTCCGCGAGGTGTCCGGCGTCACCGACGCCAAGGTGTTGGCCCAGGTGAAAGAGGCTTACGATACGGTAGTAAAATAGAGGAGATTTGCCACAGACCATGTGGAGAAATGGCGGAGGTGCAGGCATGCTCACGAAAACAATTCAGTTGTCAGAAAGAGTGGGGTTTCATGCCTGTCCCGCCGGCCAGGTGGCAGATGTGGCGCGAAAATACCGGAGCATGGTTATGCTGCAGACCGATGAAAGGATGGCCGACGCGAAAAGGCCTCTGTCCGTGATGCGCCTGGGTTTCCCGCCGGGAGGCCGGGTGGAGATCATCTCGGACGGCGAGGACGAGGCGGAGGCATTGAAAGCGCTGGAGAAAATCATCCTGTCTATAGAACCGGTGCGGATATACAGCTCTTAAATTATATACAGATATGGATAGGAATATATTATTGTAAATGATGAACCGTCAGGGGATAAGGCCCTGGGCGGATTGATCAATAAATAATAAAAAAGAAAAGGAGAATGCAGTTATGAGTTCATTTGATTTCACAGTAAAAGATCCCGAAGGTATCCATGCACGTCCGGCAGGCATTATTGTAAACGCGGCCAAGGGGCTGGCAGGCGATATCAAGATCACCAAGGGTGAGAAGACCATCGACGCAAAGAAACTGTTTGCCCTTATGGGACTGGGCGTAAAGAGCGGTGAGACGATCACGGTCTCCAGCGAGGATGAGGGAAGCCTGGCCGAGTTCAGGAAGGTTCTGGAAGAAAATCTGTAATCAGCAGGATATTTGCGAAGGGGGAAGACCCGTGATAGAAAAAGAAGGAAAAAAGATCTTTAACGGTATCGCCATCGGCCGGGTCAAGTTTTACTCCAAGGAGGAAAATGAGGTCGTGCGTGTAAAGGTGGAAGATATCGAGGCGGAGGTGGCCCGGTATGGGGCAGCCAAAGCCAAGGCGATCGAGCAGTTAAACGGCCTCCATGAAAAGGCTCTGGAAGAAGTGGGCGAGGCCAATGCGGAGATTTTCAATGTCCATGCCATGATGCTGGAGGACGAGGACTACAACGAGTCTGTAGAGAATATCATCCGCACCCAGGAAGTCAACGCGGAGTATGCCGCCGCCGCCACCGGCGACAATTTTGCCGAGATGTTTGCCAATATGGATAATGAATATTTCAAGGCCCGCGCGGCGGATGTGAAGGATATCACGGAGCGGGTGATCACTGTCCTCCATGGTAAAGGCAGCGGGACGGATATCGGCGACGATCCGGTGATCGTGGTGGCCGAGGATCTGGCTCCCAGCGAGACGGTTCAGATGGATAAGAGTAAGCTGCTGGCTTTCGTGACCCATCTGGGCTCAGCCAACTCCCACACAGCGATCTTGGCCAGAACCATGGGTATCCCGGCCCTGGTGGGGGTGGACATCGACAATTCATGGGACGGCAAGATCGCAGTAGTGGACGGCTATGAGGGCAAGTTTATCGTTGATCCGGACATGGATCTGCTGGCTTCTTATTTCAAGAAAAAAGAAGCCGACGACGAGCAGAAAAAACTCCTGCAGACTTTGAAGGGCAAGGAAAACGTGACAAAGTCCGGCCAGAAGATCAATCTGTACGCCAATATCGGCAATCCCAGTGATCTGGCATCGGTACTGGAGAATGACGCGGGCGGTATCGGCCTGTTCCGCAGTGAGTTTCTGTATCTGGAATCGGATACATACCCCACGGAGGAGCAGCAGTTTGCGGCCTACAAGAAAGTGGTCGAGACCATGGGCGGCAAGAAGGTCATCATCCGTACTCTGGATATCGGCGCGGATAAACAGGTGGATTATTTTGAACTGGATAAGGAGGATAATCCGGCGCTGGGCTATCGCGCCATCCGTATCTGCCTGACCAGGCCGGAAATCTTCCGTACGCAGCTACGCGCCCTGTTCCGTGCCAGCGCTTTCGGTAATCTGTCCATCATGTATCCGATGATCACGTCCGTGGAAGAGGTGGAGAAGATCAAAGCCATCTCCCGGTCGGTAAAGGAGGAGCTTGCTTCCGAGGGGGTGAAGATCGGCAAGGTGGAAGAGGGAATCATGATCGAGACTCCGGCCGCCGCCGTCATCAGCGACCAGTTGGCCAAGCATGTGGACTTCTTCAGTATCGGTACCAACGACCTGACTCAGTATACCCTGGCTATTGACCGTCAGAACGCGAAATTAGATCCGTTCTACAACGCCCATCATGAGGCGGTGCTCCGCCTGATTAAAATGGTGGCGGACAATGCTCACAAGGAGGGCATTTGGGCCGGTATCTGCGGCGAGCTGGGCGCGGATACGACGCTGACGGAGGAGTTCCTGAAAATGGGGCTTGACGAGCTGTCCGTATCGCCGGGATGCATCCTGTCGGTGCGCAAGAAGATCAGAGACGCAGAATAAAATCGGACATTTGGCATCCCTAAACGGATGCCAAATGCGGCGGGCTATTAATAAGAAACTGCCGCAGGGCATTGCTCCGTATGGGGGCAACGCTCTGCGGCAGTTTTTGTCTGAAGATGCAGGAAACCTGTGCGTATCGTAACGGCTCAGACAGGCTGTCCGCGTATTTTTTACATGCTAATTTGGCGGATAACTCGATCACTCGTTGATTACGACGCCTTTGCGCAGAATGATGTTGGCGTAGATGGCGGTCTCGCTGCTCATAATGACCAGGGTGGAATTTTCTTTTGTCTTCTTGTAGAAATCCCATTTATTGATTTCCTCAAAGCACTCGGCGCCTCGGGGATCATGTTTGGCTACGATCTCTTTGTAGGTATCCCAGATCGGCGTCTTGGCGTCGTCGCCGGGCTCAACGGCCATCAGGGTGCAGGGCGGCACCATCACGCCCTCGGCGTTCGGGTATGTATCCAGAGGCATGACCTGCAGGATGGCGTCTAGGATCTCGGGAACGCCGTGTCCGTCGAGGCGGATCACACGTTTGCCGTAAGTGTGGCCGGGGAAGTTGCCGTCGCCGATGGTCAGCTCGTCCGTATGGCCCATTTCGTCAAGAACCTTCAAAAGCTCCGGTGATAAGATGGTAGGTATACCTTTTAACATAATACGTCCTTTCTGGTCGCTCTTGGACCGCTCCCCGCAGGGAATATTTTACTGCTATTGTACCGTATTTGGGCAGAGGCCGCAATCTGAAAATTTCTTTTCTTTGGCTGCTTTTGCGCAAAGCAAAATCAAGCGATTTAAGGCTCGTCTTCCTTTTTTGTAACGACGTCGTCATCCGGCGTTGTATCTTCGGAAAGAGGTTCTTCGTCGTTTTCTTCTGAAGGCGTTTGATCTTCCAAAGACTCCGCCCGGCTGTCAAGGGCTTCCCGGCGCATATTACGCAGAGCGTCGAGAATAAAAAAAACGCCTGCGATAATAAATACTGCAATGCCGATGATGAAAACGAATCCCGAAGTCTCGCCGGAGCGCAGGCCGCCCATCAGGTTCCAGGCGAGATAGAGGAGATACACGCCTGCGATAATCCGTATTACATAACGAAAACTATTGTTTCCCTGCATAGATCTGGTTCCTTTCTGTCAATCTTTTTTCCGCCATTATACACACAATATCGACAAAAGACAATAGCCCTCCATTTTTTCCCTGTTCGCCGTTGCGTGGCTCGGGTGCAGACAGTAACAAAGTGACAAATCTCTCACATTAAAGTCACGGAATTGTCAGATGAAACCATTATGATAGGGGAAGATAAAAAAATTAATAAAAATATTGAGAAAATGATGGAGAAAGGATACATGGGTAAGATAAGATTTATTCTAAACGGGGCGGTATTTCTTGCGGGCGGTTCGGTATTTTGTATTTTGCTGGTTTTACTGGCGATCTTAAATATAGCGGCCAGTGTGGTCAGTGACATGGCGGATTTTCTGCTTACAAAAATGGAAAGGAGATAAAGGTACTATGAAGAAAAAACACTGGATCAGAAAAATTATCGGCATTATGTTTTTACTGCTGTTGTGTGCGGGAGTGACGGCGGTTACCTTTTTCGGTGTGAAGGGCTATCGGATGTATCAGGAGGCTTTAGCGCAGAAATCCATGGAAGAGAGAGTGGCAGAGATCCGCAATGATAAAGATTTTATCACATATGATGAAATGTCGGAATTTTACATAGATGCCGTTATTTCGGTGGAGGATCACAGGTTTATGAATCACGGAGGTATCGATCCCATCGCTATCTGCCGCGCTGTATTCAATGATATCAAAGCGGGCAGATTCAAGGAGGGCGGCAGCACCATCACTCAGCAGATTGCCAAAAATATGCTTTTCACCCAGGAAAAGAAAATGGAACGGAAAGCCGCGGAGGTTTTTGCGGCCCTGGATATTGAAAAGCTGTACAGCAAAGAAGAGATTTTTGAACTGTATGTGAATACCGCCTATTTTGGCAGCGGGCATTACGGCATAGGCGAGGCGGCGGCGGGGTATTTTGATAAATCGCCTTCTGAGCTGACAGATTACGAGTCGGCTATGCTGGCCGGGGTTCCCAATGCGCCCTCGGCTTATTCCCCTGACGTAAACGCCGAGCTGGCCGCCCGACGGGCAGAGCAGGTGCTGGGCAGCATGGTGGATAATGAATTGATTACCCAGACGGAGTCAGAAGGTATACAGGAGGTATCGGCAAATTAAGGTGGTTGGGTTCGGAAAAATGAGTTTCCTCACTTGTCATATCAAAAACTTTATGCTAGTATAAAACTATTAAATAAATAGGAGGTGTACATCAATGGCTAGACCCAGAAAGGTAATTGCAATTGACGACAGGATCGCTAAAGCGCAAGAAGATGTTGCGAAATACAAAGAAAAATATAATGCGGCTGTGGCGGAGCTGAAAGATCTTCTCGCCCAGAAAGAAGCGGAAAAAAGGGAGAAACTTCTTGATGCGATCAAGGCAAGTGAGTGGAGCTATGATGAGATCATGGAAGTACTTAAGAAAAAACCGGATGAGGAATAATACGTTTTTTGCTGAGATATTACAAGGTATTGAAACAAAATAACGGACGCCTGACAGGGGATACTGGAGTCAGGTGTCCGTTTTTTTATGCTCTGGCACAGAGAAAATTCCGGCGGCGGATTTTATCACGCTTTAGCGGGGAGCCGGGAGGGCTCTCTGTTTTTGGAGCCGTGTCCGCAGAAGCCCGAGGAAACGGTCATTTCCCGTGACAGTCAGCATGGGGCCGAAGGACAGAGTTTCGATCAGCAATTCCGTTTCCATGGTCTGGTTGTAATAGATCCGGCATTCATAAGTATTTTCATTAATTTTGGTCGTATTTTTTTCATAATTCGCAAAATGCAGCATGGCCCGCTCGAGGGCGTTGCGCCGGTTAATGATGTGCAGCGTCAGGGGCTCCCGGTAATAGGATTGCCGGATCACGGCATTCAGATCGATGGAGTCAGGGAATGTTTTTTCCATGGGCGCTACATGCCGGATGCGGGAGAGATTGAGGAGTTCCGGTTTCATTTTTCCATGGTTTATTCTTTTCAGGGCGATGAGGCGGAAACGGTCGTTTTTCACGGAATATTCCAGACGGGCAGGGATATAGTGGTGATGAACCCGCCTTCCAGTGGGCCCGCTGTAGTCGATATCCACATACCGATGTTTTTTCTGCGCCTGCAGCAGCGTACGGAAATGATGACGGTATGTCTCGTCATCATAGGGGTCGGCGTCAGTAAACTGATCGAAATAGTAAAATTGCTCCGGACGCCAGAGGGGAGTGACCGGGGCCAGCATATCCTTTAGGGTATCCAGGTATTCGCGATCCAGAAATAGCCTTATACGCGGATCGGACAGTATGGCTTTCAAATAAGCTTTTTGCAGATGGGAGAGGGGCGTGGTGAAGGGCATGGTGAGCCTGGAGAGGTACAGATCCCCCTCCCTGGCAAAGACATTCCATGCGCCGCTTTCCAGCTTGGGGATGATGGAGAGCATACTCTCCGCAAAGCCCTCATGACAGATCCGGCTGTGGATCTCCTGCATGGAGATTCCCCGCCCGCTGCATAACAGACGGCGAAGTACCTGATAGTAACAGCTGTAGATTTCTGAAAATAGTTCCATGGTCGGTTTTCCTCGCTGTACGATATAGAATTGTGGAGATAAGGGTTTTGCCATGCGCCTGTACGGATGGCGCGGCAGCGGTTCTATGCGTCTGTATCCACAGGCTGCGCATCGATTTGATACAGCTGATACATGATCTGCAGATCCTGGTAAAATTGCTGCTCCACAAAGGGATCGCTGCATTTCAGGGACAGAATTCTGCCGATAAAGGTGCGAAGCCAGGGCAGCATTTCATTACAGTCAAACACGGAGGTCTCGAAAGCGTAAATGCCGGGAGCCGTCCTTGTGACCGTGCCGCCGCGGCCTTCCCGTTTCAGGCGGTCTATGATATAGTTTTCCGCGGGTTCTGTGACCTGTATGGTCATGGTCAGCGTATCCAGGTGGTGTCTGCCGTTGTTCTGGAAAGATACGCCCCAGACGTATCTGCGGTTTCGGTTCAGTTTTTCCAACAGGCCGTCGTAGTTCTCCGCCGTTATGGTGGGAAGAACCTGTTTGATAGTGTCCAGGCGGAAACAGGTGAAACGGCGGTTCCGTTCCAGATATCCGCACAGGAAACGGCGGCCGCTTCTGGCGCTGACAAAGATCTGCAAGGGTACGCAAAGCGTGGTATTTATGGTTTTGCTTTTAGAGCCTTTTATGTCAAGCTGCACCTCCATGTTCCGGTTCATGGCGTTTAAGAGGGCAAGGAGGATCTCATCCTCCAGGGTGTGTACGAAAAAACCGTGTTTAACCCGGAAAGTCCGGTTATAGCGGTCGAGCTGTTCGGACAGTTCATTGGCAATGATGCCGAGTTGCCCGGCCATCTGGTAGAAATCCAGAGCGTCCAGCACGGGTTCGTGGGAGCCGAGCCAGAGGGCCAGGGTGTCGTCCAAAGAGTAGGTCACGGTCTTACCGTGCTTTTCTTTCCGCAGCAGCCCTTCCTTCTCGTAGGCGTTGCATTTGCGGCGGACGGTCTGGATGTCAAACAGTGTTTCATATTGTTC
Organism: uncultured Lachnospiraceae bacterium; assembly: GCA_910588295.1. Lineage (GTDB taxonomy): Bacteria > Bacillota > Clostridia > Lachnospirales > Lachnospiraceae > UBA11957. The sequence goes on along the minus strand of CAJUQO010000001.1, from coordinate 42,639 downwards.
CAGAAGGCTGTTGGTGATGGCCTCGGCGGTCAGCGGCGTTCCGTCCCGGAGCAGATCCAGTATCAGAAAATGTAATACGATATCGTTGTCTGTGAAGCTTTTGGTTTTCCACACCCGGAACAGGGGATTGGTGTCCAGAAGGCTGCTGTCTATGGCCAGAGAGATATTGGAGCCGTTGGAAGCGTAATCTCTCTGCACATAAGCGCCAAGCCAGCTCTCCAGCCGCCGCCGCTCGTTGTCGTAGGTGCGGGGGCTTTTCTCTTTGAAGTCGTTTCGGCTCTTGAAACCGTAGACAAAGAAATCCCGGACGTATTCCCGTGTCTTGGGAAAGCTTTTGATCAGTTCATGAAAATCGGACATATGTATGCGTTCCTTTCAGAATCCATGGGGATAATTTGCCGCTATCAGTATATCATACTTTTGGCCTTTTTTACTGCGACAGATCAAGTTCGCACCTTTTTTAAAATGATGGCATGGAAGGAATCGCTTATAATGAATTTGTCAAGTAACGGTTCGGCATGTCTGAACCGGATATCTTATCAATATATACGGAAAGGGTGGGTAAGGATATGTTTGTACTACATGACGAGAATATGCGGTTTCCCATAAAAGTGTGGCTGGAGAATGAGGGACAGTTGGAGGAAAGCTGCCTACAACAGGCCCGTCACCTGGCCGCGCTTCCGTTTCTTCACAAATGGGTGTGTCTGATGCCGGATACCCATGCGGGGAAGGGGATGCCCATCGGCGGAGTGATCGCCGCGAAAGATGTGGTAATTCCCAATGCGGTGGGCGTGGATATCGGCTGCGGCATGGACTTCATCCCCACAAATATCTCTATGGATGAGATCCGGGAGATCCAGACCGGAAACGGAACGGTCATCCAGGCGATTGTGGGAAATATCATGCGGTCGATCCCTCTAAATCATGAGAGGTATAAGACGCCCCAGGAGTCCGCCGTGCTGGACAGGGCCAGACAGGAGATGGAAAAATACGAGGCGGACGCCGCGCTGCTGCCGCTGATTGAGGACGGCTATTTCCAGGTGGGGAGTCTGGGGGGCGGCAACCATTTTATCGAGCTCCAGGAGGATGAGGAGGGGTATCTCTGCATCATGATCCATTCTGGCAGCCGCCATCTGGGAAAGGCGGTCTGCGACTATTTTCAGGAGAGGGCCAGGGAGCTGAACCGGAGATGGTACAGCGAGGTGAAGGAGGAGTACCGCCTGGAATTTCTTCCGGTGAAATCGGAGGAAGGCCGGCAGTACATCCGATGGATGAACCTGGCCATGGATTACGCTTTTGAAAACCGGGCCCATATGCTGGATAAAACCTGCGCCATCGTCGGGGAGGTGATCCGGAAACATACGGGACGGAATGTGGAATTCGGGGAGGAGATCAACTGCCATCATAATTACGCGGCGCTGGAAAACCATTATGGAGCCAATGTGTGGGTGCACCGCAAGGGCGCCGTCCGGGTGCGGAAGGGCGAGAAGGCCGTGATCCCGGGGGCCATGGGCTCTTACAGCTATGTGGTGGAGGGGAGAGGAAATCAGGAATCCTTCTGCACCTCCTCCCACGGGGCGGGCAGGAATTATTCCCGGAAAGGGGCCGTGGAGGCGTTCTCTGTGGAAAAGGTTATCGTGGATCTGAAAGAGCAGGGGATCGTGCTGGGCAAGAAGAAGAAAAATGACGTGGCCGAGGAGTGCCGGTTTGCCTATAAGGACATCGACCAGGTGATGGCCCAGCAGACGGACATGGTCGCGCCGGTAAGAAAGCTGAAGACGGTGGGGGTGGTGAAGGGGTAGACAGAGTCTGTGGCGTGGATTCTACACGCCACAAGCTGTTTTACAGGGCGCTAAAACATGCAGAACAGCTGCCTGTGGCGGCTGTTCTGCATAGGAAAGTTCAATCCCGGCGGAAGATATCGCGGGTATACACTTTTTCCGCCACATCATCCAGGCAGCTGTCGTACCGGTTGGCGATGATGGCATGAGAAATCCGTTTGAATTCCTCCAGATCCCCGATCACGCGGCTGCCGAAAAAGGTGGAATTCGCCGGGAGGGAGGGCTCGTAGATGACCACGGTGGCTCCCTTGCCCTTGATCCGTTTCATGACGCCCTGGATGGAGGACTGGCGGAAATTGTCCGAGTTGGATTTCATGGTCAGCCGGTATACGCCGATAATGACCTCTTTTTCCCTGGCGGCATCCCAGGTGCTGTTGGCCCCGTAGGCGCCCGCCAGCTCCAGAACACGGAAAGCGATGAAGGATTTTCTGGTCCGGTTGGATTCCACGATGGCTTTGATTAGATTTTCGGGGACATTCTGGAAATTTGCCAGCAGTTGTTTGGTGTCTTTGGGCAGACAATAGCCGCCGTAGCCGAAGGAGGGGTTGTTGTAGTGGGTGCCGATGCGCGGGTCAAGGCAGACGCCCTCGATGATCTGCCGGGTATTCAGCCCCTTGGTCTCGGCGTAGGTATCCAGCTCGTTAAAATAGGAGACGCGCAGCGCCAGGTAAGTGTTGGCAAAAAGTTTTACGGCCTCGGCCTCGGTGAAGCCCATGAACAGCGTGTCGATATCCTCCTTGAGCGCTCCCTGCTGCAGCAGCGCGGCGAAGGTGCGGGCTGCTTCGGCGCTCTCGTCGTCGCAGGATACGATGATGCGGGAGGGGTAGAGGTTGTCGTACAGCGCCTTGGATTCCCGCAGGAATTCCGGGCTGAACAGAATATTTTTTGTATGATATTTTTCCCGGATTTTTTCGGTGTAGCCCACGGGGATCGTGGATTTGATGATCATGACCGCCCGGGGATTTGCTTTGAGGACGAGTTCTATGACAGCCTCCACGGCGGAGCAGTCGAAGAAATTTTTCTGGCTGTCGTAGTTGGTGGGCGCCGCGATCACGACGAAGTCCGCTTCCCGGTACGCCGCCTCGCCGTCCAGGGTGGCGGTCAGATCCAGATCCTTTTCGGCCAGGTATTTTTCGATGTATTCATCCTGAATGGGAGATTTTCTCTCATTGATGAGCCTGACTTTCTCGGGCAGGATGTCCACGGCCAGGACACGGTTGTGCTGGGCCAGCAGCGTGGCGACAGAGAGGCCCACATACCCGGTTCCGGCCACGGCGATCGTATATGTTCTGGCCAGAATGGGGGACTTTGCTTTTTGGGCGGCGTCCTCCACGAAAAGGTCGGTTACTTCAAAATCCAGGACTTCCCCCAGGGCCTGGAGCTGCTCGACGGAGGGGATATAATTTCTGTTTTCCGCACGGCCGATCATGGCTCTGTGGATGCCGGTGGCCCGGGCCAGCTGTGCCTGGGTCATTTTTTTTGCTTTTCTTTGCCTGACCAGTGTGTCTGATAGTTTTTCCAGGGATATTTTTTTCATGCTGTTTGTCCTTTGCTGTTTTAAATGTCATTTTAAACTTTTGGTTGTGATACACCATGAGGAAGATCGTAGCAAAGTCTTATGTTATCGTCAAGGGTTTTTGGAAAAAAACAAAACTCTGTTTTAAATGACATTTTCGGAAATGAGTATAAATATTGGCAGATAATTTCCAAAGAAAAATGAATTATTAAGCCGCGGGGATTCAATGACCTCCGATTCGTTGAAATATGGTTGCATTTTTATGTGAGGGACGGCCCCGTGAAAAGGGGCCGCTCACTGGACAATGTTCCCAAAAGAATCGCGAAAACTTTGTGGTATTTGCCAAAGATGGGGAAAAACAGGGAAAAGGATTGACGTATAGGAAAAAAGGGCGTATTCTCCATTTAAGTAAACGTTTACTCAAAGGACGGCAGGTAAGAAGTAGCATGGCGAAAACGGGAAGCAGAGTGACAATCAAGGATTTGGCGAGCATATGCAACGTCTCCACGGCAACGGTATCCAGGGTGCTGAATCATATCAAGGGGGGGTACAGCGGAGAGACAGAAGCCCGGATTCTCAGAGCTGCCGAGGAGATGGGATATGCGCCCAATCCCATGGCCCGTTCGCTGGTCACGAGGAAAACCAGTCTGGTGGCCGTGCTGGTGCCGGATATTCATTACTATTTTTTCCAGGAGTTTTTTGCAGGACTGGAAGAGCATCTGAATGACTACGGTTACCGTTTACTGCTGTGCAATACCCAGGAGGATTCCGGGCAGGAGGAGCTTTTCATCCGCGGTTTGTGCAATGGGCTGGTGGATGGGATCATTGTATCCACCCTGAACAACAGAGAGCAGAACGATCTTCTGGTGGAGCTGGACAGGGAGCATTTTCCGATCATCACCCTGGAGCGTTATGGGGAGGATTTGGAAGAACTGTGCTGCGTCCGGATTGATAATTTTGAGACGGGCAGAATGGCGGTGGATTATCTCTACAGCCAGGGCCACCGGCGGATCGCTTTCATCAAGGGAAAGCGGGAGGCGAAAAATGCCGAGATCCGTTACCAGGGCTATCTGGCCGGATTGAGACAGAACGGCTTGGAGCCGGATGAGAGCATTGTGCGCTACGGCGATTACAGTTTTGCTTCAGCCACTACGGCCATGGAGGAGCTGTTGGAGGTGGGAGGTTTTACGGCCTTGATCGCGGCCAATGACCTGATGACTCTCGGCGCCTGCAAGGCGATCACGAAAGTGGGCCGCAGGATCCCGGAGGATATCTCGGTGCTGGGGCTGGATCGGACGATTCTGACGGATACCCACGAGCCTTCGATCGTGGCGATCGACTTTTGTGCCCACGAGATCGGGCATACGGTGGGGAAATGTATGATGGCTATGATCAATAACCAACCGCTTGAGGAAAAGGTGATCCGGCAGAATCCGGTATTTCACAGCGGGAAAAGCATCCGTCTGATTCAGAGGTGATTGAAAAGGTGGTTTTGTAAATGGTTAAACGTTTACTTTGAGAGTACGCCGCCGCAGGCGGCATCCATGCAGGGATGCCAGGTGCGCCCGTACCGGTTTTAACGCATGGGCAATGCGGCGCATACAGGTTTACCTTAAGGGGAAGACGTTCGCTGTGCGGCAGGTAGTATATGCCTAGAGGTGTAGAAACTTCGTTATACGAGAGGCATGTGTGTAGCAAAAAGCACTTTGTATGGGGACATGCGTGGCTGTAGCAGCGAAAGGTATAGGGGAAAGCAGAGATAATTAAACGTTTACGTATGGTGAATTATGGGAAGTTAAACGTTTACTTATTCAAGTTTTGGAAAGGAGTTCTTATGGGATTAACATCAAGAGAACGGGTATTGATGGCGTTGGATCATGAGGAGACGGACAGGGTGCCGATTGATCTCGGTTCCTCCCGCTCCACGGGCATCAATGCCAATGCTTACAATCAATTGAAACGGCATCTGGGTATCACCACGGATACGGTCTGCTTTGACGTAAAACAGGATCTGGCCTACGCAGATTTTGATTTGCTTAAGAGGCTGGGCAGCGATGTGGTGATTCTACCCAGGCTGGTGCCCTCAGTGGGGATACCCATCGACCGGATGAAACCTGGGCAGTTGCCCTGCGGCGGCGGGGAATGTCTGCTGGCGGAGGATTTCAATCCGGTGGATCTTGGCGGCGGCACCCTGGGGATTTTCGATAAAGAGGGACATCTGCTGGCCAAGCGGCCCAAAGACGGACTGTATTTTGACGAATGCTACAATCCGCTTGAGGACGTGGAGTCGGAGGAGGAGATTGACCGTCTGCTGACGCTGCCCTCCATATCCGACGAAGAATGCGAGTGGCTGCGTGCCAGGGCAAAGGATATCTATGAAAACACGGATTTCTGCATTTCCGGGGCCACCAGCACCAGTCTTTTCGAGAAGGGGTGGAAAGACTGGGGGATGCAGACCTTCATGGAAAATCTGTATTGTGAGCCGGAGCTGATCGAGTATTACCTGGATAAAATGACCGACGCCTATATCGTGATGATGGAGAAATACCTGGACGCGGTGGGCGAATACGTACAGGTGGTACAAAACAACGATGATTTCGGTTCCCAGCGGGGGATGCTGCTGTCGCCGGATCTGTACCGGGAGTTCTTCAAGCCGCGCCACGCAAAGATCAATGAAGCAATTCGCAGGAAGAAAAAGGATATCCATATTTCCATGCATTGCTGCGGCAGCATCCGCCCCATCATCGGGGATATCATCGAATCCGGTTACGATATACTGAATCCCGTCCAGAAGGAGGCGGCGGATATGGATCCCTATGAGATCAAGCGGGAATTCGGTAAAAACGTGACGATCTGGGGCGGCGCATGCAGTACCCAGACCACGCTGACCTACGGCACCGTGGATGAGATCGTGGAGGAGTGTAAGGAGATGATCAAATGCTACGCGCCGGGCGGCGGCTTCATATTTGCGCTGATCCACAACGTGCAGGCGGGTATCTCACCGGAAAAGATTATGGCAGTCTTTGACACGGCCCAGAAATACGGCCGTCCGGAATTTTACAAAGCATAAGAAGGAGAGAGTATGGGGAAAGAGAAAATTGCCGTGATCGGCAGCTATGCAGTAGGAATGACCATATCGGGAGACCATTTTCCCGTGCCGGGGGAGACGGTGCCGGGCCATGATTTTGTCATGTGCCATGGCGGCAAGGGTTCCAATCAGGCGGTGGCGGCGGCCCGGATGGGCGCTGGGGTGGTGTACGGTACCTGCGTGGGCAGCGACAGCTTTGGGGATTGGGCCATGCAGCTTTACGAGGAGGAGGGTATTGATGCCCGGGCGGTGCGGCGCAGCACGCAGGGGCTATCCACCGGCGTGGGCTTGATCTATGTAAATAAAGAAGGAGAGAATGAGATTATCATCGATTTTGCGGCAAACCGCGAGTTTTCCCCCCAGGATCTGGACGGCATGGAGGCTGAGCTCAAGGAGTGCAGGCTCTTGCTGACCCAGCTGGAGGGCAGCATGGAGACGGTGGAGTACGCGGCAAAGAAGTGCAGGGAGATGGGGCTGCCCTTTGTGCTGAATCCGGCTCCCTTCGCGCCTCTGTCGGAAGATTTGCTGAAAAACTGTACGTACATAACGCCGAACCAGACGGAAGCCCGGCTGATTCTGGGGCTGGACAGCGACGACGCCAGGCCGGACGCCGAGGTGGCCCGGATGCTTTACGATAAGGGCGTGAAGAATGTCATCATGACCCTGGGACAGGACGGCTGCTATATCAAGAATGACGAGATGGATCTACAGGCGCCGGGTATCACGGTGGAGGCTGTGGATACCACCGGGGCGGGGGATACGTTTACCGGGGCTTTCTGTGTGGCCATCGCGGAGGGCAAAAGTATTCCTGAGGCGGTGAAGCTTGGGAATGCGGCGGCGGGACTGGCCGTGACGAAATACGGCGTGATCGAGTCCATTCCCTCCAGAGAGGAAGCGGAGAAACTGTTGACAGATTAAATGACTATTATGAACAGGAGAACAAAATGAAAAAGCATGGCATTTACAACAAAGCCCTCATGACGGCCATCGCCGACATGGGACACGAGGAGTACATAATCGTGGGAGATGCGGGGGTTCCCATCGCGGATCCGGCGAAGCGGATCGATCTGGCGGTGGCAAAGGATCTGCCCACGATTGCCCAGGTGCTGGATCTGATCATGGATGAATTCATCTTTGAGGACGTGATCGTGGCCCAGGAGCAGAAAGACTACAATCCGCAGCATTACAAGGCCGTAGAGGACATGGTGCATGCCCGTTACGAGACGATGGAGGTGAAGACCATGGCCCACTACGATCTGTTTGCGGAGTATCTGCCGAAGGCGAAATATATTGTACGCACCGGTGATCTGATGCCCTGGGGGAATGTGGTGCTGAAGGCGGGCATTGACGCCAAAGTATGGTTTCAGAAGCCGGGCGCGATCACGCCGGGATTTTATGAGGAGCGGGCCGCTTACGATAACGAGTAGCAGGGACAGGCAGTAGACTTACATAGAGAGTATTCAATGGGGTGTACCCTTGAAGATATTTTATTACATTATCCAAATAATGTGGAAAGGAGTTTTACATGAAACGAAAAATGATGGCACTGGTACTCAGCGGGATGATGGCAGTATCTCTGTGTGCATGCGGCGGAGGCGCATCCTCCAGTCAGGCGTCTTCCGGTTCGGCGGCAGGCGGGAGCAGCGCGGCGCCGGAAGCGGGCCAGGAGGCATCGGCAGCTCCGGCGGACTCTGCGGCGCCGGAAACCGCAGGCAGCGAGACGGCGGGCGGAGACTATAATATTTCTTTCGTACTGCATTCCTTAAGCGGCTCTTTCTATACGAAGCTGGCCGAGGGCGCCGAGGCGGCGGGCAAGGATCTGGGCGTCAACGTGACGGTATCCGCTCCCAATACGCCCAGTTCCCTGGACGAGCAGGTCAGCCTTCTGGAGACAGCGATCTCCTCCGGCGCGGACGCGATCGCCACAGTGACCTGGGATCCCTCCGGCTTTAACAACGTAATTGCCCAGGCGAAAGACGCGGGTATCCCGGTGGTGGCCTTCAACCAGAATGCCGAGGACTGCGGTTCCGTCTGCTTCATCGGACAGGATTACGAGTCTGCGGGATACTCCCTGGGCAAGTATATGTTTGAGCAGATGGGCGGAAAAGGCTCCTATATAGTGGCGTCCTGCGGACCCACAGATGTGGCGTTGGTGGCCCGCGAAGCCGGTATTGACAGGGCGGCCGAAGAGTATCCCGACGTAAAGAAGATCACCACCATCGACATCGGCACGGATCTGACCAACGCGTACTCTGTGATCGAGAACGCTTACCTGGCAAACCCGGATGTGAACGCGATCCTGGGGGTGGACGTGTTCTCCGAGGCCATCGGCAGTTTCATCGAGGATTACGATCTGTCCGGCAAGGTATACGCGGCGGGCTTTGATCTGACCGAGGGTATGCTGGGCCATATCAAGAACGGTAGCGTACAGCTCACGGTGGGCCAGAATCCGTTCCTGCAGGGCTACTATTCCGTATATGAGTGCTATATGGGACTGAAATACGGTTCCGATTATCTGAATGTGGATACAGGCGCCCAGATGGTGACCAGTGAAAATGTAAATGACGTAGAGCCCGAATAAAGAATAATTCTGCGAGTACTTGGGGGATTGACTGGGGCCGCCGCAGCGGGCGGCCCCCCAAAGGAGAAGGTTGCGGACTATGAATACGAAAAAAATCAAACTGACAAACGCCCGGGAGTTCGGTGTATTTCTTGTACTGGTCATCATCATGGTCATCATGAGTATGACATCTCCGGTGTTTCTGAAAACGGCGAATCTCGTAAATATTGTCCGCCAGACAGTGGAGATCGGTATCATGGCCATCGGCATGACATACCTGATCATTGCAGGGGAGCTGGATCTTTCCGTGGGATCTCTGTTCGCCACCTGCGCGATGTTTGGCGGGCTTCTGTTTAAAAATCAAATGTTCCCTCCCACCATCGTGTTTTTCCTGGTACTGATCTGCGGGATCGCCCTGGGCTGTGTCAACGGCCTGCTGGTGACGCGGGTGGGGATCCCGTCCTTTATCGTTACGCTGGGCACTATGAAGATCTACCGGAGCTTTGCGTATGCCATCGGTAACGGGCAGAGCATCAGCCAGTTCCCGGAGTCGGCCACAGGGAGCTGGGTGTGGAAGCTGGGAGCCAAGATCGGCAATATTCCGGTGCAGATCTTCGTGATGCTGATACTCTTTGTGATTGCCCACATTCTGTTGAAGAAGACTACCTACGGCTATAAGGTATATGCCACCGGCGGTAACGACAGGGCGGCCCATCTGTCTGGTATCAATATCAAAAATACCCGCCTTGCCGCCTTTGCCATGATGGGGTTCCTCTGCGGTATCGCGGCCCTAATCAGCACGGCTTACCTGAATACCGTGACCACCACCAGCGGCGAGGGCCGTGAAATGGATGCCATCGCGGCGGTGATCCTGGGCGGCGCGGCTTTAAGCGGCGGCAGGGGCACGATCCTCGGCACTTTTCTGGGAGCCATCATCATGGCGACAGTGAAAAACGGCATGGTACTTTTAAATGTGCCGGTATTCTGGCAGGACGGCTTTATCGGTATCGTGGTCATTATTGCCGTGTTGATCGATACGCTGTTCCACCGCAAAGACGCGAAAAGGTAGGTGATCGTATGGCGCCGATAATTGAATTTAAAAACATAACAAAACGGTTTGGCGGTACGGTGGCACTGAACAATGTATCTTTCTCGGTGGAGGAGGGGGAGGTGCATTGCCTCTGCGGGGAAAACGGAGCCGGAAAGTCCACCCTGATCAATCTGTGCGGCGGTGTGTTTACCCCCACGGAGGGAGAGATCTGGGTCGGCGGCCGGCCGGAACAGATCAATTCCATACGAAAGTCTGAGAAACTGGGTTTTTCCATCGTCCATCAGGAGATTCCCCTCTGCCTGAATATGAGCATCGCCCACAATATTTTCCTGGGATCCAAAGAAGCGGTGAAAGGGGTATTCCTGGATGAGAAGCACATGAATGAAAAGACCAGAGAGCTTCTGGACATGTTCCATTTGAAAGTGGAGCCCACAGCCCTTCTGGAGTCCTTGAGCATCGCGGAGCAGTCGGTGGTGCAGATCGCCAAGGCGGTGTACTTCCGGCCGAAGATCCTGATCCTGGATGAGCCCACGGCGGCTCTGACCAACGACCAGCGGGAAGTGATGTTTGCGGTGGTGCGCAGGCTGGTGAAAGAGCAGCGGACGACGGTACTGTATGTCAGCCACAGACTGGAGGAGGTCATGGATCTGGGCGACAGGCTTACCGTATTCAAGGACGGCCAGTTCGTCACTACCAGGAAAGTTTCCGAGGTGTCCATGGACGATATTGTGACCTTGATGGTGGGGCGCGAGATCGACAAGTCGGAGTGGGGTAAAAGCTTTGCCACCGATGAGGAACTGCTGTCTGTTAAAGGGTTTAGCTGCGGCAAGAAATTCCATGATATCAATTTTTCGCTGAAAAAGGGCGAGATCGTGGGCCTGGCCGGTTTTGTGGGGGCGGGCCGTACAGAGGTCTTAAGCGCCATCTTCGGCGCCGACAGGCCCGACAGCGGCGAGATATTTATCAAAGGTGAGAAGGTCACGATCCGCTCTCCCCGGGATGCGATCCGCCACCGCATCAGCATGATACCGGAAAACCGCCGGGACGACGGGTTGATCACCAGCATGTCCATCAAGGAGAATGCCCAGGTGGCTGTTATGGACCGGATTTCCGAAAAGGGCATACTAAATAAGAAAAAGTCTGTCGAGCTGATGGAGCATATGATCGAAAATTATGGGATTAAGATCGGCAGCATGGACGACGGTATTCTCACCCTGAGCGGCGGCAACCAGCAGAAGGTGGTCATCGCGAAATGGATCGGCAACGATCCGGAGATCCTGCTCTGCGACGAGCCTACCCGCGGTATCGACGTGGGGGCAAAATCCGAGGTCTACAGTATCCTGCGGGATATCGCAAAAGAGGGGATCGGCATCCTGATGGTGTCCTCGGAACTCCCGGAGCTGCTGGCCCTGTGCGACCGGATCCTGGTCATGCACGAGGGACGGCTCACCGGAGAGCTTTCCAGGGAGGAGGCATCGGAGGAACTGATCATGAAATACGCGGCGGCGATCTGAAAGGCGGCTGCCGGATCCCGTTTTTCTAAAAGTGAAAAATGACTCTCAGGTTAATTGTATCCTGAGGGTCGTTTTAAGATTTACTTTTTTTTAAAATCATGTTATACTCCCAACGGATATAAAGAACACAAACTGTAACTATTCAGCACAGGTCGAAGCATTTACTGCGGAGACCGTAAAAGCATGATTCTCAAAGGAGCAAAGATTATGGTTTTGAATGATTGCACCGTATGTGCCGTTTATGGGCCGGACGGGGAGACCCAGCAAAGGGTTCCGGTAAGTTGTTCAGGAGAACAGATTATCCTGCTGCCCGGGGCAGAGCATGAATTATCCGATTCGGCGAAGGTCAGGATTGATTTTTTTGATAGCCAGATGGGCTATATACAGACGAATTGCCAGATCGCTGTCAGAAAAAACGATGATCCCGCAATAAAGTCCGCGTGGGTTGCGGATTGCAGTATTCTGGAAGTGCTTCAGATCCGGGAGATGCGCAGGTTTGTCAGGGTAGGGTTAGGCAAAGAGGTTGTCATGACCCTTTCTGGAAAAGGGGAGTTTGAGGCTGTGATCCAGAATATCAGTGAGGGCGGTATCTTTTTTGTATCGACAACACGGGCACAGTGGGGGGATATCGTCAGCTTTTCGTATTGCTTTATCGAACAGGAGTATCGGCTGGAAGCGAAAGTTCTGCGGGAGGAGGAATTACTGAATGGCCGTTACGGCTATGGCTGCGAGTTTCAGGAGCTTCCCATAGGTGCGGGGCGGGATATCCGGCAGTTTGTCTATCTGCGCGAGCAGGGCAGGATTTTATAAGGAGTCTGCAATTAAATATGTCTGCGGTGGTCATCACAAGTTGTGGATGGCCGCTTTTTATGTCTAAATATGTTAAAGAAAGCATGATTAAAAAAGTACGGAAGTAGTTGCGTTTTGTCAGGATTGTGAAAAAAATAACTATATTATTGCGGAAAAATAGTATCTATGTTGTCTGAAACATCGAATATATATGGCGGCCCGACAAAATAATATCAGCAAAATAACGAATTTCGTCCTTCTTACAATCGACACATTGGTCAATTGTATTGCCTATTCAGTGGGCATATAATACACATAAGGGTTAAGAAACTTGCGGCGCGCTGCTCATCAACCTATTGAATGCGAGGAGGAAAAACGAATGTTAACCAGAAAACAGAATCTGTTGGAGACGATCCGTCACGGAAATCCGGATCGCTTTGTGAATCAGTATGAGGCTTTCCAGATGGTCTATGGAACTCCTTACACAGCGTCCGCGCCCATGGCGCAGAAGGGCGGCCCCAGCGTGATAAATCAGTGGGGCGTGACTATTTCCTTCCCTGAAGGTATGCCGGGGCCGTTCCCTGTGCATGATGAGGAGCATATCGTCTGTAAGGACATTGCGGAGTGGAAGAAGTATGTGAAAGCGCCCAACGTGGTATTTACGCCGGAAGAGTGGGCTCCCTTTGTGGCCGAGGCGGAAAAGATCGACAGGGACGAGTATTTTGTGACTCCCTTTGTGGCTCCCGGCGTATTTGAACAGTGCCACTATCTGCAGGAGATCCAGAACTGTCTGATGAATTTTTACGAGGAACCGGAGGCTATGCATGAGCTGGTAGATTACATCACCGACTGGGAGATCCGTTATGCCCAGGAACTCTGCAAATACATAAAGCCCGACGCGCTGTTCCATCATGACGACTGGGGAAGCGGGGCATCCTCCTTTATCTCTCCGGAGATGTTTGACGAGTACTTTGTACCCGCTTACAAAAAGATCTACGGTTGCTACCGCGACTGCGGCGTACAGGTGATCGTTCATCACTCGGATTCCTATGCGGCGAATCTGGTTCCCTCCATGATCGAGATCGGTATTGATATCTGGCAGGGCGTCATGACTTCCAATAAGATCGAGGAGCTGATCCCGAAATACGGCGACAAGATCACCTTCATGGGCGGTATCGACAGCGCCACCATCGACCGGGTAGATTGGTCAAGGGATGTCATCGCCTCCGAGGCGAAACGGGCGACGGAGCAGTACGGCAGGAAATCCTTTATCCCTTGCAATACCATGGGCGGCCCGGAGAGTATTTATCCCGGTGTATATGACACGCTGACCGAGGAGATTGAAAAGATCAACCAGAAGATCCTGGCGGAAGGAAAATTCTGATCCATGTATTTGAAAGGAAAAGAAGATGGCAGAGAATAAAAATCCGAAACCGGTAAGCTCGTCCTTAAAGAGATTTTTCGGTATTGGCGATTTGGGTTTTACGATGATGAGCAACATCGATACCTTTTACGCCTCCTACTTTTTTACTAATATTGCGAAGTTTTCCCTGGGGATCGTTACTACGATCACCACGATATCGGCAATTGTTGACGCCATTTTGTCCTGCCTTTATGGGGCCTGGATGAACAAGATTAAGCCGAAAAAATGGGGCCGTTACCGCTCTTGGCTGATCCTGACGCCGTGGATGGTGCCGTTTCTCTACGCATTGCAGTTCCTTAAGATCAACAATGGCATTGCGGGTATCGTCGTTATGACGATTGCGATGATTACCAGCCGTATCGCCTGGAATCTTCCATTTATTGCCAATCTATCCATGATCAATGTGGCCGGAAAGACCACGGAGGACAGGATGGCCTTATCTTCGACGCGAAGCGTTTATACGGCCTTGGCGAATGTATTGTATTCGTACGCAGGTCCCTTCGTGGTGGCCATGTTCGCCGGTATGATCGGTGAGACGAATGCCTATGCCGCCACGGCTTTCGCCTTCGGCGCGGTGATGGCTGCCGGTTACTTTGCCCATTTTAAGATGTTTACCGGCTATGAGGAGACCGGCGAGGAGGAGATGGCCCGTCTGCAGCGAGAAGCCGGCCAGAACAGGAGCCAGGCACAGCCCAAAGTCAGCGCCTGGGCGGCGATCACCTGCAATCCCCATCTGATCGGTCTGATGGTCTCGAGTACCGCGAAATATATGGTATTTTTTCTGGTGAACGGCATTGCCATATATTATTTCACCTATATCAGCCATAATGCAGGGCTTCTGGCCACCTTTATGTTTATTACGAACTTGCTGGGTATCCTGGCTTCCTATGTATCCAAGTATGTGGTGGCCAGGTTAAGCGCCAAAAAGACGGTGGTGCTGGCTTACTTGATCATGCTGGCAGGCATGGCGGCGGCATTTTTAATCTATGAGAATACTTGGGTTGTTATTGTCCTGATGTGCCTGGTGATATTCTCCATGACCCTGACAAATGCCTGTGAGCCGGAGCTGTACGCTACCTGTGCCGTATACAGCTCCTCCAAAACGGGATATGATACTACGGGTACGGTGATGGGCCTGCTTACGGTTCCTCTTAAGATCGGTATTGTAATGAGAGGAATTCTCATCGGCACGGCCCTGGCTATCGGCGGCTTCTCGGCGGATATTGACCCGGCGACGGCAGGCGAGGCGGTACAGCGGGGCATCTGTATCGGATTCATGGTGATTCCGGCAGCGGTAATCGCTGTGGGCGCGTTGGTTCTGATGTTTGGCTACCGTCTGGATAAAAAAGCCTGACAGAGACATAAAAAAATAGAACGCGGTTGAGCGGGGACAGCAAAAAGCTGCCCTCGCTCATTCCTGCGAACGGGGGCGGGTGGAAAATGGATAGTTTGTTGAATCTGCAGATCATATATGAGCGGCTCCAGGCCATAGATCCGGAGGTGAAGCTTGTGCCTTCCTCCCATATGCCGGGTTTGAAGGGGATCTGTTTCTACGAAGGGGAGGCAGAGGAGAAGGATTTTTTGATCATCTGTTCCCGGCTGCATACGAACCGGCTTCCGCCCGGCGGTTCTCTTCTTTTGGTGGGAGACTGGAGCGAGGAAGAGCGGGCGGGGCTTACCGGTTATATTTTGAAAAGGGACGGCGACCTTTTTTCCCTGGCAAATATATTGGAGCATATGTTTTTCCACTATGGGGAGATAGAGAAACGGCTGCAGAGGATCCTCTACGCGGACAGTAGCCTGAATGATATCTGCCAGATTATCCTGGAGCATTTCGGCCATCCGGTGTTTGTCCATGATGAACATTTTTATATTTTATCCTGCCCCCGGATAGAGCCGGAGAAAACCAAGTTTGATTACGATTCCCAGATGGGGTCGTATATGCAGGATGAACAGACTCTGACCATGTTCCGCACCAGTCCGGCCTATCAGGAGACGTTGAAGACAACGGGAGGGCAGTTCTGGAAAAGCGATTTTGACGATACCAGCTGTCTCTATGTCAATATCTGGATTGATCAGGTTTATAAAGGGCGCCTGATCGTCACGGAGTCGTCGCCGACCCCCGGCAAGCTGCGGGAGGCAGGTTTTTTCGGTGAGGTCATCCGGCAGGCTTTCATTAACCGTTACGTGTACAGGGATGACGCCCCCAGCCTGCTCAAAGGGATCATCGTGGACGGGCTGAACGACAGAGAGATCAATGTGCAGAAGCTTTCCCGGAAAGCCGGTCAGATGGGCTGGCAGATGGAGGATCATTATGTGTGCGGCATGATCACCTTTGGAAACGAGAAAATATCTCACTATCTGGCTTTCGGAGTCTGCAATTCCATTCAGCAGCAGATCGAGGGGAGCTATCCCTGCTATTATGACAAGGCGATTTATCTGCTGATAAATCTGACCAGGGGAAAGCTGTCGCTGAGCGACCTGCGGATGAAGATGTCCTATACGATCCGGGAATCCCTGCTCCACGTGGGGATGTCGAATATTTTCTATCGGCTGCAGGATTTTCCGCTGTATATGAAACAGGCTAAGATTGCCCTCATCCATTCCTGGGAGAAGAACTGTACCAGTTGGTACAATGAGTTTAAAGAGACGGTTCTTCCATACTGGATGATCAACGGGCTGGGGGAGCTGACCAGGGATACCATTATATCCGGGGATCTGACGATCCTGAAAAATTACGATGAAGTGAAGGGGACGGATCTGTACCAGACCCTCAAGGTATACTTGACCCATGAGCGCAACAGCACGCTGACTGCCCAGATCCTGAAGATCCACAGAAGCACCCTGCCTCACCGTCTGGAGCGCATAGAGATGCTTACCGGAATGAATCTGGATGATTTTAAGACGAGGCTGTACCTGCTGATGTCCTTTGCGCTGGAGGAGGGGTGAGTTTCTCCGTTGAGGTAAATCTACGGATAAAAAGTTCCCCTGATGGACGGAATGCCGGGTGTGCAAAAGATCAGTTAGTGACTGCTGGCCGGGAAAGGGGCATCGCACGAATAACTTCGTGCAGCCCCTTTTTTGACAGTTTGCAAAAATACACAGGATAGCGGAGAGCATACGCACATATCCGGGCAGTCTGCCGCGGAGTCGTCAGGCCAGCGGAATCCGCAGTACCTGGCCGATACTCAGCATATCGCTGGTCAGATTGTTGGCGCGTTTGATGGCGTCCACTGTGGTTTTGTAGGTTTGGGCCAGTTTCCAGAGGCTGTCGCCGGATTTTACCGTGTAGGTAAGGAAAGAGCCGCCCTGGGGGACGGGAATCTGCAGCACCTGCCCGATGGAGAGCCGGTCGCCGGTAAGTCCGTTCAAGGATTTGATTTCGTTTACGGTGGTCTGGTAACGCTGGGCGATCAGCCAGAGGCTGTCTCCGGCCTGGACCACATAGCGGATCGTGTTCTGGCCCGGTGTGGAGGGCTGACCCGGCCCCGGTGAGGGAATATTGTTTTCGATCCCGTAATAGGTATCGTACAGGGCCTGCCAGGTGAGGGGGCCCACTATGCCGTCGGGATTTAGCTGTCTGGCTCTCTGGAATGCTGTTACGGCCTGGGCAGTCTGGTTGCCGAAGATTCCGTCCTGGGCCGGGGCAGGGACGTCCGGGTAGAATTCCGCGATCATGTTCAGAAGGTACTGGAGTGTGATGACGTCCTGCCCACGGGAGCCCTGGCGGAGCGTGCTTCCTGGCGGGACGGTTCCGATTCCCAGGGAATTACCCTCGCTGTCCAGCTCTGCCAGCCGGGTTACGGCGGTATAAATACTGGAGATTTTGTACCAGGTAGCCTTGCCCACAATGCCGTCGGGAGACAGGTTAAAGATACGCTGAAACTGGGTCACGGCGGCCTGGGTGGAATTTCCGAAGCTGCCGGTATCGTCGGTGATGGCCGGGATGGCGGGGTAATTCCGGCGTATCCGGTTCAGGTAGGTCTGTATAGTTTCCACGTCCAGCCCTCTGCTGCCCGCCCGGAGGGCGGTACCGGGATAGGAGGAGGTCACGCTGGTGATGATATTGGTTTCCGCAATCTCTATATCATTGGGATAGTAGGAGCGCAGGATCTGTAGGGCAGAGCGTCCCTGATTGGCCAGATCCACGGTGCCCCACTGGGACATGCCGGGGCAGGTGGCCGTGGTGCCGTTGCAGAAAGAAGTGAAATAGGGGGCGTTCTGTCCCTGCCTGCGAACATATTCGTTGAATATTTCATCCACGATCCTGCTGATGGAGTCATAAATGGGACGGCCTTTGACATAGTACTGGTCATAGGCGGTATTGTTGGTGATGTCGAAATTGTAACCGCGGCTCTGATACCACTCCGTGTATACACGGTTCAGCGCAAAAGTAATGATGGCATAAATGTTTGCCCGCAATGCCGCGTCGGGCCAGGTGGGATAGATTTCGCTGCTGGCCACATTTTTGATGTAATCCACAAAGGGCACCTGAACGTTGGCGGCGGAGGAAGAAGGCGCGCCGAGGTGTACGGTGATGGGATTGGGGATGACCACCTGGCGGAGTACGCGGGACTGATCCAGAAGGCCCTCCTGCCGGCGGGTCTCCGGGAAAGCGATGGCGGGCGGCCCGATGGAGATCGCTTCCTGGGAGGGTTCCTGCTGCCGTTCCAGCATAGGTTCCAGGGAGACTGGCAGGGTGGCTGTCTCCCCGTCGAAAATGGGAATATCCGAGATGTACAGCGTGTTGAAGCCGGGCGCCTGGGCCAGCACGCTGTAACTGATATAGGGTACTTCGGAAAACCAGGGATTTTGCGAAAAGTCTTTGTCGAGGGTTTCCAGAGGAACGGGCTGTGTCTGTCCGCTTTCATCTGTAGTGAGATCGTAGATTGTATTTCCCTGGCTGTCCAGGACAGTGATCCGTACGCCTTCGAGGGGGACGGCGTCGTGGGCCGTCCGCGCCTGTATGGAAAGATAACCGATAGCCATAGATGTTGAGTTTCTCTTTTTATTACTACAGTATGTGGAATGGAGGAAATGTTTACCGGGAAATTATACAAATTGGCGTTTTATGTAATAAATACTTCACAGCTTCTTCCGGATAGGATAAAATACAGCTATCAGGTTTAAAACAGAGGAGGATGTGTACAGATGAAAAAATTAAAAGTCTGTCCGGGGGTATGCGGGCTGGAGGCCCTGATCACGGTGGAGTCAGAAGACGGTATGGAAGCGACGGTCCAGGTAGAGTCCCAATGTCCGGCCGTGCAGAGAATGGTAGCCGCTTTGGAACAGCCTGTGGACGCTTATGAGGCCTGTTTTGTCAAGCCGGGGGAGGGGCCGGTCTATGAGGCCGCCGGGGAGCTGCAGCACGGCGCCTGTCCCATGCCGTCCGCGGTACTGAAATGTATTGAGGCGGAATGCAATCTGGCGCTGCCCAGGGACGTTTCACTGACGTTTGTCTGAGAGCCGGATGAAATGCTGATAGTTTTATAGATTCCCACAGGGAGGAGACCATGCGATATACAGAAATACCCATTGACATTAAAAAAACAGGATGTGCAGATGATCTATCCGAGAACGCCGTGCTCCAGTCGTATCTGCTGGATGCCAGCGAGAGCCTGAAAGGCAGCGAGTGGCGGCCGGCGGTTATTATCTGTCCCGGCGGGTGTTATGCCCGCAAATCCGTCCGGGAGGGTGAGCCGGCAGCCTTGCGGTTTCTGGCCCGGGGGATGCAGGCTTTTGTGCTGCAGTACAGTACTCCGGCCCGCTTCCCCTGCGCTCTGGCGGAGCTGGGGGCGGCGGTGGCCCTGATCCGGAAGCGGGCGGCAGAATGGCATATAGATCCCGGGAACATTTATCTCTGCGGCTTTTCTGCCGGCGGACATCTGTGCGCCAGCCTGGGGACATTGCATGACCGGGCTTTTCTGCGGGATCTTTTGGGCGGGAAACTGGGACTTCCGGAGGGAAGCTGGCGGCCGGACGGTATGATCCTGGCCTATCCGGTGATCTCCTCCGGCCCATACGGTCACAGGGAATCCTTTGAGATGCTGCTGGGGCCGGATCCGGGACAGGATCTTCTGGATCTGGTTTCTCTGGAGAAACAGGTGACGGAGCAGACGGCGCCGGCCGTTGTGTGGCATACGGGAGAGGATGAGACGGTGCCGGTGGAAAATGCCATGCTTTTCGCCATGGCCCTGCGCCGGGCGGGGATCCCTCTGGAACTGCATATTTATGAGAAGGGAGAACATGGCCTGGCCCTCTGTGACGAGGTGACGGGGAACACGCCCTCCCGCATGCAGCCGGACGTGGCCGGCTGGCTGGAACTGGCAGTTCGGTGGATAAAGAGAAGAACCCGAGATGAAAAATAGCATGAAATGATGACATGGTATATGCGTAAAAAGGGCAGCCCCTGGAGGGCTGCTCTTACACTTATTCCAGTTCTGTAGAAATAATCCCCATCAGTTCCCAGGCGGCATCCCGTTCCTGCTTTTGTTCCGGGGTCAGATCCTCATAGGGACACAGCATCGGATGCTGCCTGGCTGTATCGTCGCGGACAGGGCCATAGCTCCAGTTATAAAAAATATAGAAGCGGAGCCACCGCATATGATCCAGTTTGCGGTACATTTCTTTTATAGACTTTGATGAAGTATCATAACAATACCGGTCGTATGCCTTTTTCACCAGATACGCGCTGAGTTCCGTGATCGTCTCATCCCGCAGCAGGATCCTGGTTTTCATTAGAAGATGATCCGCCGCAACGATCTTGGACTGTTGGTGAAGATCATCCAGCTCATTCCAGTCAAGTGTGGGATAGGAGACGGATCTGCGGAAAATATCATTGATCATGATGGCCGCTTTGTTTAAAACCGTGCGGATGATCTGCTGGGGCGTGTAGATATCCTCATTTGCCCCGAAATAGGATATTCCAGGCACCTTCCAGCTGCTGCGCAGGTCAATACGGCCGGAGATCTGATAGTATTTATTCAATGTCCAGAAAATGCTCCAGCCGTTTTGCTCGTCGTCCTCGCAGATAATAATGCGGTCGGCCCGCTCCAGAATAGCATGGTTCTTGGCCCAGGCCTCTTCATGGAATATCAGGGCGTCTCTCGTTCCTGATTCTGTGTTCAGGGAGAACAGCTCGCCCAGACGGTAATGTATGGCAAGAAATTCCCCGGCGTCGCCGAAAATGTGGTAGGTCACATGCTGTTCTGTGGAAATGATATTGGTCAATATGGCCCGCTCCAGGATACTGCGCCCATAGTTTCCAAAACCAATGAGCACGATGGAACTCTCATGCCTGCATAACGGTTTGGAGCGCCAGTACTGTCTCGCGCAGCACTCATAACTGTGGAAGAAGGTAATGTTGCCGGAGAGCTTATCCTGGCCGTTTGTGGTACGGGCATAGACCTCCACCGGCAGATTATGCAGGTTGGCGGCCCGTCGGTTTACGCCGATATCATTTTCCTTCATCAGAAATATTTTACATTTTGTGCCGACGTTTTTCTTTTTCGCCACAATTTTATCCGGAGAAATACTCAGATATACACAGGGGTAGTGGGGAGTATCGCTCTGGCTGCCTGGCTTTTCGCCGTAAATGATCAGCGCGTCAGGGTCCTCTCTGTAGATATTAGCGGCGAGTGCATCGGATTCTACTTCGCAGTCTGCAAAATAGTACCAGTTTTTATGGCGCTGCAGGCTGAGCATGAGAAACGGCATCCCCTCACTGGCGATAAAGGACAGTACGGCTCCCAGCAGAGTTACCATAATTCCGGCGGACAAAAGTAAAAAAATTATTCCTACCACATGTCCTAGAGGCGTCACCGGTATCAGGTCGCCATATCCCACCGTGGTCAGTGTCACTAACGAATACCAGAAGGCATCCCCGAATGTCCGGATCACAGCATTGCTGTCGGAGGATTCCGAACAGTAGAGGATGGCCAGCAGGGCGAGGTAGACCAGCGCTATGATTATAATAGAATACAGATAGATTTTTTTTCTCGGTTTCATAGATCCATGATCTCCTTTTTGCCAGTCCTTTCATTTTATCAAGATGTATTGTACCAGGCCGCCGGTACAGTGGCCAGTCTAAATTGCAATTAGTTTCCCTTTTTTCTGTTCCATAGTCGGGACGGCTGTACCTGAGTGTGCGGTCTGCCGATGTTTTTTAATATAACAGCATATAACAGTTGACAACTGATATATGCTGTTATATACTGTTTATAAAGGAGGGTACATAGTATGCGGATTATCATTAACAACAGCTCGATGCAGCCGATCTACGAACAGATCGTGGAACAGATCAAGGGAATGGTTCTGGACGGCTCGCTGAAAGCGCAGACAATGCTCCCTTCTGTCCGGGCTCTGTCAAAGGAGCTGAAGATCAGCGCGTTGACCGTGAAGAAAGCTTACGATCATCTGGAGCAGGCCGGTTTTGTCGTTACTGTGCACGGTAAGGGCAGCTTTGTGGCCGGTGTGAGCGGCGGGCTGATCCTGGAGGAACAAAAGAAAGAGGTAGAAGCCGATCTGGAAATGGCCATAAGGAAAGGCAGAAGCTGTCACATGACGGATCAGGAGATCCGCGAATTGTTTCATCTGATTTTGGAGGATTTGTAAGCATGATTCGATTGAAAAATGTACAGAAAAGCTATGGGCGTTTTCGGCTGGATTGTTCCCTTGAGGTAAAGCCGGGCTGTGTAACCGGACTCATCGGAGCCAACGGCGCAGGGAAAAGCACGGCTTTTAAAGCGATTATGGATCTGATCCGGCTGGACGGAGGGAGCATAGAGGTATTGGGGAAACCCTGGAATACATTAACGGCCCGGGATAAGCAGGAGATCGGCGTGGTCTTCCCGGGGTACGCGTTCAGCGGCTGCCTCACCGTGAAGCAGCTGATCCCGGTGCTGGCAGGGTTGTACGAAAAGTTTGACAGAGGGCGTTTTCTGTCTTATTGTGAACGGTTTGGACTGCCCATGGGGCAGAAAACAAAGGAGTTTTCCACGGGTATGCGGGCGAAATTGAAGCTGTTGAGCGTGCTGAGCTATTCACCGCGGATCTTGATCCTGGATGAACCTACGTCGGGTTTGGATGTGGTGGCCCGGGACGGGCTTTTGGATCTTTTGCGGGAGCATATGCGGGAAGACAGGGCGATCCTGGTCAGTTCCCATATTTCCAGCGACCTGGAAGGATTCTGCGACGATATTTATATGATTGACGGGGGACGGATCATTCTTCACGAGGATACGGATGTACTTCTGGACAGCTATGGTATTTTGAAGGTCAGCGATGAGGAGATGGCAGCTATGGATCAGCAATATCTGCTTAAAAAGAAAAGGACACCCTTCGGCTGGCAGTGTCTGACCGGCCATAAGCAGTATTATTTGGACAATTATCCCCGTATGGTAGTGGAGAAGGGCAGTATAGACGAGGTAATCCTGATGATGGTGAAGGAGGAAAGAGCATGAAAGGGCTGTTGGTCAAAGATATAAATATAATGCTGGGGAATGTCAGGGCGATTTTGCCGACCATGGGTATCGGTGTGATCTACGTTTTTTTAACGGATACGACGATCAGTTTTGGTATGAGCTTTATGATTATGTTGTTTGGGATGCTGGCCCTGTCCACCTTGGCTTATGATGAGGAAAACGACGGCATGGCCTATCTGATGACGCTGCCGGTCAGCCGTTATCAGTATGTATTGAGTAAATATCTGTTTTTGGTGTTTTTTCTAGCGGTGGGCGCTGCTGTGTCCCTGGCGACATTTTTTCTGTCGGCAATGATAAAAGGGATTATGTCGCATACGGGCAGCCTGGATATCCTGCAGCGCGTTGGTTTTGGACAGCGGGAAGAATATATGTCCGGCCTGATTGCTTTGATGGTGATGTTCCTGCTGAATATGGTTCTGCTGCCGCTGCGCTATAAATTCGGCGCTGCCATGCAGCAGGTGATGGCTTTGGTTGTTGTGGTTTCGGTAATTCTGTTAGCTATGGCATTGGGTAAACTGACGAAAACGTATGGCATTGACCCGGATCAGTGGCTGGTCGGTTTGAACGGATGGGGGGTGACTGCGCTGGCATTGCTGGCGGTTGGCTTGTGCGTGGCCGGATTTCTGGTGTCTTTGGGAGTGTCCACGCATGTAATTGCCAGGAAAGAGTTTTGATTTTGCGGATGTTTTTCTATAAAAGTTTTTCTTGACAATTTTCCTGTCTGGATTTATCATAGGCTCCGATAACAAAATAAAACGTTCGCTGGGGGAGCCTTTACCGGCTGAGAAATCCATGGGATTGACCCTTATTACCTGATCCGGACAATACCGGCGTAGGGAAGCATGATACACGGGAGTACCCTCCTTCAGCGTCCGATCTGTGACCGAAGGAGGTTTTTTATGTCATTTTTTCTTACTTATGATGCCGAGAACTGGGAATACCACCTGACTGCGCCGGGCTATATCGCGCTGGCGGCGGTGATGCTGCTGATCCTGCTTCTGCCCGCGCTGCTGTCCGGCAAAGAGCGGCGTAAAATGAGCGCGAAACAGCTTACGTTCTGTGCCGTGGCCATGGCGCTGGCTCTTGTCACTAGTTTTATCAAATTTGCCAAGCTGCCCATGGGCGGATCGATCACGCTGTTCAGCATGTTTTTTATCTGCTTTATCGGGTATCTCTACGGGGCAAAGATCGGCCTTATGACCGGTGCGGCTTATGGTATCCTGCAGCTGATTATTGATCCCTATATCTACGCGCCCCTGCAGGTGCTACTAGATTATCCCCTGGCCTTCGGGGCACTGGGATTGTCCGGTTTATTTCATAAACAGAAGTTTGGCCTGATGACGGGGCTGGTGGCCGGTATGGCGGGACGCTATGTCTGCCATGTGATCTCCGGCTATGTGTATTTTGCTTCTTATGCACCGGAGGGGATGAATCCGCTGGTCTATACCCTGGGCTATAATGCTACCTACATATTGCCGGAGATGATCGCCACGGTCATCCTCGTGTGCCTGCCTCCGGTGGCGAAAGGGCTGCAGTATGTGAAACGGATGGCGGCGGAGGCGTAAAGCGGCAACAAAAGCAGACAGATTTTGCATTGTGCTGTAAAGATACAGTGTCAGCTTTTGCTGATCCGAATAATTTGAAAAAAGAGTGTACATGTGTTATCATGGGAAAAGATGGATAGGGATAAGGAGGCCGAAATGCCGCAATATACGAATGATCATTTTCCGGAGGCTGCCGTGCGCCATTTTGTGGACGGTAAAATTTTACAGGATGCCGACAGGGCAGATAATGCCATGTGCCATTATGCTTTTTCTGCGGAATGCGCGATGAAAGCAATTTATGAACAGATTTGTGCGAATCGGGGCTACCGGCTGAATCATAATGTAGAAGAAGCGTGGAGAGATATGCAGCAATACCATGCCGCTTTACAGATATTGGATGCAAAAGCAGGGACGCTGCTTGGCAGCAGACGTATTCCGGAAGAGCTGTTTGACGGCCATCCCGGGCGCAGGTATGCAAGGGACAAAGGATATACGGAAGGGGAGATGCAGGGGGCCGGTATATTTGCAGAATTTCTGGTGCGAAAGCTGGTTTCCGAAGTATTAAACGGAACGATGCAAAGTTAGAGGAGAAATGCGTATATGGTAACAAAACAGTGATCTGGTTAAAGCTATGATCCTTGAGATTGAGCGTCTGCGCTCTCGCAGGGATAACCGTCAGGGAATCAGCTGGTTTATGCTGGAAAGAGCCATAGCAAAAAAAGCGTGGGTGGAGCGAACGGGAATGGAGAGGGCCGTGTGGCCATATGAGGATGCCCTGGCAAAACGGAATCCGAAAGTAGTGACTTTTTATTCTTTCAAGGGAGGTATGGGGAGAACGACAGCGCTTGCCGCTGCCGCCCTGTCCCTGGCGAAAGAAGGGAAAAATATTCTGGCGATTGATACGGATATAGAAGCCCCAGGACTGGCCTCTTTGTTTTTTGACGAAACCAGTATGTCCTGGGGGACGGTGGATTATCTGCTGGAAGCCTCCGTTTGTCTTGAAGGGGAGACAGTGGATATGAGCAGGATGATTTTGCAGGTGACGGATCCGGTTGTAACAGAGGATTTGACAGGAAATATATTTGTCATTCCGGCAGGAACGGTGGATGGAAGCTATCTGCAGAAGCTGGCCCGGATTGATTATCAGGATGCTATCCCGCATAATATGAAAAGGCAACTGGCCCGGTTGATAACGGATGCCGTCGAAGCTATAGCTCCGGTTTGCAAAGTAGATTACATTTTGCTGGATTCCAGGGCGGGGTTTCATGATATGGGAGGTGTGATCACCGCTCAGATTCCACACGGCGTAGTGTTGTTTGGAAAAGACAGCAGACAGTCCTGGTATGGCATGGAGCAGGTTATACAGGCCATCAGTACGTCTCAGGAGGAAAGGCCTTTTGTCCTGTTGGTAGACAGTGCCTGCGGCAGGGATGGCCTTGTGGGCGATGAAGAAAAAAGGTCATTTAAAAATCAGGCGTATATGGTCTGTTGTGACGCCTATTATTGGGAGGACGAGCAGCAGCCGGGTCCGGAGGCAGTGGATGAAGCCCACTCGCCTGTTTTTGTTCCTTACCAGCCTTTACTGGCAGGGAATATCCAGTTGTTTTCGGACGGCACACAAGTACAGAATGAAATGGTTCGCCAGATGAAACAAATGCTGATGGGGGAGAGCTATCAACAGATCAAGACGAGAATCCGGCAATGGTTTGCCGCCGGTGAGGAGGAGCAGGATGGACAAGCAGGAGATTCTTAATACGATGGCTTCCGTGTCTGCCATTGCGGAAAATGAAGAAGAAGGTCTGGAAGATTTTTTGCCTTTGCGTAGTTACATGGCTCTCGGCGATCCCAATCGTTTTCTTGTGCTTGGTGGAAGGGGCTCAGGTAAAACGCGTTTATTCAAGACTCTTTTGCATGATGCGGGGTTTGCACAGATTATTGGAGGGCAGCGTCAGCTTTTTCGGCCAAATATAGACAATACCCGTTTTCTGGCAGGGTATAACCTGGCTGACAGCCGCTTCCCTTCTCCGAGCGTATTGGGCCGTTATGTAGATGAACAGCAGGCCGTCACATTCTGGTCAGGGAGCGTTGTAATTCTGCTGGCACAGTTTTTCCGGGAAAATGAAGAGGTTTGGGGGCTTGTAAAAGAGAACTTTTCCGAGGGTTTTATTGAAAACTTATGGAAGGACAGATTGCTGGGACGCCCTTCCCGATGGATGGAAGAAGTAGCAGAGAAACCGGAAGGGGTGGAAGGTTTTTTAGACGATCTGGATGATTATCTGAACCGTACAGACCAGTGGTTTTTTCTTTTATATGATTCATTGGATAGGATATGTGTCCGATATGTGGATATTTTTCCTTATATAAGAACCCTGCTGGCATTTTGGTTTGCCCATTTACACCGTTGGAAGCGGATAAAATGTAAAATATTTCTTCGGAGTGATTTGTTTGATTCTGATTTGCTCTGTTTCCCGGATTCCTCCAAATTGGTCAGCAACTGCCTGAAATTGGAGTGGAATACGTTGTCGCTGTACCGCCTATTTGTGAAAAGGCTGGCCAATGCCGGAAATGAGGAGATGGATGCTTACTTGCGCCTGACAGAAAATTTGGTCAGCCCGGAACCTGATGGTCAGATCGGTTATGTTCCCACAGAGTGCGAGGAGGTCATGAAGCAGTTTGTAAATGAATTGATCGGGCCCTATATGGGAAGCAATAATAAAAAGGGTGCCAGCTATTCCTGGGCGCCCAATCATCTGCAAGATACCCATGGGGTATTGTCGCCGCGCTCCTTTATGAAATGTTATAGCGTGGCTGCAAAAAAGATGCTGGCTTCTCCGGATAAAGAAAAGACGCAAAAAAATCGGATATTGCTGCCGGCAATGATTCAGGGCGCCGTTCAGGCCGTATCTGTAGAGCGGGTGATGGAACTGCAGGAGGAATATCCGTGGCTGGAGCAGTTAAAAAAAGCGTTGGCGGGGACGACATTGTTAATTCCCAAAAACGATTTTATAAATAAAATACGGATGGATCTGTGGGATGCAAAGGCCCAGGAGCGGCTGCCGGCCACATCGCCCCAGGGGATTTTTGACGTGCTGCAGAAATTGGGTATTGTCTATGTGGCAAAAGACGGCCGGGTAAACGTTCCTGAAATTTATTTGCATGGTTTTGGGATGAAGCGGAAAGGCGGTTTGCGCAGACCGGGTTGATATTCCGTTATCCCCCATAGATTTCCTTCGGCACAAGCCCTGCCGCCTCGGTAAGGTAGTACACAGCGTCGGAGGCCACGCCCACCACATTTTCCTCGTGCAGAAAATCCGTGATGTTAGAGTCAAAGAGCATATTCGCCTGGGAGGCAAATTCCTCGTCGGCATCCCAGAAGAGCACGGCAATGGTGAAAAAGGGAAAGACAGGGAGCTCATAGCCCGCGTCGCCTTGGGAGAGGGGCCGCCCGCCCAGTTTTTCGCAGGCCTGTTTCAATTCTGCCACATGGCCGGTAAAGCAGCCCTCCAGTTTTTTCAGGATAGTCTGCCGGTACGCCTGTTCAAAAGGATAGACCCGCTTGACCTCATAGAAAGGAACCAGCTTTCCCGAGGCCGCGGGCCGATCCACAGCATAGTGAAAGAGATTGTAGATCGTGATGGCTGTATTAAAGGGCGGTGTGACCTCCGGTTTTCCCTCGTAGCGCACATCTCCCGAGCGGCGGCCGATGCGCAGCGGGTGGGCGTAATAGGTAATATACAGCGCCTCATCATCTATGGCCAGCCGGAACCTGCGGGCCAGGGCTTCGTGATCCATGGCTAGGAATTTCTGCCGCCAGTTATTGAGGACTGCGTCGTAGTTGGAAACATTTGAAGTGTTCATGGGGGGCTCCTTTCCGAAGTCGTTTTCCTGATTATATACCATATATCCGCAATTGGCCATGAAAAGTAGTGAGAAAGCCTGTGAAACGACATTCTTGATTTCTTCAGGAATGTTTTTTGATTACACCCGAGCCACGCATTCGTGATCAAAAAGTGGCTGTTGAAAGAAACTTCCCCAAAAGCTATAATGGAGAGCATGAAAAGCGGAGGGAAGGGTTTATGGCAACATTGAAGGAAGTCGCCGGTTTGGCAGGCGTTTCTCTGGGAACGGTGTCCAATGTGCTGAACGGGAAGACGCAGAATGAAGAATTGATCAGCCGGGTGGAGAAGGCGATGAAACAGCTTGCCTATCGGCCGGATGCCACGGCGAGAAGCCTGAAAAGTACGCGGACGAATACAGTGGGTGTGATCCTGCCGGATATAATGCAGAAGTTTAACGGGGATTTTATGATGGAGCTGGAGCGGCTTTTGCGGGAGCGGGGATACAGCGTGTCCGTTAAATTCAGCAGGAATAACCGTCTGATCGAGCGGAAATCCATAGAGTCTTTTCTCGACATGCGGGTGGACGGCATGATCCTGTACTCCGTGCTCCGGCAGAAGCCCTGGCGGGAGGAATGGGGACAGGTCGAAAAGCCCCTCCTGCTGGTCAGCCGCCATGATGCGGTGGATTTTGCCGGGGATAATATCGTGCTGGATTACGGTGCGGCCTTCAGGGAACTGATGGAAATCCTATACAGCCGTGGAGTGATACAGGTGGGCCTGGTCATGGACAGGGATCTTCTGTTTGACGCGAAGCTTGGCAGTATTTTTCAGGAATATTACCCTGAGACGGGGAGGCTCAAGATTGTGGACGGCAGCTGTGAGAGGGGGTTTCAGGCCATGTTTGAGCTGTGCGCCGCCTGTTCCCGTATGGATGCTGTCATTGCGGGCAGCCCGGAGATCGGCGCGGGGATCGGAAAGGCCCTGGAGATGCTGAAAATGGGCCATGTGCCGGTCTATGTGATCAAGGAGAGTAGCTGGATCGAGGATACCGGTACCTATGCGGGTGAGATATCCCTCTCACCCAAACAGACTGCCCGGGAGGCCGTCGGCCGTCTTATAGAAGCTATGGACAAGCCCCGGCTTCATGAGGCATCTACCCGCCATATCCCGGCTGTATTCAAACAGACGCCCACGGTTTTGACGGGAATCCGGCCCGGAGAGGTGGAACTCCGGTTTGCGGTATACGACTGCTCCTCGGCCCGGGGCATGGAGATGCTGGCTATGATCTATGAGAGGGAGAGCGGGCAAAGGCTTCATTTTGACCTGTATGCCTATGATGAGCTGGAAAAAACGCTCTATGAGCACAGCGGGGCGAAGGACGGGTATTATGATGGCTTTATGATGGATATTACCTGGCTGGAAGGCCTGGTGGAGAGCGGTGGGGTAAAGAATCTGGATCATCTGCTGGCCCGGCGCGATTATTTGGCGGGATTTATAGACGGGGCCGTGAAAGACTACGGCATGTATGTGGAATCCCTTTACGCCATCCCTTTTATGTCGGGGGCCCAGATTCTTTTCTATCAGAAGGATTTGTTTGAAAACCGTTCATTGCAGATGCGGTTCAGGCGGAAATATAATGAGGAGCTGGCGCCGCCGAAGACCTGGAGCCAGTTCAATGTGGTGGCGGAATTTTTTACTCAGGAGTATACGCCGGATTCCCCGGTCAAATACGGGGTGTCCGTTCCCCAGGGGAACAATGTCTATACGGCCATCGAGTTTTTAAGCCGCCTGTGGTCTTATGGCGGCCGGGTGTTTACTGCCATGGGGGAGGTGAGCATCAACAGTACGAATGCCCTGCAGGCCCTCAAAAATCTTTTGCAGTCCTATCGGTATTCCTCCGGAAAAACCATGGTCTCCTGGAACGAGGCCGCAGATGAATTTGCCCGGGGTAACAGCGCTATGGTGATTCTCTACAGCTCTGACGCAGGCGATATCAATAATTATACGCTGTCTAGGACTGCCGGAAATATCGGCTACGCCCTGCCCCCCGGAGGCGTTCCGGTACTGGGAGGCTGGAGCCTGGGGCTGAACCGTTACGGGAAGCACCAGGAGGAGGCGGAGAGATTTCTTCTGTGGCTGGGGGACAAGCATAACGGCATCCCGCTGTCTCTGCTGGGCGGCTCTACGATGAGCCGGGAGTACTATGAGCGCCCCGATCTGGAGAATCTGGAGCCATGGAAACCTCTGGTGCTGGAGAGCAGCCGTATCAGCCGGAAACGGACCATGCCGGAGATCCTGGATGAGAGCCGCTTTAAAAACACGATCTACACGGCCATCATTCCTGGAGAGATCATGGGAGTGGTCCGGGGAGAGCAGAGCGGGGAGGAGGCGCTTTTGCGGATGGAGAGAAAAATCAGGGATTTAATTGGATAAAATCAAAAAATAAATTTTATAGTGTAAACATAGACCTTTTTTTGCTATAATGTATAAGTAAAAGAAGAGTTTAAATGTCAATCAAAAATCATTTACGGAAAACTTATAAAATTCAGGTTTTTTATTCATTAGAAGGGGAGAAATCTGCTCTTGATGAAATGAGTAAAAGATTAAACATTGTGAAAGAAAAGATATGCCGTACAGAGGGAGAAGCGATTTTATCGGACTGGCAAAATATAGAAGTTGATTTAAATGATGCGATCTGCGGATACGAAAGAAGATTCAGAAAGTAAAAAAATAGTAAAACAGTAAAACGAATTATTTGTGGTTTTACAAAAGTGTTGAAAGGTTTCGGCGGTCATGTTATGCTAACCCTAAGGGATATTTGATTCCTGCAAATACGCCCTTAAAAGTTTAGGAGAGAAAGGATGTACGATTATGCGTAAAAGTATCATATGGCTGGTTGGCGTTCGTGTGATTGCGGCGCTGATCTCTGTGCTGCTGTTTAGCGGTGTGACGACGACGAATATCATACGCGTCAAGAACACGCAGAATGAGAATGTGGAGATCAACGCGGTGCTGAACAGAGCCCAGGCGGCGGAAGCAGCCCATTACAAATGGTCCGGCAACCTAAGTAACGCCCTGTATGCCGGTACAGAGTTCACCGGCAGCACAGATCCCACGACCTGCGTTTTGGGTCAGTGGCTTTATGGAGAGGCGGGCACGCAGGACGAGGAGATTCTGGCCCTGCGTGACAAGATGGAGCCTTTACATAAGCAGCTTCATGAGTCTGCCGTCCATGCGCTGGATCTTCTGACTGTCAACGCCCCGGAGGCCCAGGCCTATTATCAGGATACGATCTCGGCCAATTTAACGACCCTGGTGGGGCTTCTGGATGAAGTAGTGGAGCGGGGAACAGTATTGAACGAAGACAGTATGGCCCATATGAACGGCCTGATCCGGACCATGCACATTCTTTGTGTGGTCTGCCTTGTTCTGGCCTTGGGATGTCTGATCAGCCTGGTCTGGTATGTGTTCACCCGTGTGGTGAAACCCATTATTCTGATCACCAACAGCAGCCGTCCGCTGCAGGAAGGGAAGCTGGAGCTGGCTTTTGATTACCATTCAAAGAATGAGCTGGGAGACCTTGTCCGCACCCTGGAAAAATCCATGGGTCTGATCCACAGTTATGTAGAGGATCTGAATCGTATCATGAGCCAGCTGGCCCAGGGTAATTTCGATGTGTCCGTATCCGCGCCGTTTATCGGAGATTTCAAATCTATCGAGACGTCTCTGGACAGCCTGACTACGACTCTGTCCGGGACGATTTCCAATATTTACCATGCGGAGCAGAAAGTGTCGGGGAACGCGGAGCAGTTGTCCAGCGGCGCCCAGCAGCTGTCCCAGGGCGCCACGGAGCAGGCCAGCGCAGTGGAGGAGCTGTACGCTACCCTGGAGGAGCTTTCCAGAAACGCGAACCGGAATGTGGAGGCGGCCGCCGACGCCCAGGCGAATGCCAATCAGACAGGCGAGCAGGTATCCATCAGCAGCCGGCAGATGGAGCAGATGGTGCAGGCCATGGAGGATATCAGCCAGGCGTCCCAGCAGATCGGCAATATTATAGCCACTATAGAAAATATAGCTTTCCAGACAAATATTCTGGCGCTGAACGCGGCAGTTGAAGCAGCCCGGGCCGGTGAGGCAGGAAAGGGCTTTGCCGTGGTGGCCGACGAGGTGCGCAACCTGGCGGCTAAATCTGATGCGGCGGCCAAGGCTACCAAGGAACTGATCGAGAATTCCATTCAGGCCACGGAGCGCGGCGGCCAGATCGTGGGAGAGGTTTCTCAGACGCTGAAAAAGACCCTGGATCTGGTGCTGAAGTCTAACGGAACCATCGGTATGATTGCGGATGCGATACGGGGCGAGGCGAATTCGATTTCCCAGGTTACGGAGGGGATCAGCCAGATCTCCACGGTAGTCCAGTCAAACTCGGCCAGCAGCCAGGAATCGGCTGCTGTCAGTGCGGAGCTCTTTGACCAGGTGCATTTGCTGGAGGAGCAGACGAAGAGATTCCGGTTAAAGAGGCAGTAGGATTTCAGTGTCCGGCTCTGTCAGATAACTATTAATAGCAAAAGTCACAGGATGCCCGCATCGGTTTAACGGATGATGCGGGCATTTGTATGCTATAATATACAGAAAAGTTAACAGTTCATCCTCCGGCAGAACTGTTACTGAATCCAGCCCATTGGAAGTTCGCCTGCGGCGAAAGGCTGGATTCACTCTTGACAAAATACCAGCATTCTTACGGACTTTGCATCAAATGCAAAGCCCTGGGCTGAACTATAGCCAGAAAAGAAACCCAGGGCGGTCATTTTTCAAGATTCACTGGACATCAAATCGCTGCTGTTTTATGATAGTGGAGTGGGTATAAATTTTTTTCAGATAAGGGGAAATGTAAATGAAATTATTTGTGTACGGCATACGGGAGTATGACGAGCTTCCGTATTTTGAACAGCTGGCCAGGGGATACGGGCTGACCTTTGGTTATACGACCGAGTATCCGTCTATGGAAAACGTGCATCTGGCAGCGGGGTATCCGGCCATCTCCATTATAACCAATCGGATGGATGCCGCCCTCGTGGATGCTTTTTACGGAGCGGGAGTCCGTCATATCGCTACCCGTTCCGTTGGCACGGATCACATAGACCTGGATCATGCCAGGGAGATCGGTATGCATGTATCCCATGTGAATTATCCGCCGGAGACCGTGGCGGATTATGCGATCATGCTGATTTTGATGAGCCTCAGAAAGATAACTTACATTCTCGACCGGGCGCGCCTCCAGGATTTTTCTCTGCAGGGTAAGCTGGGACGGGATTTGTGTGATTGTACGGTGGGGGTAATCGGCACGGGGCAGATCGGCCGGGCGGTGATCTGCCACCTGGCTGGGTTTGGATGCAGGCTCTATGCATACGATCCCTATCCCGATGAGGAACTGTCGGAGATTGTCACCTATACGGATTTTGAGACATTACTTGGAACATGTGATGTGATCACTCTCCACGCTCCGGCCACGAAGGAAAATTTCCATCTGCTGGATAAAGACGCTTTTTCAATCATGCGGCCGGGAGCCGTGATCGTCAATACGGCGAGAGGGATATTGATTGATACAAAGGCCCTGATTACGGCACTGGAAGATGGCCGGGTGGGTGCGGCGGCCTTGGATGTTCTGGAGGATGAGAACGGCCTGTATTTCCTGAACCGCATGGGCGATTGCCTGGCCAATCCTCAGATGGCCTTGCTCCGCTCTTTTCCCAATGTGATCCTTTCACCCCACACGGCGTTTTATACGGAAAAAGTGGTGTGGGTCATGGCGGAACAGACGGTGCGGTGTATTTGTGACTGCGTATATGGCGTGGATAATCCTCTGGTATTGTTCTGAGAAAAAAAGCGGTACGATTTTTTGTATTGTTTAAGCAAAGCAGACAGCAGGCAAAATGTATGCCGGTTGTCTGTTTTTTTGTGAAAAAAAGGATAGAAAAAAAGGAAATGCCGATTTAGTGCGAAATAAAGAATATAGGAAAATATGTTATTTGGGCTATTTGCATGGCATTCATCTCCAGAAGGAGGTACATATGACGATTCGGGAGCAGTTGGAGATCAGAGAGAAAGAGACTTTGAGCCCTTTTGCATTTTGCAGTATCGATTCGGCGGGGCGGGACAGGCCGGAGCCGGCCTGTGAGCTGCGCACGGCTTTTCAGAGAGACCGGGACCGCATCCTGCATTCCAAAGCTTTCCGGAGACTGAATAATAAAACG
Source organism: uncultured Lachnospiraceae bacterium (assembly GCA_910588295.1). GTDB lineage: Bacteria > Bacillota > Clostridia > Lachnospirales > Lachnospiraceae > UBA11957. The sequence continues at coordinate 7,741 of CAJUQO010000001.1, read as the reverse complement.
CAGGTGTTTTTGGCGGCCCAGGGGGATCACTACCGGACCAGACTGACGCACACTCTGGAGGTTTCCCAGATCGCCCGCACGATCGCAAAAGCCTTGTATCTAAATGAAGACCTGACGGAAGCCATTGCCCTGGGGCATGATCTGGGGCATACGCCCTTCGGCCACTCCGGGGAGAGGGCGCTGAATAAGTATAGTTCCCGGGGGTTTCGGCACAATGTCCAGAGTGTGCGGGTGGTGGAGCTGCTGGAGCGGGACGGTCGGGGCCTCAATCTGACGAAGGAGGTGCGGGACGGCATCCTCAACCATCAGACGGCGGGAAAACCTTCTACACTGGAGGGACAGGTAGTGCGCCTCAGTGACAAGATCGCTTATATCCATCATGATATGGACGATGCCATGCGGGCCGGGGTTATCAATGAGGATCATATTCCGATTACCCTGCGTATGAGGCTGGGCGGCACCAATGTGGAGCGGCTGGATACGATGGTTCATGACGTGGTGTCAAACAGCCGGGGCAAAGACTGTGTGGAGATGTCAGGGGAGATCCATGAAGCCATGATGAGTCTGCGCAGGCTGATGTTTGACAACGTTTATACCAGCTCGCTTGTCAAAGCGGAAGAGAGTAAGGCTATCCGTATGCTGGGAGCGCTTTTGGATTATTACCGTGAGAATCCACAGGAAATGTCGGATGAATGCCGGGAAATGATGGCCAGAGGCGAATCGGTGGAACAGGCGGCCTGCGATTACATTTCCGGCATGACGGATCAGTACTTTATACATAAATACAAGGATATATTCGTGCTCAAAGGCTGGCAGGTGAACTGACGTTACAGCGGGGATGTACCCGCACAGGGGAGTATATACATGAGATATTCGGATGATATCATCGAGGAAGTCAGAAATCGCAATGATATTGTGGATGTGGTATCGGAATATGTGCGGCTGCAGCGGAAGGGAAGCTCCTATTTTGGGCTGTGTCCTTTTCACAATGAGAAATCACCGTCTTTTTCTGTCACTCCGTCCAAACAGATGTTTTACTGTTTTGGCTGCGGCGTGGGCGGGAATGTTTACACCTTTCTGATGGAATATGAGAATGCCACTTTTCCGGAGGCGGTGGAGAAGCTGGCGGCCAGGGCCGGCATAGAGCTGCCAAAGCAGGAGTATTCCAAGGAGGCCAGGCAGGAAGCGGATCTGCGTTCCGCCCTGCTTGCCGTCAACAAGGAAGCGGCAAAATTTTATTATATACAGCTCAGGACAGACAAAGGCCGGCAGGCCGGCGATTATCTGAGAAACCGGCAGATCTCGGAGGAGACGATGAAACGTTTTGGCCTCGGCTATTCAGACCGTTACGGCAGCGGCCTGTATAAGTATTTGAAATCGAAACATTATTCCGATGAACTGTTAAAGCAGTCCGGTCTGTTCAACGTGGACGAGCGGCGCGGGATGTCGGACAAATTCTGGAACCGGGTCATTTACCCGATTATGGATATCAATAGCCGTGTGATCGGTTTTGGCGGACGGGTCATGGGGGACGGGAAGCCCAAGTATCTGAATTCGCCGGAAACAAAGATCTTTGACAAGAGCCGCAATCTTTACGGATTGCATATCGCCCGCAGTTCCAGAAAGAAAAATCTCATCATCTGCGAGGGCTATATGGATGTGATCGCCATGCACCAGGCGGGATTCACCAATGCGGTGGCTTCCCTGGGAACGGCGCTTACCTCCCAGCAGTGCAGCCTGATGAAACGCTTCACCAATGAGGCGCTAGTGATCTATGACAGTGACGGGGCCGGGGTTAAAGCGGCTTTGCGGGCCATTCCTCTGCTGCGGGCGGCGGGGCTTTCGGCAAAGGTCGTCGATCTGTCTCCACACAAGGATCCAGATGAATTTATCAAGGCGGAGGGGGCCAGAGCTTTTGAGGAACGGCTGGAACGGGGGATCAATGGATTCCTGTACGAGATAGACAAGCTGCAGGCGGATTATGACATGGGAGATCCCCAGGGAAAAACGGATTTTTTCCACGAAGCGGCTCGGCGGCTTTGCCGCCTGGAGGACGAGATCGAAAGAAACACTTATCTGGAGGCTATTGCGGAGAGGTATGGCATAGAGGCGGGTATCCTCCGCAAGCTGGTCAACCGTCTGGCTTTGCAGGGAGCAGGGGTGGAACCGAAGCCCAGGCCGGTGACGACGGGAGCCAGGCCCGCGGCGGCAAAGCTCTCCGGGGGAGCGGATATGGCCCAGCGGCTGATGCTGACATGGCTGGCCTCCTATCCCTCCATTTACGAGGGGATAAAACAGTACATAACTCTGGAGGATTTTACCGACCCGATGTATCACCGGATGGCTGAGCTGCTGTTTGAACAATACGACCGGGGGGAACCGAATCCCGCCGGGATACTCAGCCGTTTTGAGGATCTGGAGGAGCAGAAAAAAGCGGCGGCGGTATTGCACGCCGGGATCCGGCTGGATTCCGACGAGGAACGGCAGCAGGCTTTGAAGGATGTGATATTCCGGATGAAATCCGACAGCTTAAAGAAACGCATGGCCAGGGGGGATCCCTCCGACCCAGAGAGCTTCATGGCGCTGATGCGGGAGAAAAAGGAGCTGGAAGAGTTCCGGGTACAGACGGGTGAACTGCATATTTCTATTAATTAAGGATAAAATAAAAACAATGTATGGAAGGATGGAAATCTATGGAAATCGATATGGTAAAATTTTCGGAGAAACTGAAAGGCCTTCTGGAAATGGGAAAAAAGAAAAAAAATATTCTGGAATACCAGGAGATCAACGATTATTTTCGTGATTTCCCGTTGAGTCCGGAGGATATGGAGAAGGTATTTGATTATCTGGAACAGAACGGTATCGATATCCTGCGTATGAATGCCATGGAAGAGACGGAGGCATTGCTTCTGAATGATGAAGACGCCGCCATTGAGGAGGAAGAGGAACTGGATGTGGAAAATCTGGATCTGACTGTGCCGGAGGGCGTCAGCATCGAGGATCCGGTTCGTATGTATCTGAAAGAAATCGGCAAAGTCCCCCTTCTGACGGCGGAGGAAGAGATCCATCTGGCGAAACAGATGGAAGCCGGAGCGGATGCCGCCAAGGAGCTGGAAGATCTGGAGGGGCAGCTGGCCGACATGGAGGATCCGGAAGAGAAGGCGCAGATAGAGCAAAAATTAAAAAGTCTGCATATGACGGTATATGTCGGTGAGGAAGCGAAGAAAAGACTGGCCGAGGCGAATCTCCGTCTGGTGGTCAGCATTGCCAAACGGTATGTGGGCAGGGGTATGCTTTTTCTGGATCTGATCCAGGAAGGCAACCTGGGTCTTATAAAGGCAGTAGAAAAATTTGATTTTCGTAAGGGGTTTAAATTTTCTACCTACGCGACCTGGTGGATTCGTCAGGCTATCACTAGGGCTATCGCCGACCAGGCCAGAACGATCCGCATCCCGGTGCACATGGTGGAAACCATCAACAAGCTGATCCGCGTATCGAGGCAGCAGCTTCAGGAGCTGGGGCGGGAACCCACGCCGGAGGAGATTGCCGAAGAGATGAATATGTCTGTGGAGCGTGTTCGGGAGATTTTGAAAATATCCCAGGAGCCGGTGTCTCTGGAGACCCCGATCGGTGAGGAAGAGGACAGCCATCTGGGCGATTTCATTCAGGATGACAATGTGCCCGTTCCGGCGGACGCGGCAGCCTTTACGCTGCTCAAGGAGCAGCTGGTGGAGGTGCTGGGAACCCTGACGGACAGGGAACAGAAGGTACTGCGCCTGCGTTTCGGCCTAGATGATGGACGGGCCCGCACCCTGGAGGAAGTGGGTAAGGAGTTCAATGTGACCCGGGAGCGTATCCGCCAGATTGAGGCGAAAGCCCTGCGCAAGCTGCGCCATCCCAGCCGCAGCCGTAAGCTGAAAGATTATTTGGACTGAGAGGCGGCCTATGCAGTTGTCTGAACGTTTACGGGCTGTGGCGTCTCTGGTGACACCGGGCAGCCGTCTGGCGGATGTGGGGACGGATCACGCTTATGTGCCGATCTGGCTGTGGGAGCAGGGGCGGATTCCCTCAGCCATAGCCATGGATGTGGGAAAAGGGCCTTTAAGCCGGGCAGAGGAGCATATCCGCGCCCATCATGGAGAAGATGTGATTGAGACACGGCTCAGCGACGGCCTGGAGAAACTGTTTTTTGGCGAGTGTGATTCTCTGGTAATTGCCGGTATGGGCGGCATGCTTATGAGGAAAATCCTCGCTGATGGACAGGCTCTGCTGCCGGGGATCCGGGAGCTGGTGCTGCAGCCCCAGTCGGACATTCATGAGGTGCGCCGCTTTCTGCAGGGGGCTGGCTGGCAGATCATGGATGAGAAAATAGTGTTTGAGGAGGGGAAGTATTACCCGATGTTCCGGGCCGTGCAGGGCGCCGTGGAGCATGACCGGGAGATCTGGTTTCGGTATGGGAGGATCCTGCTGGAGCGCAAAGATCCGGTGCTTAAGCAGTACCTGGAGAAGGAGGAGCGTATCTGTGAGGCGATCGCCGGAAAGCTTTGGAAGACGGATACGGATGGAGCCCGCGGGAGACTGCGTGAGATTGAAGATAAGCTGGGGCTTATACGGGAGGCTTTGGCATACTTTAAATAGGCGGCGATGAGTATTGGCATATATGGAAAGACATAAGGCTGCAACGCAGAGAGGAGGAACTGGCATATGGAACAGAATATGGTTTCCGTACATATGGAGGAGAAGACGGTTGAGGTACCCTATGGGACACGTCTGGGGGAGCTGGCAGAGAAATATTATGATACTGTCCATGTGCATCCGGCTCTTCTGGCCAGGGTGGACGGGAAGCTTCGGGAACTGCATAAGAGGATTAAGAAACCCTGCGAGGTGTCTTTTTTATCTATGGAAGATTCGATTGGGCACAAGACTTATAAGCGGAGCATGAATCTGCTCTTTCTGCGGGCGGTTCATCATGTGCTGGGACGGGAAAAGATCGAAAAGGTTGTCCTGCATTTTGCCATCGGGGACGGTTTTTTTTATACGATACAGGGCGATGTGCGTATCGACAGGGAGCTTTTGGATGCCATCCGGGAGGAGATGCTCCGGATTGTGGAACGGAAGCTTCCGGTGATGAAGCGCAGCGAGAATACTGCCGACGCGGTGGAGCTGTTCCATCAGTACGGGATGTATGATAAGGAAAAACTGTTTTCTTACCGTCGGGTGTCCAGGGTAAATCTGTATTGTCTGGACGGATTTGAAGATTACTTTTATGGCTTTATGGTATGGCACACGGGGTATCTGAAGCTGTTTGAGCTGGTTCCATATGAGGACGGTGTGGTGCTGATGATGCCGAGGGAGGGGAACCCGGATGTGGTGCAGCCTTTTGAACCTTCGCCGAAAATATTCTCCACGCAGAGGCAGGCCGAGGACTGGGCGGAACGGATGGGTGCGTCCACGGTAGGCGAACTCAATGAGCAGATCAGTCAGGGCAGAGGTACGGAGCTGTATCTGGTGTCGGAAGCCCTGCAGGAGGGAAAAATCTCCCGCATAGCCGAGACTATTGCCGGTCGGAAGCAGGTCAAGTTTGTTATGATTGCAGGTCCCTCGTCCTCGGGGAAGACGACTTTTTCCCGGCGGTTGTCCGTGCAGCTTATTGCCCACGGGCTTCATCCCCATGCGATTTCCGCGGACAATTATTTCCGCAACCGTTGTGATACGCCCCGGGATGAGAACGGGGACTATGATTTCGAGTGTCTGGGCGCTGTGGATACAGAACAGTTTAACAGCGATATGACCCGGCTTCTGGCGGGAGAGGAGGTAGAGCTCCCCAACTACAATTTTCTCACCGGAAAGCGGGAATACCGTGGACAGAAGCTGCGGATGGGTGCCGGGGACGTGCTGGTGATCGAGGGCATCCATTGTCTGAACGACGCGTTCAGCTATGCGCTTCCCAGGGAAAATAAGTATAAAATTTATGTCAGCGCCCTGACCCAGCTCAATATCGACGAGCACAACCGGATTCCCACCACTGACGGCAGGCTGCTCCGCCGGATTGTGCGGGATAACCGCACCAGGGGGAACACGGCCAAGGATACCATCGCCCGCTGGCCCTCCGTGCGGCGGGGGGAGGAGCAGAATATCTTCCCCTATCAGGAGGAGGCGGACGCCATGTTCAACTCGGCTCTTCTCTATGAACTGGCTGTGCTGAAAATCCATGCCCAGCCGCTGCTGTTTCAGATCACCAAGGATGATCCTGAATATGACGAGGCGGTACGGCTGCTGAAATTCCTGGACTATTTTCTGACTATGCCCGGAGAACCGGTAGCGAAGAATTCTATTTTGCGGGAGTTTATCGGCGGAAGCTGCTTTGATGTGTAAGGGAAATAGGATATATTTTTGAATCTCCGTTGTCGTTGGTGCGGATCCGGCAGACCGCATCAAAGGCAACGGAGGTTTTGTTTGTGTGATTAAAAAGGATTGAACCTCTCTGACATAGCCTCTTCATCTGCCACAACAAATACATGGCTGTGAAGTTGTAAAATGGATGCGGGCAGGGCGGGAGTGACGGGGCCGTGCAGCGCACGGTACAGAGCTTCCGCCTTGGCTTTTCCTGATGCCATGAGCACAATACTTTTTGCCTGCAGGATGGATCGGATGCCCATGGTATAGGCGGCCGTGGGAACTTCATCGGGGGAAGAGAAAAAGCGGGCGTTGGCCTGTATGGTGCTCCCGGCCAGCTCCACGCAGTGGGTATCCGGCACAAAGGCATCGCCCGGTTCATTGAATCCGATATGCCCGTTGCTGCCAATTCCAAGGATCTGCAGGTCGATACCGCCCAGCGCTCCGATGACCCGATTATACCGGTGGCATTCCAGTGCAGTATCTTCTTCCAGGCCGTTGGGGATATGGGTATTCTCCGGCCGGATATTGATGTGGTCAAAGAAATTGCTGTGCATAAAATAGGCGTAGCTCTGTTCGTCATCGGCGGAAAGCCCCACATATTCATCCAGATTTACCGAACAAATCTCCGAAAAATCCAGCTCTCCCTTTTCATAACGTTCAATCAGCAGCCGGTAAGCCCCAAGGGGGGTGGAACCTGTAGCCAGTCCCAGGACGGAATCCGGCTTCATAACTACCTGTGCGGCGATCAGATCCGCAGCTTTCCGGCTCATCTCATCATAATTTTTTGTGCGATATATTCTCATGGCAATCCTCCCCAAATATCATTACGGGCGCACAGCGCGCCGATGTTTTTTGTCCCTATAATTATAATGGAAAAGAAAAAAGGTTTCTATCAAAAAATTGTTGCGTTTTTTACAGAATATGCTTTTTGTCTGTGGAAAACAGGGCTGCTGCCGTTTGGCGCGGGACTTTGCTCTTCGCGCGGCGTTTTAGATTTATTAAGACTTCGTTCAAACGATTAAGGTTTTTCCGTGATAATATGATTGACTCTTATTAGGAACGCGAAAACGCAAAGTTTTTTGTACAAATCGAAGGCTTCAATCCGGTTTGTCTGATATCCATAGGTAATCAGATACTCGTCCAGCGTTTCCCTGTCCGATCCGCCCAGTTCAAGTGATTTCAGCCACTTCAAGTGCGCCTGCGTCCATTTGCCCTTGGCATAATGGAATCCCTGGCTTAAACAGAACGTGCTGATTCTTTGTTTTGTCTTTTTTAAATACAAATGCCCCATGTTGACGCTGCACTCAAATAAATCTGTGGTTCCCTGAATCCGCTTGGTGCG